>CANGUU010000085.1 GCA_947457195.1 Gammaproteobacteria bacterium
GCGGAGCTCGGACGCATCCTGAAATACAAGGACATCGCCGGTCGGCTGCTCGACATGCCGGAACCCACCATCCTGGCCGATCAGTTGCCCGAGGATTACCACCATGGCTGGAAGTTCATCGCGGTCGGTCCCGACGACAAGCTCTACGTGCCGGTCGGTGCGCCCTGCAACATCTGTGAGCCGGACAGCAGTCACGGACTGATCCTTCGCATGGACCTCGACGGCAGCAATATCGAAACGTTCGCCAGGGGTGTACGCAACACGGTGGGCTTCGACTGGGAACCCACCACGCGCCAGTTCTGGTTCACCGACAACGGCCGTGACCTGTGGGGCAACGATCGTCCGCCAGAGGAGCTGAATCATGCGCCGGTCGCCGGCCTGCACTTCGGTTTCCCGTACCGCTACGGCAAGGATCTGGTGGATGCGGAGTTCCCGACCGCGTTGGCAGACAACGCCTTTACCCCGGCCGTCCTGGAACTTCCGGCCCACAACGCCGGTCTGGGCATCGAGTTCTACACCGGTAAGCAGTTCCCGGCCGAGTATCGTGGCCAGCTCTTTGCGGCGTACCACGGTTCCTGGAATCGTAATCCCATCGACGGCTACCGCCTGCGGTTGCTGCGCTTCGAGAAGGGGCGGGCCGTCGGCTACGAGGACTTCGCCACCGGATGGCTGGAGGACAACACCTACTGGGGTCGACCTGTCGATATCGAGCAGGCAGCGGATGGCTCCCTCCTGGTGTCGGACGATCACAACGGCGTGATCTACCGCATCAGTTACCAGGGCAACTGAGCGTCCGCAGTGGCCGACAGTTGTCGCCCCGCTGAGAGATCGCGTACCCACGCTCCCGCGAGGAGCATCGGGCGTTACAGCCCGGTGAACCGATAGGCCACTTGCTGCGGTGCCGGTCCAACGGTAAGCCGGCCTCCCGTGCGCTTGCCAGCGAGTTCCGCCCGCAGGTCGTAGCTGCCCGGGGGCAGGTCGAGAATCAGCCACGGACCGGGGCAGGTGGTGTCCACCAGCCGTTTGCCGCTGCTGTCGGTGACCGTCACTTTGACGTTGGCAACGAAATGCCCGGCGTCTCCCATGAAGATCAGCCGCGTCCCTTTCGCTGGTGCGCTGGCGCGCTCCTCCTCCCCGACGCCGCCGCTGAAGATCACATAGTCGGTCTGGGCTGTTGCCAGCGAACCGAGTGCGGACAGCAGCAACAGCGCCAATAATTTGTTCATCGCAAGCCTCCCGAGACTGCTGAGCGGAGCCGCCCCAATGGCGCTCCTGTTGCCAGTCTAGGCTGCTCCGCCGGTCGGGACTTGATCCAGCGCAGTCAGGCCCGCTGCAGCAGGAAGCATTGCCGCTCGAGCTTGCCCTCGAAATCGAAACCGGTGGTCTGCCGCGTGATGTCGCGAATGGTGGCGCCGGTGATGTGTTCGTCGTAGAGCCGGAAGCGGCGATGATTGGTACTGAAGTACAGCTGACCCGCGGGGGACAGCAGGCGAAGACAGAGGTTGAGCAGAGCAGGGTGGTCGCGCTGTACATCGAAAATGCCGCGCATTTTCTTGCTGTTGCTGAACGTGGGCGGATCGCAGACCACCAGATCGAAACTGGCGGGGGCGATGGTCGGTAACCACGCCATCACGTCGGCTGCGATGAAGTCTTCATCCTTCACGACAAGTCCGTTCAGGTGGAAATTCCGCTTGGCCCACTCCAGATAGGTATTGGACAGATCGACCGTGACCACACGGCTGGCGCCACCGAGGGCCGCATTGACGGAAAAGGAGCCGGTGTAGGCGAAGAGGTTGAGCACCCGGCGGTCACGACTTTCGCTGCGCACACGTTGCCGCGTTGGCCGATGGTCGAGAAAAAGCCCGGTGTCCAGATAGTCGGAAAGATTCACTTCGAAGCGGGCCTCATGCTCTGCCACTACTGCCGTCACGCTGCGGCGCGCGAAGTGCCCGTACTGCTCGCGGCGGTCACTGATCACCTCACGTATCTTCAGGTGCACGTTCTCCTGCGGAACCTGCAGCACGTCGGCCATGCATTCACGGCTCTGCTCGAGCCAGTCGGCGTGCTGCTCGGGTGTGAGCTGGTGCCGCCGCCGGTACTCGGCCGCATGGACATGGTGATCGTAGAGATCGATCACGAATGGAAATTCCGGCAGATCGAGATCGTAGAGACGGTAGCAGGCCACCCCCTGTGTGCGGGCTTGCTTGCGTCGGTGCGTCCAGACTTTGCGCAGGCGATTACAAAACATCTGGTACTTGTCGGGCGGGCTGTCAGTCATACGCTGTGGTGGCAGTCGAGTCGCGGGAAGGGCAGCGATTGCCCGGGCGGCGCGACTCTAGCACGACGCGCCAGGCCCGCCATTCAGCGGGCGCTGGCAGCGCGGCATTACGGGCCACTGCGCTGCCCCGGCCGCTTTGTGCAAGCAAAGCGGAACATGGCAGCCGGCATCGGCAATTCCCAGCGGGCGCGTGGAGCCGGCCGAGTGCCTTGGGCTAGGCTTGCCGCTTTTCGCTGCACTACCCCGCCCATGCTCATGCGCCTCGCTGAACGACCCCGCTGCTGCCGACTGTTGCTGACGCCTTTGTTCGCTGCCCTGTTGCTCCTTGCTACGGACGGCGCACTGGCGGCAACCGCCCGAGATCCTGCCGTGGAGGCAGCCACCGGTGCCAAGCAGGTAAAACCGCCGCACCTCGGCAGCGAGCCCACCATCGACGCCGATCTCGGCGATGCCGTGTGGCAGCAGGCAGCCATCGTGAACGAGTTCCACCAGATGAATCCGGTCGAGTACGGCGAGCCCAGCCAGCGCACTGAGGTTCGCGTGTTCTACACCGACAACGCCCTGCTGGTCAGCGCGCGCATGTATGAGACCGACCCGGCGCTCATCCGGGCCAACGTCATGCGGCAGGGTCAGGGGCTGCAAAACGATGACACCTTCAATCTGATGCTCGATCCGTATTTCGACCGCCGCAGCGGTTACCTTTTCGAGATCAACGCCAACGGGGTACGGGTGGAAGGTATCTACCAGAACGTGTCCGGCATGGACCGTAACTGGACTGGTATCTGGCAGGCCAAGTCGCGCATCGATGCAGAGGGCTGGACCACCGAGATACGCATTCCCTTCCAGACCTTGTCTTTCGATCCGGCCAACGCTCAATGGGGAATCAATTTCCGGCGGACCATCCGCCGCAACAACGAGGAAATCGGCTGGATTTCCCGTAACCGCCTCATCAACCCCAGCATTGCCGGGGACGCGGTCGGGCTCACCGGTCTTCAGCAGGGGCTGGGGCTGGATGTAGTGCCCTATGTGGTCGCACGGCAAGAGCGGGTTTTTACCCCAACGGGTGCGGTCGACAACAACTCGATGGAGCCGCAGCTTGACGTCTTCTACAAACTGACGCCACAGCTCAACGCCGCCCTCACGCTCAACACCGACTTTTCCGCCGCAGATGTAGACGACCGCGTGGTGAACCTCACGCGCTTCAGTCTGTTTTTCCCGGAGCGCCGTGATTTCTTCATCCGCGACACCGACATCTTCCAGTTCGGACGCATCGGCAGCGGTACGGTGTTCGGTCAGGAGGGCAACGAAGCCATCCCCAATGCTGCCCAGCAGAATGGCCGCCCCTTCTTTTCGCGCAATATCGGTCTGTCGGCGAACGGGCGACCCGTTGATCTAAATGTCGGGGCCAAGCTCAGCGGTCGTGTCGGTGAGTGGAACGTCGGGTCCCTGCTGGTCCACCAGGACGAGGATGTGGCGACCGGGGTCGCTGCCAAAAGCGTCTTTGTCGGACGGGCCGCACTGAACGTCGGGCGTGAATCGCAACTCGGCGTCATCGCGACCAACGGCGATGCCCGTTCCAACCGCGACAACAGTCTGATCGGCGCCGACTTCCGCTACCGCAATTCCCGTCTGCCCGGCGGGCGCGTGGTGGAGAGTGAGGTGTGGTACCAGCAGAGCGACAGTGCACTGCAGAGCGGGGACGACGCGGCATGGGGCTTCGGTATTTCCGCGCCCAATTCCAATGGCTTGCGCGGGGGCTACACCTTCAAGCACATCGATGGCAACTTCAATCCCGCGCTCGGCTTCGTCAATCAGCGTGACATCGACGACCATGCGCTCGACGTCGGCTACCGCAAGTTCCTGCAGCCGGGCGGCAAGATCCGCTCGGTCTACGCTGGTTTCGATGCCTATCGCAACCAGAGCAGCGTGACCGGTGCCGTCATCTCCGAGACCCTGCTGCTCAGAGCCAACGCCAACAACAATACCAACGATGTAGTGAACATCGGGTTGTCACAGCGGCGGGAAGTGCTCACGGGACCTTTCGTCATCTATCGGCAGTCCGATGGCCGACGCCGTGTGGTCATTCCCGCTGGCGACTACCGCTTCAGTCAGGGGACGATTGGACTCAGCACCGGTGGCCAACGCACCTGGTCGGGTCGCGTGAACCTGACGCAGGGAGAGTACTATGACGGCGACAACCTGCAGACGAGCTACAACCTGACCTGGCAGCCGCGCCCTGGCTATAGCCTGTCGGCCGGCTATAGCGAAAACGACATCGACCTTCCACAGGGTGACTTCCTCGTACGCCAGTGGTCGTTCACTTCGCTGATCAATTTCACGCCCGACCTCACCTGGACCAATCGTTTGCAGTACGACAACGTCAGCGAAGGCTTTGGCATCAACAGTCGGCTGCACTGGGTGCCGCAGGCCGGGCGCGAGGCCTACCTGGTACTAAACTGGGGTCTGGTGGATCTCGACAAGGACAACAGCTTCAGCAGCACCAACAAGGATCTGACGATCAAATACAATTACACTTTTCGCTTTTGAACGAAGGACCGAGACGTCGACCCCATGAAGATGAGCAGCAGAGTCCCGTTGGCCGCCTGCCTCTGGCTGCTGGCAGCCGCTGTCGAAGCCCAGCAGGCCGCCGCTGCCATCACTCTCGATCCCAGCAATCAGGTGAGCATTCCCCAGCTGGCAGGTGACGTACACATCGACGGCCGCTTGGACGACGCCGACTGGGCGCAGGCCACCATCATCGACAATTTCCATCAGACCTTTCCGGTGGAGTTTGCCGAACCGGGCGAAAAGACCGAGGTGCGGGTTTTCTACAGCGCCGATGCCCTGTACGTATCGGCCCGTTTGTACGAGTCGAACCCTGCTGCCGTCGCCGCGCGCGTGCTGCGCCAGGGACAGGCCCTCGGTGCCGACGATGTCTTTGCCTTGATCCTCGACCCCTACCTCGATCGTCGCAATGGCTATCGCTTCGAAGTGAACCCGCACGGCGTACGCTGGGAGGGACTGTTTCAGAACATCAATGACGTGGAGGGCAACTGGGAGGGCATCTGGGAGGCCGGAGCCCGGATCGACGAGCAGGGCTGGTCCGTGGAGATGCGCATTCCGTTCCAGACGCTGTCGTTCAATCCCGATGCCGAGGCCTGGGGCATCAACTTCCTGCGCATCCGCCGGCGCACCAACGAAAACATCGCTTGGGTGTCCCGCAACCGGGAAGTGAATCCCAGCGTCGCCGGAACCATCAGCGGCCTGAAGAATCTGCGTCAGGGCGTCGGTCTCGATGTCGTGCCCTCGCTGGCACTGATGCAGCGGCGCAAGTTCGGGTTGTCGCCCGCCAGCGACATGAACTACGAGCCGCAGCTCGACATGTTCTACAAGGTGACGCCGCAGCTGAACGCTTCTCTGACCCTCAACACCGATTTTTCGGCGACCGAGGTGGATGATCGGCAGGTCAACCTCACCCGCTTCAATCTGTTCTTTCCGGAAAAGCGCGACTTCTTTCTGCGCGACGTCGATATCTTCGAGTTCGGGCAGATCGGTGCTGGTGGCTTCAACTCCGTGTCCGGGACCGGTTCACCGGCGGCCCCCAATCCGGCGCGGCAGAACGCCAGGCCGTTTTTTTCGCGCAAGATCGGGCTGTCCCCCTCTGGCCAGCCCGTGGATCTCGTGGCTGGTGGCAAGATCAGCGGCCGTGTCGGTCGCTGGAATGTCGGTTCGTTGCTCATCAACCAGGGTGAACAGCCCGGTGTCGACGCCCAGAACATCTTCGTGGGGCGCGCCGTCTACAACCTCGGTTCCCGGACGCAGGTCGGCGCCATCATGACCGACGGCAATCCGCAGTCGAACAAGGACAATCGTCTGGTCGGCACGGATGTGCGCTACCGCAACACCAATTTCTTCGGTTCGGCGCTGGAAACCGTCGGGTTCTTCCAGCAGAGCCAGACCGAGGGTGTCGCCAACAAGGACGCGGCCTCCTACGGCCTCGGGGTGTTGCTGCCGAATGCCGAGGGTTGGCAGGGTCTGTACTACTACAAGCGTGTCGAGGACAACTTCAATCCGGCCGTCGGCTTCGTCAACCGCACAGGTATCGAGGATCATCACCTGAACTTCGGACACCGACGGTTCATGGCGCCGGGCCAGTATTTCCGCTCGGTGCTCTACGGCTTCGACGGTTACCGCGCCGAAACGCTGGAAGACGGCAAGCTGCTGACGGAAACCCTCGGACTGCGCGTGTCGAGCTTCACCAATACCAACGACACCTGGTTCAGCCGCCTCATCTACAACAAGGAGGTGCTGGCAACGCCGTTCACTATCTACCGGCCGACCAACGGCGCGCGCCCCATCGTGATTCCACGCGGCGAGTATTCCTATACCGAGCTGTTCTTCGGTTCCCAGATGGGCACTCAGCGCGTCTGGTCCGGTAACCTGTTCCTGCAGGGAGGTGAGTACTACAACGGCGATCACCTGCAGACGCGCGGCAACGTGACCTGGCGACCGAACATGCACTTCAGTGCCGACGTCTCCTTCACGGTGGACGACATCGAGCTGCCGGCCGGCAGTTTCATCCTGCGCCAATTCGGCTTCACCACGCAGTACGCCTTCTCCGCCACCCTGTCGTGGAGCAATCTCATCCAGTACGACAACATCTCGGAGAACATCGGCATCAACAGCCGTCTGCACTGGATTCCGCGCGCCGGTCAGCAGGCTTTCCTGGTGCTCAACTGGGGCATGATCGATCCCGACAAGAACAACCGCTTCGATTCGACCGTGGCTGACCTGTCGCTGAAGGTCAACTACACATTCCGTTTCTGAACGCGGCCCTGCCGGGCGTGTGTCTTACCGCGCGCGTTGACGCAGCAGCGCCTCCAGTTCACGCAGGTTGGCCACCACGGCCTCCATCGTCGGATGGACTTCCAGTGCAGCATTGAGCGCTTCGCGCGCCTGCTCGTAGTTGCCTTGGGCGGCGAACACCAGCCCGCGTCCCGACAGCGCACCGAAATGGAAGGGTTCCAGTTCCAGCGTCTTGCGGATGTCCAGCTCCGAGACGGCGTAGTTGCCGAGCAGGAACTGCAGTGTCGCCCGTTTGTTCCAGGCTTCGGCAAAGTCGGGTGCGTCTTCGATCAGTCGCGTGTAGAGCTCGAGCGCCGCCTGCAGGTCACCGGCGTTCATCAACCGGATGCCCTGCAGCATGGCACTCTGCAGGGCGGGGTCGTTGTGTGAGCACCAACGCTGCCAGATCTCGGCCTCGATCGGAGCGGCAGCAGAGGCATCCTCTGCCCGACGCAGTTGGTCGAACAAGCCCTCCAGCGCCGGATCCTGCTGGTCAGCCCGCAGGGACGCTGCGGTCAGCAGTCCCAGCAGGGCGGTACCGAGCAAAGTTGCAACAGAGTGGGCAGGCATGGGTCCCTCGCGCGGGCTGGAAGGCGGATTTCAGTCTGGTATGCTGTGGCCGCCAAGTCCAGCGCCCCCGGTTCGGAGTTCCTCATGCAAGCACACGTCAAGGCCAGCCCCCTGCTGCTGACTGCCCTGCTTTGGCTCGCCGGTGCCGGTGCCACCAGTGCCCAGCCCGTGGCCGCGCCGCTGACGCCACTGCCGGGGCAGGAGTCGCTGGCGCCAGCGCTCACCGCGCACACCACCCTCGAATTCACGACGAGCGCCGGGACCCTGCGGATGGAGGTGTATCCGGCCGCGGCGCCGAACGCTGTCCGACGTTTCGTCGAACTGGTAGAGAGCGGGTTTTATGACGGAACGCCGATATCTCGGGTCGTACCGGGCTTCGTGGCCCAGTTCGGCATCAACTGGCGCGAGCCGCACGCGGCGTGGGAGGACAAGCCGTTCGACGACGATCCTTCCCTGTTCATGCTGACGCGCGGCACGCTGGCGTTCGCCAAATCAGGCCCCAACAGTAATTCCACGCAGGTCTTCATCAATTACGATGACAACAGCCACCTGACCGCGCGCATGTACAACTTCACCGCGTTCGGCCGCATCGTGCAGGGCATGGAGGTGGTCGACAGCTTCGTGGAGGTGGGCGAGCCCGGCCTCGGTCTCGATCAGGATCGGCTATGGAACGATGGAGAGTCCTATTTGCAGGAGCTGACC
>CANGUU010000086.1 GCA_947457195.1 Gammaproteobacteria bacterium
GCTGCGCCAGGGCAGATGCAGGAAGGGGCGGCCGCTCGCCCACAGCAAGTCCGGCGGCACATCGAAACCCACATAGCCGATCGGTGCGCTGCCAGTGTCGACGAGGTCGAGCGGTGCGGCCAGCCAGCGGGAGAGTACGGCGTTGGTATCCGGCGTCATGCCAGCCACCGAGGCAGCGCCAGCGCCAGCGCCGGAAACACGATGAGCAGGAACAGGTGCAGGAAATCGGCGGCGAGGAAGGGCAGTACTCCGCGGAAGATGCGGCTCAGACTGACGTCGGGTGCGATGCCCTGGATGACGTAGAGGTTCATGCCCATGGGCGGATGGATGAAGCCGATTTCCGCCGCGCGCACGATGAAGATACCGAACCAGATCGGCGACAGGCCGAGGCTCGTGACCACCGGCAACAGGATCGGTGTTGCAATCAGGATGAGCGCCAGACCGTCCAGCAGCGACCCGAGCGCCAACAGGATCAGCGCCATCAGCACGACCGTCGGCACACGTCCGCCCTCGAAGCGGGTGATGAGGGCGCCGGTGGCATCGGCGAGGCCGGTGACGCTGATGAAAACGGAAAACACGAGGGTGCCGACGATCACCACGTAGATGAGCCCACTGGTTTTCAGCGTATCTTCCAGCGACTGCAGCAGGACCGACGCTGTCAGGCGCCGCCGCCACAGGCAGATCAGCAGGGCACCGGCCGCCCCCACCGAGGCAGCCTCCGACGGCGTGAACAGGCCGAACACGATGCCGAGAATGACCACCAGCATCAGCACGAGGATGTCGGCGACTTTCGCCAGCGCCTGCCGGCGCGCGGCCCAGTCCGCTTTCGGCGTGGCCGGTGCCAGCGCAGGCCGCCAGCGCACCAGCAGCGCAATCACCAACAGGTACAGCAGCGCCTGCGACAGGCCGGGCACGATGGCGGCGGTGAACAGCGTGCCGATCGACTGTTGGGCGATGATGCCGAACACGATGAGGGCACCCGAGGGGGGAATCATCTGCCCCAGCGTACCGCCGGCGGCTACCGCGCCGGTCGCAAGCGCATCGGAGTAGCCATGGCGGCGCATCTCGGGGATGGCAACCAGCCCGATGGTGGCGGCCGTTGCGAGGCTCGACCCGTTGATGGCGCCGAAGCCGGCACAGCCGGCCACCGAAGCCAGCGCCAGCCCCCCGCGGCGGTGCCCGACGCAGCGGGCCGCCGCATCGAACAGGTCACGGCTGGCGTCGGAGGAAAAGCAGAGATGCGCCATCAGCATGAACAGCGGCAGCGTACCGAGCTCGTAGCGCGTCAGCGTCTCGAGCACCAGATCGGCCGCCTTGATCAGCGCCGGCTCGACACCAAGTACCAGCGAAAGACCACCAAGGCCGACCAAGCCCAGTGCGGCGCCGATCGGCACACCGAGCAGCAGCAGCCCGAGCAGCATGAGGACGCCGAGCAGACCGGTTTCCGGTGTGGCCATCATGGTCGCTCTCCGCCTGCGCGACGGCGCAGCATCAGCCCGGCAGCCACCAGCAAGGTCAGCACCACCAGCAGGCGCAGGGGACGGTAAGGCAGTCGCCAGAGTTCGGACTCCTCGTGGCTGTCCCAGAGTTCGTAGAGGATCCAGCCCGAACCGGCCGCCAGCGCCAGAAAGAAAACAGCCATGAGGAAGTCATCGAAGCGCAGCAGGCTCCGCCGCGGGTTATCAGCGAGTCGTACCAGCAACAGGCGCACCCGCGCGTGGCTGTCATGCAGACAGGCGATCAGCAAGGCCATGGCACCGGCTACCCCCACCAATACCTGCACCAACTCGATGGAGCCCAGCAGGGGGATGCCGGTGTGGCGCCCGATGACGGCGACCACGTCGATGGCCATGGCCCCCAGCAGCGCGGCGCCACCGACCAGGACGACGCCACGAACGATCCTCGGGGACGACGACTTCATTGGATGACCACCATGTCGGAGCGGGGCTGCAAGGCAAGTGGCGGCAGGCCCGCATCCGCCGTGATGCGGCAAAGATACTCGCAGATTCTGCTGCACTCGTCGCCGACCGCCAGCCGTGGCCGTCCCGGCGCTTCCACCAGCACCGGGACGATGCCGTACTCCAGCGTGCCGTCGGGATACCAGAGCAGACGCGCCATGAAGGCGTGGATGGCCTCCGGATGGAACGGTGCCAGCGTGAAGGCCGGGTCCGGTTCGAAACCGAACAGTTGCTTGCGGCGCTCGGCCCAGGCCGCCCGCGCCGGATGGGCCTGATTCGGTGCCAAGGCCTCGGTGACCACGCAGCCGTTGCCGAGCCCATGGAACACGGGCCTGCCGTCGATGAACTCGATGCCACGCACGATGTGTGCGTGATGCGCGATCACGAGGTCGGCTCCCGCCTCGATGGCCCAGCGGGCCAGCTGTCGCTCATAGGACTCGATACGTGCCGGGGTGTGCACCGTACCCTTGTGCAGCGCAACCACGACCAACTCCGCCTGGTCGCGGAGCGCGGCGATGTCGCGGCCGAGCCAGGCTGCCGCGTCAGGTAGCGCTGCCGTGAATTGCGCCGCCGGGCGCACCGGTCCGCCGTCGGCGGTCGCCACCGGCAGGTAGGCGCAGCCGGCGCGCTCGGGTGTGGCCCAGGCCTGCTGCGGCCCCACGCAGTTGTAGCTGAGCACGGCGAGCCGGCGTCCGTCGGCTGCCTGCAGACGCAGCGCCCTGCGCGCACTCTCGAGGTTACTGCCGGCACCGCAGCAGGCCAGCCCCAGCCGCGCCAGCTCGGCACGGGTGTCTTCGATGCCGGCTGCCCCGCAGTCGGCAATGTGATTGCCGGCCAGGGTCACGGCACTGAAGCCGGCCCGCCGCAGCGCCGCCAGGTGCGCGGGGTCGGCGCCGGGCGCCGGCACGTCACCCGCCAATTCCTGCCGGCTGTGGGTGTGCGGCACTTCCAGATGCCCTATCGCGGCATCGGCTGACTGCAGGGCGGGTGCGATGCCTGCCAGCCAATGGTCGGGGTCGGGCATGTCGAGCACGAGATCGCCGGTGAACACAAGGGCGAGCGGCCCGTTCGATTGCCTGCCGCTCGGCAAATGATGGATCATGCGCGCTCCTTCGGGACCGACGCCTTGGCCGGTCGTACTTCTGGAAACGCTCGAATGCAGCGCAAAGCCGCCCCTGCAGCCACCGTAGAAACCCTCGGCGCCGAACTCCCCGCCCCTGTCACCACCGGGACCGTGGTGGAGTCACTGAGAGAGAGGATCCGATTGGGACGCCTGGTCCCCGGCCAGCGACTGGTAGAGGCCGATCTGGTACGCGACACCGGCGCCAGTCGCGGCAAGGTGCGGGAAGCACTGCGGCGACTGGAAAGCGAAGGGCTCGTCACCATCGAAGAATTCCGCGGTGCGTCGGTGCGGCAACTAAGCATGGACGAGGTGCACCAGATCTACAAAGCGCGCATGGCGCTCGAATGCCTCGCCGCGGGAGAATTTGCGCGCAGCGACGACAGCAAGCGCAAACGGCAACTGCAGAAACTGCAGACCGCCATGAACGCGCTGGAACGTACGGGAGACCACGCGCGCTTTGCCCAGCTCAACGATGCCTGGCACGCCCTCATCATCGAAGGTTCCGGCAATCGCTACGCCGCGCAGTTCCTGCGCCAACTCACTGTGCCCGTCTACCGGCTGCTGTTCTCGAGCTTCTACAGTTCCCAGCGCATCGACCGCGCCAACGCCGACCACAAAGTGATTACGCGGACCATCCTCGAAGGCCGCAGCGAGGAGGCGGAGCGCGCGATGCGCCACCACATCCTCGAGGGCTTCGTCGCAATCAGCGAACTCAACGCGCGCTTGCATCTCTGAATGCCAGGCGCCGGCTGACCGTGCGGATCACCACTGTTTGTTGAGCGTGAGGGCAAACAGGCGATTGATGGGGTTGCTGGCCGTTGCATCGTAACCGCCGCTGCCGTTGCCGGAGGGCGCCAGATTGACGAACGGCGGTTCCTCGTCGAACAGGTTGCGTACTTCCAGCCCGAGGGTGAGACCGCCGAGCATGGCCATGGCGGGGCTTTCCGGTAGCTGATAGGTCACCCGCACATCCACGGGCGTGTAGTCCGACACGGCCTGGCGCGGCGTGACCGCGTCGTTGGTGTAGCCGCCCACGTAGGTGACGCCAGCCATCGCATGCCAGGCTTCATAGTCCCAGTTGACGCTGGCGCGCGCCTTGAATTTCAGCGGATTGAAGATGAGGTCCAGCTTATCCACCAACGGTGCCGTGCCCGAGATGGCCAACTGGTAATCGGTCAGGTAGGTCGCGTTGAGATTGAAACCGAACGCGCCGAGTTCGCTGGTGTCGAGACGGTAGTCGATCTGGAAGTCGATGCCCTTGGTGCGCGACTTGCCGAGGTTATTGTTGCGACCGTCGACGAACAGCGTGACGTTGGCGGGATTGCCGGCGGGGAAGGCGCCGCGGGCCAGCGGAATGCCGGCGGCGGTGAGCTGCACCACGCGATTGGCCGCTTCGCTGCCGCGCAGGATCAGCCCGGTGCCGGCAAATTCCTGCTCGCGCGCCAGGATGGCCAGGTTGGCCAGGTAGTTGTCGACCTGACTGTCGTACTCCACATCGAAGTAGGTGGCGATCAGCGCCAGTTCCGGCGTGAGATCCCAGTCCGCCCCGATGGAACGGGTGGTAGCCTCTTCCGGTGACAGGTTGAGATTGGGGCCGGACAGGGCAAACCCGAGCAGCGGCGCGCCGCCGGCGGGATTCTGGTAACTCTGGCCGAACAAGGCGTTGCTGTTGCCGTAGATCTGCGTGATCAACGGGGCGCGGAACGAGGTGCCGTAGCTGGCACGCAGCTTCAGCGTATCGACGGGCTTCCACGACAGACCGAGCTTGGTGTTGGTGGTGTCGCCCACGTCGCTGTAGTCGTCGTAGCGCACGGCGGCGGTGATGTCGAGTTGCTGGATGCCACCCCGCGCATTCGCCGCACCGACGATCGGCAGCAGCACCTCGGCATAGGCGGAATCGACCTGGCGGTCGAAGTAGCGCCAGGTCATCGGGCTGCCGGGATTGCCGCGCGCCTGGCCGAGTTCCACGTCCTGGTCCTGGCGCTCGTAGCCGGCCGCCAGCCCCAGCGCACCGCCGGGCAGGTCCAGCAGGCTGCCGTTCACCCGCAGTTCATAGCCGACGAACTTGTTCTTGGTGGGCGCGAGGAAGATCTGGTTGCTGATGAGGTCGCGCACGCCCTGCGAGGTACGACCCAGTCCGAAGGGGTCGAAGGCCGTGGCAGGATCGGCACTCGCCAGCGCGGCGTTCAGCGCCGTGTTGTTGAGACCACGCAGGGTGTCCGAGGTATCGTGGTTGCGTCCGTAGGTGACAACGCCGTCGAACTGCCAGTCGCGCGGCAGCGCAATCTTGATGCCCGGGCTCACTTCCCAGTTACGCGCGAAACCGATGCTGGCGTCGCGGGGGATGTCATTGATGAAGTTGTAGTCGATCTGGTAGGAGGTGCCGGTGAAGCCGGCCGGGCGGACGAAGAAGGCGTTGGTCTGCGGCACGTTCAGCGTGGCCGAGGCAAAGGCCGGCAGCCGCTGGAAGGTGCGCTTGCTGAAGAAACCGTCGGAGACCAGCGTGATGTTGTCGCTGAGTTCGTAGGACGCGGTGGCGTTGAAGGAATCGTACTTCTGGTTCGGGAACAGGTCCTGACCGAGCAGGTCATCGCACTTGTTGCTGGTGCCGGCAGCGAGGCCGGCCGCGCTGGCCGCCGTCAGTCCACCGGCCGGCAGGGCGTAGGTGGTCGTGCCGATGCGCAGCGTCCCCGGGTTGCAGCGGGTGACACGGTAATCCTTGCCGCCGCGCGCCGTCTGGTCGGAGCGGAAGAAGGAGCGCTCGTCGCCGCTGAGGTTCTCGCGTTCCACCTGCTCGTAGGCAAGCATGACCTGACCGCGGTCGAACTGACGACCGAAGGCCACGCCCACCTGTTGCTCGCTGTAGCCGCCATCGGCCACGCCATAGCGCGCCAGCGCTTCGACACCGTCGAGGTTGCGACGCGGAATCAGGTTGACCACGCCGGCGATGGCGTCGGACCCGTAGATGGCCGAACTGCCGTCAGCGATGACTTCCACGCGCTCCACGCCGAGTGTCGGCAGCACCGAAGGATCGAGCGAGCGGCTGTTGTTGATGGCCCGGTGGCCGTCGATCATGATCAGCGTGGCATAGGGACCGATGCCGCGCAGGTTCACGGTGTTACCGTACACGATGTTGCCGGCACCGCCGGAGGTGTTACGCGAGTTCTCACTGACGCCGAGATCGAAGTTCTGCGGGATGTCCTTGATCATGCGGTCGATGCTCACCTGACCGGCATCCGCCATTCTGCTGCGGTCGATGACCAGTACGGACGTGCCGACCGGCTCGGCGCCGCGTACGCGGGTACCGGTCACGGTGATTTCTTCGGCCGCAGCGGCCTGCGCCAGAGCCTGGGTTGGCAGGAAGACCGCGGGCAAAAAGGCGGCGGGCAGGCTGCTGCCCAGCAAGGCAAGACGAACACCGGTGGCGATGGAGCTACGCATGGAGGTTTCCCTGGAAAGGATGGTTGTGGGTTGTGCGGGGCGTGCCCGGATTGTGCACAATTTTGCGCGCGGCATGATGAGCGGCGGTGCCCGCCGCCGTCAAGCCGGGCCAGCCTCAGTCGCGCAGTGGCAAGGTCAGTCGCGCGGCATCCCCTCCGGTCAGCAACGTGATCACCGGGGCCGGATCCTGGCGCAGCTCGGCCAGGTTGCGTTGGCGCGGATCTGCACCGGTCACGGTGAGCCGCAGGCGGTGCCCGGCCTGCACGATGTGCGAGACCGGCAGCAGTGCCAGCGCAAGATCGACCGGCTCGCCGGGCTGCAACGGCTGGCTGTCGGCGGCGCGTGACGGGTACCAGGGCAGACCTAGCGTGTCGTAGGGCGCCTCGGCGGTGGCGCGGTAGGACGCCGCCAGCCGGCCGGTGGCCAATACGTCGACACTGCCTTCGGCATCGATCTCCTCGAGATAGGCGAACACGTGGACTTCCGGGTGATCCGCAGCCACGCGCAGGTGAACCTGCGGATACCCTTCCAGCGTCAGCGGCTGCGTCAATGCAGGCGAGGTGAAGGTCAGTCCGTGGGCGGCCTGTGACTCCACCCAGAACGCAAAGTACTCCCCCTCGCCGACCGCGTAATCCACGCTGAATTGCCGGCTGCCCGCAGGCGCTGCCTGCTGCTGCAGGGTGCCGCCCTCCTCCGCTCCCAGGTACCAGACCTGCGGCCTGGAGGCCGCCCCCGGCAGCGTGTCGCTGCGCCGCCACTGCTGCCCCGTCGGGGCTTCCTCCACCCACACGGTGCTGCGCGGCTCGTGCTGCCAGCCGTTGTCGATCCCCTTGAGATGGAAATCGAAGAAGCGCTGTATCTCGCCACCGAGATCGTAGTCGGGGGGAGGCACGCAGTGGGAGCCGGGACCGATCAGCAGCCTGCTGTCGAGATTGGCGGCGGCCTGGATGACCTGGCTGGTCGGTTCATCCCGCAGGTTGCCCCAGAAATAGCTGGCAATGCCCGAGGCGCGCAAATCCTCCAGATAGGAATAGGGCCCCACCTCCTCCCAGAACGCCGTACCGGTCAGGGGCGAGACACTGTCGCGGTAGGGCATGCCGTACCACAGCGCGGCCATCGGGGTGTTGGCCGCATGCTCGGCCACGGCGGCCCGCAGCAGGCTGCCATCGCCGTCCTCGTCCATCGGCAGGCTGGCAAGGTCGTCACTGAGTGGCTCGTCCGGTCGCGTATTGAACTGGGCCGTGATGCCGCCAGCCCGCACGAAGGCGAATTTGTCGAGGTCGGTGGCGCCGGTGAAGATCGCTTTCAGCGCCGGCGGACGCGTCGACGCCACGTGCACGGTGGTGCCGCCGAGATAGGAACAGCCCACCATGCCCACCACGCCGTTGGCGAAGGGCTGGCTCGCCAGCCACTGCACGAGGTCATGGCCGTCCTGGGCCTCCGTGCGGTCCTGGAAGCCACGGCGGGCACCGAACGAGGCGCCCTTGCCACGGATGTCCGCCTCGGCCACCACGTAGCCCGCCGCAAACAGGCGCTCCAGCCCGAGCCGCTTCACCTGGTCGAGTTCGGCGACGCTGCCATCCGGGCGACGGTAGCGGGCGCGGTAAGGCGTGAACAGGAAGATCACCGGCTGCGGCGCCGTGACCAACTGGCCGTCCTTGAGCGGACGGTAGAGGTTCAGGGCCAGGCGGGTGCCGTCGCGCACGGCAACGTAGCGCGAACTGCGCTGCCAGGTAGTGCCCTCCTGACCGAGTACAGCCGTTGCGGCCAGCAGGGCAAAAACCAGGCTCCACCAAGGGAAGCAAGGGCGTTTCATGTGCGCAGCTCCTTTATCCGCAACCGA
>CANGUU010000087.1 GCA_947457195.1 Gammaproteobacteria bacterium
CTCGGGGCTCACGGTAGATGCCGAAGATCTGGTGGGAAATGTCATGCGGTCGCGTCGTCTGGAGCATGAACGTGAAGTCGGCAAGCTGGGTCAACCGATCGATCGCGGCGAGTGGTTCATGACGCCCTATACGGTCAACGCCTACTACAATCCACCGATGAACGAGGTGGTGTTCCCTGCGGCGATCCTGCAGCCACCCTTCTTCAACGTGGCCGCCGACGACGCCGTCAACTATGGCGGCATCGGTGCCGTTATCGGGCACGAATTCAGCCACGGTTTCGACGACCAGGGCCGCAAGTACGATGGCAACGGCAACCTGCGCGACTGGTGGACAGAAGCCGACGCGGCGGCCTTTGCCGAGCGGGCCTCTGCCCTCGTGGCGCAGTACAACCGCTTCGAGGTGCTGCCGGGGAAATTCCTCAACGGCGAGTTCACGCTGGGCGAAAACATCGGCGATCTCAGCGGGCTTGCCGTGGCCTATCGTGCCTACCGTCTGTCGCTGCAGGGCAAGGGGGACGAGATCATCGATGGTTTCACCGGTGACCAGCGCTTCTTCATTGGTTGGGCCCAGGTCTGGCGCCGACTCTACCGTGACGAAAATCTGGAAGTACGGCTCACTACCGATCCGCATTCCCACAGTGAGGCGCGCGCCAATGGTGTGCTGCGCAATTTCGATCCCTGGTACGAGGCCTTCGACGTGCAGCCCGGCAGCGCGCTCTACTTGCCCCCCGAGCAGCGCGTGAAAATCTGGTAATGCGGGGTTGTTTCATTCACAGGCCGAGCCTGACCGCCGGTCTCCCGGTGAGCTGCCGGTAGTCTGGTAGAGCCCTATTCAGGAAAGCAGGAGCAGCAAATCCATGCAGTGCCCCGTTTGCAAAGGCGTAAACCTCATGATGTCCGATCGCCAGGGCATCGAGATCGATTACTGCCCGCAATGCCGCGGTGTCTGGCTCGACCGCGGCGAATTGGACAAGATCATCGAGCGCTCCGTGGCGGCCACCGCACGCCCTGAGCCGGCTGCCGCGCCATCGGCGCGGGATCCAAGACCGGAGCGACACGACGAGCGCCGCTATCAGGACGAGCAGCGCGCTCACGGAAGGGTTGGCAAGCGTCGCGAGAGTTTTCTGTCTGAGCTGTTCGACTTCGACTGACGGCGTCAGTTGTTCAGCTGGTTCACCGGCGCATACTGGTCGGTGAGGATGCGAGCCTTGGTATCCCAGTCTGGCGTGGTCTTCACGTACTGCGTCATCCCTCTGATGTCGACCCCAAAAGCGCGCAGGCGGTCGCCCATCGCGGCGGCCCGCTGGTCCAGAGTCGTCTTGTCGGGCAGCGGGGCTGCCGACACGACGATGATGCGATTGCCGGTATTCGCCATGCGGATGTTGAACAGCGACCCGAACACTGACGCGTAGGTCTGTGATTCGGCGTGGTAGAGCCGGCTGCTGGAGAAGGTATTGGCCACGATCATGCCCTCGGCTGGCAGCAGCGCTCTCACTTCTTGCAGGAATTCGGCCGTCATCAGGTGCTCGGGGATGTAGTCGCCGTTGAAGGCGTCGAGGATGACCAGATCGAACGTTTCCTTTCTGAGACCGGCCCGCTTGATGTAGAGCCTGCCATCCTCGGCGACGGTCTTGATTTGCCCGGTGCTCCGGTAGTCGAAGTAGCGCTCGGCCACCTTGACCACGGCTTCGTCTATCTCGGCCACCACGATCTCGGCGGTCGGAAACAGCCTGCTGTAGGTATGCACCAGCGTGCCGCCTCCGAGGCCGATGATGAGGATGCGCCGCGGATTGTCCTGGACCAGCAGGCTGGTGAGCACCATTTTGGCGTACGGGAAGACCAGCTTGTCGTGATCGTCGAGGAAGCGGCAGCTCTGGTTCTGGCCGCCGAGCTCCGTGAGGGTAAAGCGCATGCAGCGCCGCTCGTTGTCCTCGGTCACCAGAATATTGCGATACAGCGACTTCTCCTGGTGGATCGTGCGTACCGGGCCGGACTGCGCCCCGGCACTCGCCGGCAGCAGAAGCAAGACCGGCAGCAGCGCTGCCAGAGCGGCGGCAGGCCAGCCGGTTTTGCCTGCAGCACGGCAGGCAAGCAGCAGGGACCGAAGGGCAGAAGGCAAATACATGGGCGGGTGCTCCCGGGGTGGCGGTTCAGGGGCCGGAGATCGGTTCCGGACTGCCCCGTTCGAAAAGTATGGCACCGAGGCCGGTGAGCGCCAGCACCAGACTCATTGTGATCAGGATCTGGTTCACTTCGAACCAGAGCACGAGGTAAAACGAGGTCGCGAGCGTGCCGAGGGCACTGCCCAATGTCGAGATGAAGTAGAGCAGACCGGCGATGTGGCCGCTGCGCTGATGGTCTGCCACCAGCAGGCGGACCGAATACGGCGCGATCATGCCGAGAACGGCGGTCGGCAGGAAAAACAGCAGCATGGAGGCCAGCAGCGAGCCGTAACGAGGATCCTCAACCTGCAGGAACATCCACTCCATCAGGGCATCACCCTGCAGGATCAGTGGCAGCAGCAGGACTGCCGCCGCCAGAAAGAAGCTGCCATAACGCCTCAGCCTGGGATCATGCAGCGACTGGCGGCCCCCCAGCAGGTAGCCGATCGACAGCGACAGCATAAAGACGGTGATGATGCTGCCCCAGACGTAGATGCTGCTACCGAAAAAGGGGGCAAGGATGCGCCCCCCCAGCAACTCGATGGCCATGATGATGAAGCCGCTGACGAAGGCCAGGCAGAGGACGAGCAGGTTCTGGCGGGAGGGACGGGAAGCAGTCATGAAGCGGGTTCCGAACAATCGGCCGGCAGTATAGCAAAGCCCCTTCGCAGGACGTCTGGACGTCGGCACGCCCCGAGTCCCTCTATACAATGTGGAAAAATAATGCTCAACTTCGGCGCAGAGAGCAGAAGTCGTTGCCCGGCAACAGGAACCGCCAAGTCCTGCCAGCAGAGAAACCAAACAGGGTTTCCTGAGCCAATGCCAGCGGTGCGGGACAATCGTTCTTCATTCGGAGGTCTCATGGGTTTGCGACTGGTGGTCACTGTGCTGGCCGCCCTGACGGCGGCGCCCTCGCTGTTGGGCGCGACTGGCGGCATGGTGCTGCTGCCCGCGGGCACCACGGACGGCAAGGCCACGGCGGCAAGTTTCGCCCTCGGTCTTTCCATTGATGGCGGCAACAACTGGGTAAACGGCGCCACCGTGCGCCAACCCGCCTTGATCCGCGGCACCGTGACGCCAGAGGGCGCCCATGTCGGCAAGATTGCGGACGTGTTCGTGCTCGAGTTCTTCAATGGCCGGTTCTCCATGCTCACCGCCCCAGGCACCTGGGAGGCATGGTCTGGGCAGATTCCGGCGCTGCGGCCCTTCCAGAATGACGTGGTGCTCGGGTCCAGCAACCTCGTGACCGTGCTCAACGGCGCGGTCGCCACGGCAGGGGTTCGCCGCTACTACCTGGGCTATCAGGTCGCTGGCAGTACTGCCGTCATCTACAGCACCACGCCGGCCAGTATGGAGTTCAAGTTGCCGCCTGACCCGCTGAGCTACTTCGAATCCAGCGTGGCCGACAGTATCGTGATGAACAAGTGCGTGCTTTGCCACTCGGCGGGCGGGGTAGCCGGTGGTAGCGGCCTGAGTTTCCTGAAAGACGCGTCCCGCAGTCGGGACAACTTCGACATCTTTTCGACCTTCTACAAGTCGCGGACCAGTGCCTACGACTATGTGCTGGGCAAGGTCTCCGGTGGCAATGGCCATCTCGGGGGAACCCAGTTGGCTGTTGGCAGCAACGATTACGATACCTTCGCCACCTTCCTGAATTTGCTGGAGGGCAGTCAGGTCACCTCGGGTTCGGCGCAGAGCTTGTTTGACAACGTCGTCAGCCAGTCGCCGCAGGACACCTTGCGCGATGCCGCTTTGTTGCTCGCAGGACGCCTGCCCACGCAGACCGAACTGGCCTATGCAGCCAAGAACGGCGATCCGGGGGTGAAGCAGGTCCTGTTGGACATGATGCGTGGCCCCCACTTCCACGAGTTTCTCAAGGATGGCGCCAATGACCGCCTGCTGTTGCGCGGCAATGAGGATGCCAACCTGTCCGACGACTGTGGTACCTGTTTCCCGGCCCTCAATACCGAGTACTGGCGCCTGAAGACGTCGGCTGACGCGGGCTCGGCCACGGATCGAGCAGCGCTGACGTTGTTGATGAACCAGTTGGCCTACAGTATTGAAGAGGCGCCTCTGGAACTGATCGCGTACGTGGTTGAGAACAACAAGCCCTATTCGGAAATTCTCACCGCCAACTACGACATGCTGACGCCAGTTTTGAATCCGCTCGTTGGGGGCACGGCTGCCTTCTCCGCTGATGCCACGGGCGTCAGTGAATTCAAGCCAGGTCGTGTCACAGGTTACTACATGCGCAACACCGGAACTGTCACCCAGTTCGTGACCGGCGCCGTGCTGCCAAAGTTGACGACGCCACCCACTATGCGCATCGATTACCCGCATGTGGGCATTCTGAGTTCCAAGTCCTTCCTCGCCCGCTTTCCCACCACGGCCACCAACCGCAATCGGGCCAGATCCCGCTGGACCTACTACAACTTCCTCGGCATCGACATCGAGGCGCTGGCCCAGCGCACCACCGACCCGGTGGCTCTGGCCGACACCAACAACCCCACCATGAACAATCCCGCCTGCACGGTCTGTCATACCGTGCTTGACCCGCTGGCAGGCGCTTTTCAGGACTACAGCGACAACGGCATCTACCGTATCGCGCTGAATGGAACCGATTCGCTGGATGCCGGCTACAAGGCGGCCCGCAACCCTGCGCTCTACAAGACCGGCGATACCTGGTACCGGGACATGCGCGTGCCCGGTTTCGAGGGCAAGACGGCGACCGGCAACTCATTGGCCTGGTTGGCGGACCAGATCGTCAAGGACAACCGCTTTGCCTCCGCCACGGTACGCTTCTGGTGGCCCGCCGTGATGGGCCGCGAATTGCTCGAGGCCCCGGAGGCCAAGGAAGACAGCGACTACCTCGCTCGCCTGCGCGCTTTCGAGGCCCAGGAAAAGGAGATCGCTGCGCTGGCTTCACGCTTCGCTGCATCCGGTCTTTCGCTCAAGAGCCTGCTGGCAGATCTGGTACTCAGTCCGTGGTACCGCGCCGAAAGGCAGGGCGCGGCCAAGGTCAGTGCATTGACGATGGAAGCGCGGGCCGTCGCCGGTCTCGCCAGTGAGGTGCTCCTGACGCCCGAGCAGTTGGGTCGCAAGACCAACGCATTGACCGGCTTCAACTGGTACGCGCAGATTGACCCCAATACTGCCGTGGAACGCAACGGTCTCGAGACCACCTACAGCCTCTTCTATGGTGGCATCGACAGCTTCGCCATCACCAAGCGTGCCCGTGATCTGGCGCCCCTGATGAGCAACGTGGCGGCTACACACGCGCTCGAATCGTCCTGCCCCATCGTACTGGGCGACTTCATCCGTACCGACAGCACCCGGCTGCTGTTCGGTGGCCTGAGCCCGTGGGTAACGCCGCAGACCCAGCAGTCGGTAACCCAGAGCATCACCAGCACGTCCGATACTGATTTCAAACCCCAGACGCTGGAGTTGCTGCTGCCCGCCGGCACGCACAACGTGACACTCAGTCACCTCAATGACGCCTGTGACTACAGCACCAGCGCTTCGACGTGCCGTGCCGACAAGAACCTTGTCGTGGCCTCGGTGCAGATCCGGGCGCCAAACGGCAGCACCACGACCCTGAACGGTTCTGCCGCCAAATTTGGTACGTGTGCCGCCGTTACCTCTACAACGAGGCTTACGCTCTACAGTTCTTGCACAGCCGATTACGCCTTCACGTCAACGACTCCAGGGCTGTACACCATTACCGCGTCGCTGGCCGCCAAGCAGAGTGCAACGGATCCCGTCCTGGCCGGGCTCAATGTCGAGACCACGACCCCTGGTCTTGCGACCGCCGGGGAGGAGATGCTCAAGAGGAAGTTGGTCGAACTGCATAGCAAGCTGCTCGGGCAGAGTCTGACACTGACCTCTCCTGAAGTACTGGCCTCGTATGATCTTCTGCTCAAGACCTGGCAGAGTCGCAAATCCAGCGCTGCCAGTCCGTCCCTGCTGCAACGCACGCTCGCCTGTGATTGGTCAACCGACATCGGCTTTGTCGACACGCTGGGCTATCCTGGATCACCGACTCAAAACACGGCCGGTCGTGTCAGCTACAAGACCAGCGAAGTGACCGCCTGGCTGACACCGCGTGCCCAGGATCCGCTGTACATGAAACAGAGTTGGGTGACTGTAATGGCCTACCTGCTCAGCCACTACGACTACCTGCACGAGTAAGGAAAGGTGAGCGCCATGACATCCCCGCGTGAAACCCGTCGGCAGTTTCTCAACCGGTTGGCACTGGCAGGCGCCGGTGGCCTGATGCTCGGTGTTGGCGGTTCCCCAGCGAAGGCGGCAACCTACGGCGGCGGTTTTCTCATCAACATACAACTTTCGGGCGGTCTCGATGTCACCAGTTTCATCGATCCCAAGACCAACCAGCCCGGCAAGCCGATAATGAACAACTGGGCGAAAACGGCCGAAGTCGTCAAGTCCGGCAACCTCAGCTATGCGCCTTTCGCCGAGAATGCCAAGTTCTTCGACAAGTATTACAAGGACGCGCTCATCATCAACGGCGTCGATATGCAGACCAATTCCCACACGGTCGGTGTCAGGCATAACTGGAGTGGTCGCAACTCCGGCGGCTTCCCCTCGCTGACAGCCTTATTCGCCGGCGTGAAGCAGACGGCTCAAGCCATGCCCTACCTCAGCTTCGGCGGTTTTTCCGCCACACAGGGCGTGACGAGCATGACGCAGGTCGGCAACATGACCGTGCTGCGTAATCTGATCGAGCCGACGCTTGCCGAGGCGAGCGCCAAAGCCTACCTGCCCAAGAGCGACTGGGAGCGCATTACGGCAATGCATGCCGCTGGTCTCGAGGCCAGAAGTAAATCTACCAGTACGCTCGAAGCCGCCAGTATCCAGCAGCTGCGCTATGCCGATGCGCTGATGCGCTCGGGCGGCATCTCCAATTTTGCAGAGATACTGCCGGCGGCCAACCGGTTACAAGCCACCCGCCGTTTCGGCAATGCTGGCTCGAGCCTGCATCAACAGCTGCAGATCGCGCTGCTGGCCTTCAAGGCCGGCGTATCCCTGTCTGCCGATGTCATCCAGGGGGGCTTCGATACCCACGCCAATCAGGACGACCTGCTGTCGCCCCTGCTGGCCGGCGTCACGGACGCCCTGGATTACGCGTGGACCTACGCGGCTGAGCTCGGTATCGCTGACCGCCTCACCGTCGTCATGGGCAGTGACTTCGGCCGTACCCCGGGCTACAACAGCGGCAACGGCAAGGACCATTGGCCCATCAGCAGTATGCTGGTGATGCAGAAGAACGCCGGTTTCGCCAACCGCGTGGTTGGACTGTCGGATCCGGGCCACCGCGCCCTCGCGATCAACCCGCAGACGCTGCAGGCCGACAGCAAGGGCATTACCCTCAAGCCGGCCCATGTCCACAAGGCGCTGCGCAAGCGCCTTGGTCTCGCGGATTCGCCGTTGGCGCAGCTGTTTCCCTTCAGCATGACTGAAGACTTGCCCATCTTCGGCTGATCCTGCTGCTCCCGGCGCCGTCTCGTTTCGTCTTTTCTCCGGAGGACCCTATACTGCCGCCCGACTCTCGTGGAGCTGCCGGCATGGAACAAAGACTCACCCGCCTCATTCTGGCCGGTATGCTGCTGGGTCTGGCTCTTGGTGCCGGCTTGCATCACTGGATACCTGCCGATGCGCTGCCCCCCATCGTGCGCTGGTTCAAGCTGCTCACCGACATCTTCTTGAATCTCATCAAGCTGATCGTGGCGCCGCTGGTGTTTTCCACCATCACGGTCGGCATCGTCCACATGGGCGATCACAGTGCGCTCGGGCGCGTGGGGCTGCGAGGGCTGCTGTGGTTTCTGGGAGCCAGCCTTATTTCCATCGGGCTGGGTCTGCTGCTGGTCAATCTGTTCCAGCCCGGCGTGGGGCAGGTACTGCAGGCCAGTGCCCCAGTCGGCAACGTCCAGGAGACCGATGTCATCGCCTTCGTGCTCAACATCGTGCCGCGCAACTTCTTCGAGGCCATGGCCACCAGCAACATCCTGCAGATTTTGGTGTGTGCCGTGCTGGCCGGCATCGGTCTGGCGGCCATCGGTGAAAAAGGCGTGGCACTCGTGAAAGTGACCGATGCCATCGCCGAATTGATGCTGAAGATCACCACCTATGTCATGCGCTTCGCACCGCTCGCGGTATTCGGGGCGCTGGCCAA
>CANGUU010000088.1 GCA_947457195.1 Gammaproteobacteria bacterium
GCCCGTGAGTTCAATTGCCCCGTGGTGGCACTCTCGCAGCTCAACCGCAGCGTGGAGCAGCGGCCCAACAAGCGGCCGGTAATGAGCGACCTGCGCGAATCGGGTGCCATCGAGCAGGACGCCGACGTGATCATGTTCGTCTACCGTCACGAGGTCTACGAACCGGAGAAACTCGAAACCAAGGGCATCGCCGAAATCATCATCGGCAAGCAGCGCAACGGGCCCATCGGCATGGTCAAGCTGAGCTTCATCGGCAAGCACACGCGCTTCGAAAACTTCATGCCCATGAGCGGCGTGTCGCAAGGCGACTGGGGCGAGTGACGTGGGCACCCGCGTCATCGCCACCGTAGACCGCAGGGCACTGCGCCACAACCTCGCGGTTGCGCGGGCACGGGCGCCGCAGAGCCGGGTGCTGGCCGTCATCAAAGCCAATGCCTACGGACACGGTCTGGTGGCGTGCGCCGAGGCCCTGCACGAGGCCGACCTGTTCGGAGTCACCGACATCGACGAAGCGGAACAGCTGCGGCAGGCCGGCTGCCGACAGGACATTCTCGTCATGCAGGGCCTGATCGAGGAGCCGGATGCAGGGCGCGTGCTGAACGGCGGCTTCCAGCTGGTCATCCATCGCCAGGAACAGCTCGGCTGGCTCGAGCAGGCGCTGGGCCGGCAACGTCCGCGGGCGAAGCTGACGCTGTGGCTGAAGCTCGAAACGGGCATGGGCCGGCTTGGACTGGCAACCTCTGAACTCTCCGACCTGTTCACCCGCCTGCGACGACAACCGTGGGTGGCCGATGTGGTGCTCATGACGCATCTCGCCAGTGCCACGACACCCGACGCGCCGCTCAACGACCACCAGCTGCTGCAGTTTGCCCGCGCCTGCCAGCCACTCGCCGAGCAGACGCCGCAGACCAGCATCGCGGCCTCGGCTTCGTTGCTGGCGCTGGATTGCAGCGGCGACATCGTTCGACCGGGGCTGCTGCTCTACGGTGTTTCGCCGTTTGCCTGGTCGGATCTGTCTCGCCGCCCCGCGCACTTTGACCTGCAGCCCGCCATGACGCTGGAGGCCCGGCTCATCAGCATCCGTCAGCAGCAAGCCGGTGACAGCATCGGCTACAACTCGCGCTTCATCTGCCCCGCGCCCATGACCGTGGGCATCGTCAGTGCGGGCTACGCCGATGGCTATCCGGTCACGGCGCCCACGGGTTGTCCAGTGCTGGTCGGGGGACACCGCAGCCGCACGCTGGGCCGTGTGTCCATGGACATGCTGGCCATCGACCTGACCGATCTGCCGGCCAATATCGGTGACTTGGTCACGCTGTGGGGGCCTCAGCTACCCCTCGAGGAAGTGGCCGACCACTGTGGCCTGATCCCCTACACCCTGCTGACGGGCCTCGGTCCACGGGTCAGGCGCGAGTACCGCTGACTCCGCTATCATGCGGTAACTGCTCCGTGAAGTGACCACCCCATGGCCAAACCGAAAACCGCCTACGTCTGTAACGAGTGCGGTGCCGAGCACTCACAGTGGCAGGGGCAGTGCAGCGCCTGCAATGCCTGGAACACGCTGACCCGCATCAGTCTCGGCGCAGCACGCACGCCCGCTGCGGCGCAGCAGTCCCGGCGTAGTGGCTATGCCGGTACAACATCGGCGGCGGTGCAAACCCTTGCCGCCATCAATCTGGAAGAACTGCCGCGCATCGTTACCGGTATCGGCGAACTGGACCGCGTGCTGGGCGGTGGCCTGGTGCCCGGTTCGGTGGTACTCATCGGGGGTAACCCCGGCGCAGGCAAGAGCACGCTGCTGCTGCAGCTCATGTGTCAATTGTCCCTGCAGCTGAAGGCGATGTACGTCACCGGCGAAGAGTCTCTGCAACAGGTCGGCATGCGGGCACGCCGGCTTGGCTTGCCGAGCGAGCAGCTGCTGATGCTGGCGGAAACCAACGTGGCCGAGATCACGGCAGCCGCGGAGCAGCAGCAGCCGAAACTGTTGGTGATCGATTCCATCCAGGTGATGCACAGCGCCGAGGTGGCCTCGGCACCCGGCAGTGTCTCGCAGGTGCGTGAGTGTGCCGCCTGGCTCATCCAGTATGCCAAGCAGACAGGCACTGCCATGCTCTTCGTCGGCCACGTCACCAAGGATGGTACGCTTGCCGGTCCCAAGGTGCTCGAGCACATGATCGACTGCTTCCTGATGCTGGACGGCGACGACAACCGCTATCGCACGCTGCGTGGCCACAAGAACCGCTTCGGTGCCGTCAACGAGTTGGGCATTTTTGCCATGACCGAAGCCGGGCTGCGCGAGGTAAAGAATCCGTCGGCAATCTTTCTGGCCCGCACCGACGAAATCGCGGCGGGCTCGCTGGTGACCGTGCTGTGGGAAGGCACGCGGCCACTGCTGGTGGAAATCCAGGCCCTAGTCGACAGCTCGCAGCTCGGCAATCCGCGGCGCATCGCCGTGGGACTCGACCACAACCGCATGGCCATGCTGCTGGCTGTGCTGCACCGCCATGGAGGACTCTTCATGGCCGACCAGGATGTTTTCGTCAACGTGGTCGGCGGGGTGAAGGTCAGCGAAACCAGCGCCGACCTCGCCCTGCTGCTGGCCATCGTGTCGAGCTTCCGCGACCGGGTGCTACCGCGCGAACTGGTGGTGTTCGGCGAGGTTGGCCTCGCGGGTGAGATCCGCCCGGTACCCAGTGGTCAGGAGCGCCTGCAGGAAGCTGCCAAGCACGGTTTTACGCGCGCCATCGTTCCCAAGGCCAATGCACCGCGCCAGCCCATCGCGGGCATGCAGGTGGTGGCCGTCAGCAAACTCAGCGAGGCCCTGGCTGCCCTATGAATCCTGCGCTTTTCACCCGTCTGCCGGGCTTCCTGCGTAACCTGACGTTCTGGGTGCTGTTGTCCATCGTAGCGGGCGCCATCACCGGCTATGTTGACCCGGAACTTGGCGTACGGGCCCGCTGGCTCGGCGACACCTTCATCCAGATCATCAAGCTGTTCATCGCCCCGCTGATCTTCCTCACCATCACCACCGGCATCGGCTCGATGGGCGATATGAAGAAAGTCGGGCGCATCGGGCTGAAGGCACTGCTTTACTTCGAAGTGGTGACCACCTTCGCGCTGGTCATCGGAGTGGCCGTGACCGCCGTGCTGCAACCCGGGGTGGGTGTCGTGCCGGTGGAGGGCGACGTCAGCGACTATGTGCAGCGCGCCGAACAGTTCGACTGGCTGACCGTGCTGCGCGAGAATCTGACCTTGCAGGTACTGGCAGGCTCGATCCTCGTCGGTGCGGTGTTGGGAATGCTGCCCGGCAAGCAGAAAATTCTGGCCCCTTTCTACCGCACCACCCATCTGCTTTTCCGCCTGCTGCGCTGGGTCATGGTGCTGTCTCCCCTCGGCGCTTTCGGCGGTATGGCCTTTGCCATCGGGCGCTACGGGATCGCAGTGATCCTCGCGCTCGGCAAACTCATGCTCTGTGTCTATACGACGATGGCCCTGTTCGTGTTCGTAGTGCTGTGGTGGATTCTGCGCCGCTGCGACGTCTCGCTATGGCGCTTCCTCAGGTACATCCGCAACGAACTGCTGATCGTGCTGGGTACGTCCTCTAGCGAATCCGCACTGCCAAGCCTCATGGAAAAGCTGGAGAACATGGGCTGCGCCAAGTCGGTGGTGGGTCTGGTGGTGCCCGCCGGCTACTCCTTCAATCTCGATGGCACGACGATCTACCTGGCGATGGCCACCCTGTTCCTTACGCAGGTCTACGGCGTGGATCTCAGTGCCGCCCAGATCGGCACGCTCATCGCCGTCCTTATGCTGACCTCCAAGGGAGCGGCTGGAGTAACCGGCTCCGGCTTCGTGGTGCTGGCCTCGACCATGGCAGCACTCGATGTGATTCCACTCGAAGGCATCGCCCTGCTGCTGGGTGTGGACCGTTTCATGTCGGAGGCACGCGCGATCACCAACATCATCGGCAATGGCGTCGCCACCGTATTCCTTTCACTGCACGAGAAGGAGCTGGATCGCAGCGCCATGGCGCGCGCCCTCGGGGCGGTGTGAACCAGCGGCTCGATTGACTGCCCTCGGGCAATCTGCCCAAATGACGCCCCGTCACCGCGTCGTCAGCCATGACTTCCTCGCTCATTCCGGAACGCCCGCTGCTCATTTCGCCGACTCTGGCCGCCACCATCGGTCTGGAGGAAGCCGTGCTGCTGCACGTGCTCAGCGAACTGCTGCTGCGCCATCCGACCGAGCGTCGCCAGGATCGCGACTTCGTCTGCCTCGACAGCGCCGATCTGCAGGCCGCCCTGCCCTTCTGGACCCCTGAGCAGATCCAGCGCATCCAGCAGAGCCTGCAGCAACTCGGCCTGCTGCTGGTGGAGCGGGCGCCGGAGGACGGACGCTGCTGGTTGGCCATCAATCAGGGCTCGGCACCGCGGGTTGATGGCAGGGAGCGCCGCAGTGCTGCAGCGCTGCCTGCCCAGGGTCGCAGCCATGGCAGGGCTCAGCCCCTGCCCGGCAACTGGGTGCCCGAGCCTGCGGTCTACCAGCAATGTGCGCAGCGCAACGTGCCGCGTGAGTTTGTCGACCGCTGTCTCTCCCCGTTCCTCCTCTACCACCGCGAACGCGGCAGCACCCAGTACTCGTGGCAGCGTGCCTTTCTCACCTGGGTCATCGCCGACTGGGAAAAGCAGCGCGCGCAGCAGAATGCGCGGGTGATGGAGTCGTCGATGGGACCCGACTGGCAGCCGAGCGAGGAGGCAGTGAGCATTCTCGAGCATGGCGGCATCAGCCTCGGCTTCATCGAGTCCGCCGTGCCGGAGTTCGTCCTGTACTGGCGCGAGAAGGGCACAGTGGGCAGCGAATGGAACAGTCGCTTCATTGCCCATGTGCGCCGCCAGTGGGAGGGTTACCGCCATGCGCTGGAGCAGGACAGTACACCGCGCCCCATTCCACCCGACTTCCAGCCGGATCCCGCCTGCTACGACGTGCTGGCCATGGCCAACATCGACGCTGCCTTTGCCGAGGCGCAGTTGCCCGAGTTCATCCTCTACTGGCAGGACCGCAAGGAAGCCCAGCGGTCCTGGAACACCAAGTTCCTGCAGCACGTGAAGTTCAGGTGGGCGCAGCGCAGCCAGGATGGTGTCAACCTGCTGGCCCGGCTCACGGATCGCAGCTGGGCTGACTGAGCCGGCAGGCGCGCCCCGGAGTCTCCCGCCATGCCCACGCCTGACTTCTCGCAGCTCACCGACCGGGTCAAGCGCCTCGGCCGCGAACTCGGGTTCCAGCAGGTGGGGATCGCCGATCTGGACCTCGCTCAAGCTGCCCACCACCTGCGCGACTGGCTGGCACGGCAGTACCACGGTGAGATGACCTACATGGAACGCCACGCCGAACTGCGTGCCGACCCAGCGGCGCTCGTGCCGGGCACGCTGCGGGTGATCTCGCTGCGCATGGACTATCTGCCTGCCGAAGTCGAGACCATCAAGGTCCTGCAGAATCCGGCGCAAGCTTACCTCAGTCGCTACGCCCTGGGCCGCGACTATCACAAACTGATCCGCCGACGCCTGCAGACGCTGGCGGACCGGCTGCAGGAGGAAATCGGGGTGTTCGGCTACCGCGCCTTCGTCGACAGTGCGCCGGTGCTGGAGCGGGCATTGGCCGAAAAGGCAGGCATCGGCTGGATCGGCAAGAACACCATGCTCATCAACAAGCAGGCCGGCTCCTGGTTTTTCCTCGGCGAGCTGTTCACTGATCTGCCCCTGCTGGTGGACGCGCCGGCCAGCGCGCACTGCGGCAGTTGCACAGCGTGTCTCGACGTCTGTCCCACGCAGGCCTTCGTCGGTCCCAACCTGCTCGACGCTCGCCGCTGCATTTCCTATCTCACCATCGAACTGCACGGCAGCATTCCCATCGACCTGCGCCCGTTGATCGGCAACCGTGTATTCGGCTGTGACGACTGCCAGCTGTGCTGCCCGTGGAACAAGTTCACCACGCCGACGCGCGAACAGGACTTCACACCGCGTCACCGGCTCGACCAGTCCTCGCTGGTGGAGCTGTTCCTCTGGAGCGAAGACGATTTCCTTCGTCACACAGAAGGCTCGGCGATCCGGCGCATCGGCCACGAACGCTGGCTACGCAATCTGGCGGTGGGCCTCGGCAATGGTCCCCGGACGGGAGAGGCCATCGCTGCACTGCAGGCACGCTGCGCTCATCCCTCCAGTCTGGTGCGCGAGCATGTGGCCTGGGCGCTGGCGCGCCTGCAGCGTTCACTGTTCATGACGTGAGGGAGAAGTGCGCCGTGCGTGTCGTGTCCTTGCTTGCCCTGCTGTGGGTGTCCAGCCTGTCGCTGGGTGCCAGCCTCAGCGATGAAACCCTCCTCGTCGACGGGACGCCGCGGCGCTACCTGTTGCACGACTATTCCGCTGGTGCGCCCACGGCGCTGGTGATCCTGCTGCATGGGGGCGGTGGCAGTGGGCAGAACATGGCCGAGCAGACTGGCTTCGACCGGGTTGCGGCACGCGAGAGGCTGGTGGCTGTGTATCCGTTCGGCTCCGGAGCCTTATCAGACAGCTTCCTGCTGACCTGGAATGCTGGCCACTGCTGTGCCGATGCCCTGCGCCGCAATGTCGACGATATCCGCTTCCTGTCGCTGCTCATCGACCACCTCGTTGCCAGCGGCAAGGTGGATCCTGCGCGTATCTACGTCACCGGACTTTCCAACGGTGGCATGATGGCGCACCGCGCGGGCATCGAATTGGCCGACAAGGTCACGGCGATAGCCCCCGTGATCAGCAGCGTCTTCGGCGATGAGCCGCTGCGTGAGTACGCCATGCCGACGCTCATTCTCAATGGCGGTACGGATACGCGCGTGAAGGCCGAGGGTGGCGCGCTGACGGGCTTTGCATTCAGTGGCAACCCGGCCGATCTGCCCACCCGACCGATTGCGGAGCAAGGGGAGTATTGGGCGGTGGTCAACGGCTGCAGCGGGTTTTCCGACGACAGCACGCCCCTCTACAGCAGGCGGCTCTGGCAGGGCTGCCGCGGCGGTGGCGCGGTAGAGAGTTATGTGCTGAGCAACAATGGCCATGCCTGGCCCGGCGGTAACGCCGCCCGCGGTGCAGCCGACCCGCCGGTGACGGGCATCGATGCGAACGAGATGATCTGGGCCTTCTTCCAGCGGTTCCGTGGTGGCGCTTCGAGGCCCACGCCGCTGGACTCCTACTACTACGTGGGCCAGCTGCAGATACCGGCGTTCAGTGCTGGTGGCAGCACCTACAGCGCCCGACTCGACCTCAGCGACGTGCAGCCGGTGGAGTTCCGCGTGCAGCGTCTGACAGCGCTACCAGCGGGGACCGCGGCCGGCAGCGGCAGTTTCGATGCCGGGCTGCTGCGGCTGGAGCGAGTCGCCGTGGGCGCCAGCCGCTACCACGCCACGCTCACGCTCACCGGCAGCGCGCCGCTGCGACTGCGGCTGCTCGACTTGCGGTGATGTCGCGGCAGCCCGGCTGCGCGCGCCGCAACGAGCTCCGGCTCACACCTGCTCGTCACCGAGCTTGCCCTCCCACTGGGTGATCACGGCCGTGGCCACGGTATTGCCGATGACATTGGTAGCGGTACGGCCCATATCGAGGAATTGATCGATACCGATCAGCAGCGCGATGCCCTCCACTGGCAGGCCGAACATGGCCAACGTGGCCGTGATCACCACCATGCTGGCGCGCGGCACGCCAGCCACACCCTTGGAACTGATCATCAACGTCAGCAGGATGGCCACCTGTTGCTGCCAGCCGAGCTCGATGCCATAGGCCTGGGCGATGAACACCACGGCAAAGCTCATGTACATCATCGTGCCATCCAGGTTGAACGAGTAGCCCAGCGGCAGCACGAAGCCCGAGATACGGCGCGGCACACCGAAACGGTCGAGCTGCTCGAACAATCGTGGCAGCGCAGCCTCTGACGAGGCTGTCGAAAAAGCGATCAGCAGCGGCTCGCGGATGAGGTGCAGCAGGCGCCAGATGCGGCGGCCCAGCACGGCCGCGCCGCCGAGCACCAGGATGGAACAGAGCAGGACCAGACCGAAGAAAAATTCCAGCACCAGCGTGAGAAAGGTCAGCAGAATGCCAAGCCCGTTGATCGCCACTACATTGGCCAGCGCCCCGAATACCGCGAGCGGTGCGAAGCGCATGACATAGGTGGTGATCTTCAGCATCAATTCGGCGATGGCATCGGTCACTTTCACGAGTGCCACGCCTTTTTCACCGATGGCCGCCAGACCGATGCCGGCCAGCACGGC
>CANGUU010000089.1 GCA_947457195.1 Gammaproteobacteria bacterium
AGCACCGCCTGCTCGGCTTCCAGCGAATGCGGCGGAACCTTGAGAGTCGCGATCTTGTCGAGGGAGGCGGGGTCGGACATGGCAGGGTGCAGCGGGGGAGGCTCGGCAGTCCGCGGCATGTTACTCACAATTGCCGGCAGCGGTAAGTCCGCTACCCGGCCCCGCGGTGCAGGTTTGCGTGGTCCCGAACGTTCGTTAACGGAGACCAACCGTTCTGCAACCGTTAATTCATTCCAGTTTGCCGTGGCGCACCCCATGATGGTCTGCAGCGGGGGCCTCTTGCTGCCCCCGCTGTCATTCAGACAGGCGAACCGCTCCACGGAGGATCCATGACCCAGCCACAACGCAAACTCGTCCAGACCATCGCCGGTCTGCTGGCGGTCGGCTGCCCGCTGCTGCCGGTTCTGGCCCAACAGGCGCAGCCTCCCGGCGCCGGGCAGATCGAGGAGCAGGTGATCTTCGGTCGTGCCACCGACCTGTTCGGGAGGGCGGATGCGGCCAGCGAAGGATCGATCAGCGGCGCCGACCTCCTGATACGGCCCATGTTGAAGACGGCAGAACTGCTCGAGTCGATGCCGGGCATGGTGGCCGTGCAGCATTCGGGCAGCGGCAAGGCCAACCAGTACTTCCTGCGCGGTTTCAATCTGGACCATGGCACGGACTACACCGCCCACTTCGACGGAGTACCCATGAACCTGCGATCGCACGGGCACGGGCAGGGGTATCTCGACATAAACGGCATCATTCCGGAGACCATCGAGGGTATCGACTACCGCAAGGGCCCTTACCGGGCCGACCTCGGGGACTTCGCACTGGCCGGGGCCTCCTTCATCCGCACCATCGACCGGGTGGAGCGCTCGTTTCTGTCGACCGAGACCGGTCAATACGGCTGGCGTCGTGCGGCCGGTGGCCACAGCGCAGACCTTGCCGGCGGTACCCTGACCCTGGTTGGCGAGGCCAAGCGGTATGACGGCGCCTGGCAGCGCCCGGAGGATCTCCAGCACGAGGCAGTCTGGCTGAAGTACCTGCGCGACACAGACTTTGGGCGACTCACCACCACGCTGTCGTTCTACGACGCCACGTGGCGGCCGACAGAGCAGGTGCCGGAACGCGCGCTCAATACGCCGGTCTGCGCCGACGCTTTCTGCAGTCTCGACCCCACCGCCGACGGCCATACCCGTCGCTGGATTCTCAACACGCAGCTGCGCGGCAGCGACTGGGATGCCAATCTGTTCTTCCAGCATTATGACTGGGACATGAAATCCAACCCGACCTATGACTACCAGATCGGTCAGTTCGACCAGCGCTGGGTGCTTGGTGGCGCCGCAAGCCGCAGCTGGGCCCTGACCCGGACGCTGGACCTCAGCGTGGGAGGCAACTTTCGGTACGACGACGTCACCGAGGTCGGTGTCAGTCATTTCAACCGGGGCCGCTTCGTGGAAGCCATCTCCGACAATGCGGTGGCCGAGGGTTCAGCGGGTGTCTTCACCGAACTCAGTTGGCAGCTGGCCGACGACTGGCGGCTGCTGCTCGGCACGCGTTTCGATCACTACGATTTCGACGTCACTGCACGCATAGATGGCAGCGCGGCAGGTGAGCAGACGGCGTCGCTGGCCTCGCCCAAGGCCGGGCTGGCCTGGCTGGCCACCGACCGCCTCGAGCTCTATGCCAACTGGGGGCGCGGCTTCCACTCCAACGATGCGCGTGGCGTGGTCAACACCAGCGCTCCGGTGCCGGGTCTTTCCCCGGGCACAGGCCACGAGCTCGGTGCACGCTTCGGTATCGGTGATGTCAAGCTCACGGCCTCGTACTGGTGGCTGCGCCAGCAGAGCGAGCTGATCTTCGTCGGTGATTCCAACGCCGTGGAACCGAAAGGTGCCTCGCGGCGCGAAGGCGCGGAACTGACGCTGTTCTGGCAGCCACTGCCTTGGCTGGGGGTCGATGCGGTCTACACCACGAGCAAAGCCCGCTACGTCGACAACCCCGAGGGGGACTACGTACAGGGGGCTCTCGAGGAGGCGGGCCAGATCGGCCTGTCTGCCACCAGCGACGCCTGGGATTTCAGCCTGCGTGCCCGCTACATGGGGCCCTATGCCCTGCTGCCCGACAACAGCGAGCGTGCCGATCCGCTGCTGACTGTCAGCACGCGTGCTGCCCGCCACTTCGATTTATTGACGGTCTATGCAGAGTTCATCAACCTGCTCGATTCCGACAAGAAGGAAATCGTCTATTCCTACCCCGCCTTCGTTGCCGGCCTTGACCCGGCCGGGCTCTCGGCGGATGACATCGACTGCGGCCAGATCAACTGCCGCATGAGCCGGGTGACGGAGCCGCGCACCTTCCGCCTTGGTGTGAGCTACAAGTTCCGCTGACAGCGGCGCGGCGGGCTGCCCCTTGTGTCGCCACCAGAAGTCCGGAAAATCGGTGGCCTCGCTGTGCCCCTAGCCTGACTGCCGTCAGTCGCAGTCGAGCGGTGCCCCCATGATTCCAGCCGACGAGCTTCGTGCGCTCAGCGATCGCATCATCCGCAGCGGCGAACTCGGGCGCTCGCGCGTGTATGCCGCCATCCTGCAGTACCTGGTCGAACAGGCCATCGCGGGTACCACACCCAAGGAAATCAGCATCGCCATGGAGGTGCTCGGGCGGGAGGCCGATTTCGATGTCGGCAAGGACTCCGTGGTTCGGGTCCACATCTACCATCTGCGCAACAAGCTCAATACCTACTTTGCCGGTCAGGGTGCCACCGAGCAGTACCGTATCGACATCCCCAAAGGACAGTACCTGCTCAGCGTGTCGCAAAACGCTGCGCCGGCGCCAGGACCTGCGGCCGAACAGGCCGCGGGCGTCAGTATCACCGGGCAGCCGCTCAATCGCCGCGATTACACACCCTATCTGGCAGGGGTAGCCCTCCTGCTGCTGCTTCTGAATCTGTGGCTGCCGCGGACGGTGCCCGTCACCAGTCCGCTGGCAGAGGATCCGCTCTGGCGCCCGTTGCTGGACGACGACCTGCCCGTGCTGGTGCTGATCGGTGACTACTACATCATGGGCGAAGACGACAGCCGGGGTAACGTCGAGCGGATGGTGCGCGAATTCGCCGTGAATTCAGCCGAAGAACTGCGCGAGGCGCAGGCCAACGGCGAGTACGCTGGCTACCGCAATCTCGACATGAGTTACGCACCGACCGGCAGCTCCAAGGTACTGGTACCCTTGCTGGCGATCCTGGGAGCGAAAAGCGACCGGGTGGAGGTCAAGCTGATGTCCGAGCTCAACACCAACGACCTCGTGGGACATCATGTCATCTACCTTGGGCTGCTGAGTGGCCTGCGCTCTCTCACCGACCTGATGTTCGCCGGCTCGGGGTTGGCCATCGGCAGTACCTATGACGAGTTGATCGACGTGGAGACCGATGCGGTATACGCCAGCAGCTCCGGGTTGTCCGTGGGCCCCAGCAGTTACCGTGACTACGGCATGGTGTCGACATTTCCTGCGCCCGGCGGCACGCAGTACCTGTTGTTGGCCGGCATGCGGGACGAGGGGTTGGTGAATCTGGCAGAAGAGCTGATGGATCCCGCCAATCTGACGAGCCTGCGGAAGGCGGAGTTGCCGGAAACCACCGCAGCCACCGCCTGGGAAGCCTTGTTCGAAGTGCTGGGTTACGACAACACCAACTTCGATGCGAAGTTGGTGTATCGCAAGGGGCTGGACACCCAGGTCATCTGGGACAGCAAGTTACTGGGCCAGCCTTGATTTCGCGGCGAGCGGAGCGCGGCTCAGGCCGCGACGACGTGCAGTTTGATGCCGACGAGGACTTCACTGCCAAGGGACAGGTTGATGTCATACTCGCCGACTTCGCGCAGCACGCCGGTCGGCAGCAGCACTTCACTCTTGCCTACCGCATGGCCGGCTGCCGTCACGGCATCGGCGATATCACGCGTTCCGATCGATCCGAACAGTTTGCCCTCATCACCGGCATTGGCGCTGATGGTGACTACCAGACCCGCTAGCTTGCTGGCCCGCGCTTCGGCGGCGCTGAGCCGCTCGGCGGCGGCTTTCAGCAGCTCGGCCTTGCGGGCTTCGAAGTTGGCCAGATTTTCCTTGGTCGCCGGAATGGCCTTGCTGAACGGAAAGAGAAAATTGCGTGCGTAGCCCGCACGAACGTTGATCTTGTCGCCAACGCCACCCGTGCGCCCGAGTTTTTCTAGCAGGATTACTTCCATTGGACACCTCGTTCAAATAACGCGTTCATCGTTTCAGGGAGCAGACAGTCGTTTGCGAAAGTCGAACGCACTGTCTGCAAACCCCAGCACTACGTAGGCCGGCGCCACCACGAACAGCAGCAAGTAGGCCAACACCAAAAAACCGGTTCCTCTCGAGCCAGCCCGCAAGGCGAGCGCCTTGTGCACGACTGCGAGGCCGTTGAGGAGCGGCATCACGCACAAGATCATCAACCACTCCGAAAACGGTGGCCCCCCGTAGAGGCCGGCCATAATCAGAAGCAGCAAGAGCGCCATCACCCGCCGATCGAAGCGCAGGTGGTGGAACTCATCCCGGAAACCACCCGGGTTGTACAACAGCGCCTGCCAATAGCGACCGAGCATCAGACAACCCAGCAGCATCAGCATCTGGTAGCCACCGTAGTAGCGAAGCAGTGCCTGCATCAGCAATTCGGGCGTAGCCGGTACCACTTCGCCCTCTTGCACCAGCTGTACCATCACGCCTTGATCGATCAGCCCGGTGACTGCTGTGCGGACCCGTTCAAGGAAGTCCACCTGCCAGGGCAGGCTGCTCTGCAGCAACAGCCCGTACAGGGTGACGAGCACAGCGGTGGGCTGCCACGCGTGCGTCTGTCTCAGCACGCCTCCTGCCAGCAGAGCCCCCAGCAGCATGAACAGCATGCTGGCATCACCGAGTTGCCACTGTAGCAGACCGGGCAGGAAGGCCCACAGCAGCACCTGCGACCCATCCCGCATGCCCCTCCGCAACGTCACCAGCGCCACGACGGCGCCGCTGACGATGCTGAAACCCGGCAGCAGTCCAAACAAAATTGCCGTGGTGGCCGCCTGGAAGCGACCGCTCATGGCATATTCGGCTAACCCGCGCATCTGGGGCCGGCCGCGCTCTCAGACTTCGTGCGAATCCGTGTAAGGGATCAGGGCCAGGAAGCGTGCCTGCTTTATCGCGGTAGCCAACTGACGCTGGTAGCGCGCCTTGGTGCCTGTGATACGGCTTGGCACGATCTTGCCAGTCTCGCTGACGTTGGCCTTGAGCGTTTCAAGGTCCTTGTAATCGATTTCGGTGAAGCCTTCCGCGGTGAAGCGGCAGTATTTGCGGCGACGGAAAAAGCGCGCCATGGGTTATCTCCTGTAGCGTGAGTCTGAGGAAAGAGCAGCCTTACTCGGCGCTGCTCGCTTCGGATTCGCTTTCTTCGCCGTCGAACTCTTCTTCGCTGCGCACACGCTGTGTGACGCGCGCCTTGCGTTCGCGGTTTTCGTTCTCGGTCTTCTGGATGTGTGAGATGTCGGTGACTGCAGCGTCGCGCTTGATCACCAGGTTGCGGATGATGGCGTCGTTGTAGCGGAAAATTGCGGTCAGTTCGTCAAGAACCTGGCTTCCGCACTCTACGTTCATCAGCACGTAATGTGCTTTGTGGACCTTGTTGATCGGGTAGGCCAGTTGCCGACGGCCCCAGTCTTCGAGGCGGTGTACGGCTCCGCCCGAGTCTTTGATCATCTTGGTGTAACGTTCGATCATCCCGCCGACTTGCTCGGACTGGTCGGGATGCACCATGAACACGATTTCGTAGTGGCGCATAAAGCTCCTCACGGTTATAGCCACCAGACAGCCCGCATGAGGCGACCCGCTGTGTGGCAAGGAGTTGAAAAGAGGCGGCAGTGTAGTGATCTGGCCGTCCGGAAGCAAGCCGCCCGGCGAGACCGGGGAAAGACCGCCCGACTTGGGGGTCCTCGCGCGCGTCAGTGTGTTGGTCGACGCTGGCGCACGGCTTCGAACAGGCAGATACCCGCCGACACCGATACATTGAGACTGCTGACCTCTCCGGCCATGGGAATCGCGAACAAGCTGTCGCAGAGCTCTCGGGTCAAGCGCCGCAGGCCCGTGCCCTCCGAGCCCAGCACCAGTGCCAGCGCCCCCTGAAGGTCCGTGTCGTAGAGCGAGGCGGTCGCCTCCCCGGCGGCGCCCAGCACCCAGATACGTCGTTCCTGCAGCGCACGCAGGGTGCGGGCCAGGTTGGTGACCGGAATGAAGGGCACTACCTCGGCAGCCCCACAGGCCACCTTGCGGACAGTCGCGGTAATGAGTGCCGACTTGTCTTTCGGCACGATGACGGCATCGACGCCGGCTGCCTCGGCCGATCGCAGGCAGGCTCCCAGATTGTGCGGGTCGGTGACCCCGTCCAGCACCAACAGAAAGGGTGGGTGTTGCAATCCCGCCAGCAGGCTGTCGAGGAAGCTCTCCGGGCGCTCCAGGCGCAGATTCACGCAGCGCGCAGCCACGCCTTGATGCACACCGGCCGTCAGTTCGTCGAGCTGACTGCGGCTGCGCTCCTCCAGAGGAATGCCAAGCTGTGCCGCTTGTTCGAGGATCGACTCGAGCCGCTGATCCGCGCGCCCTTGCTGCACCACCAGCGCTTGCACGTTGCCGGCGTGATGCTTCAGCAGGGCAGCGACGGCATGCAGCCCGAATACCCAGTCGTCGGCCGCGGACCGCCCGTGCGTGTCCTGGGCAGACTGTCGTGATTTCTTCACGGCAGCCGCCCTCGCCCGCGCGCGCGGCAGTGCTGTGTCATACGCTGAGCCTCATTCACGATTCCGGCGCCGTGGTCCGCGCTTGCCGGGTCGGCGCTCCTTGCTGCCGCGCCCCGCCGGTTTGCTGCTCTCGTTCGTGCTGCTATTGGCTCCAAGCAGCTGCAGATCAATCTTGCGCTCCTGCAGGTTCACCTGGGCGACTACCACCCGCACCGGATCGCCAAGCCGGAAGCAGCGCCCGCTGCGCTCGCCGGTCAGTGTGTGGCTGGCCTGATCGTAGTGGTAATAGTCATTGGTCAGCGCCGTGACATGTACCAGCCCTTCCACGTAGACATCCTTGAGCTCCACGAACAAACCGAAGTTGGTGACACGGCTGACGATACCGGCGAATTCTTCGCCGATCTTTGCCTGCATGTATTCGCACTTCAGCCAGCCCACCACGTCCCAGGTCGCGACATCCGCCCGTCGTTCGGTCTGGGACAGTTGTTGGCCGAGTAGTACCAGTTCCTCAAGCTTGTAGGGGTAGATTTCGCTGCGCTTCAGTTGGCGCGGGCGCCCGCTGCGCCGCACGCCGTCGTGCTGACGCGGGTTGCGACACAGGTAGCGCAGGGCGCGGTGGACCAGCAGGTCGGGGTAGCGGCGGATCGGCGATGTGAAATGGGTATAGGCATCGAAGCCCAGTCCGAAGTGGCCGCGGTTTTCCGGCTGATACTGCGCCTGCATCAGCGAGCGGATCACCAGCGTCTGCAGCAAATGGCGATCGGGACGCTGCGCCAGTTTCTTGAGGATCAACTGGTAGTCATGCGGGGTGGGCTGCGACTTGCGGGCAAAGCCGATGCCGAGGTGCCGCAGGAAGTCGTAGAGATTTTCCAGCTTTTCCTCGCTCGGACCCTCATGCACCCGGTAGAGCGCGGGCAATTTGGCCTTCTGCAGCAGGTCGGCTGCTGCGACGTTGGCGCACAACATGCATTCTTCGATGAGGCGATGGGCATCGTTGCGCTCGACAGGCACGATTTCCTTGACCTTGCGCTGCTCGGCGAAAACCAGTCGCGTTTCGACCGTTTCGAAGTCCAGTGCACCACGCTGTTCCCGGGCATGCAGCAGAATCTTGTAGAGCGCATACAGGGCCTGCAGGTGGGGCAGCAGGGCCTCGTACTTGGTGCTGATGCGCTGCTGCAGGAGCTGCTCGGCGTCCGAGCGCGGAGTCTGCAGCATGGCGGCCACTTCGGTGTAGGTCAGCCGTGCCTGCGAGTGGATGACCGCTTCGTAGAACGTATAGCCGGTCATGCTGCCGGACTTGTCGATGGCGAGTTCGCAGACCATGACCAGCCTGTCCTCGCGCGGCTTCAGGGAGCAAAGCCCGTTAGAGAGATGCTCCG
>CANGUU010000090.1 GCA_947457195.1 Gammaproteobacteria bacterium
CCCGGGAGCAGATGCGAGAAAAACACCATGTTGTCGAGGGTGAGCTCCCCGTAGCGGGCACTCAGTGCCGGACCCGCCGCTTCACGCAGCGCCAGCGTGCCGTCGCTGCCGAAGCGATAGTCGAGCGCGGGACCGTCCTGCAGAACAAGCCGCAGCGTCTGGCCTGCCAGCGCCTTGGTAAAGGGCGAGGCACTGATCGGCCCTCCGCTGGCCGCCTGCAGTTTGTCGTCGATCTGCTCGCGCGTCAGCTTGGTGTACTGGAAGCGATGCATCGGGATTCTCATGGCTTTTCTCCTGTGTGCTCGGCCGGGGTGTGCAACCGGCAGCCGGCAGCATCACGCACCACGTAGCCACCGGTCGGCTCGCTGAAGTGACTGCCGATCACCAGAATCGGCTGGTTGGCCACGCGATCCACGAAGGCCTGCCGCGTAGCGGCCGCCTGCTGCCGGTCCATGTCAAAGCGGGCGAGATCGCCGGGGCGCTCGAACTGGATGGGGTTGTGCATCATGTCGCCGGTGATGATGGCCCGCTGCCCGCGCGACTCGATGCAGATGCTGACGTGACCGGGTGTGTGACCGGGCGTCGGCAGCAGACTGAGTTCGGGGCAGATGCGGTGCTCGGGCTCGATCAGGTCCACCAAGCCCGCCTCCACCACCGGGCGGATCGCGTCGCTCATGTGCGCCAGATCGTGATAGCCATGCGTCGCTTCCAGCATCTGCCAGTGCTCGAACTCCCGGCGCCCGAACAGGTAGCGGGCATGGGGAAAGGTCGGCACCCAGCGACCATCCACGCGCCGCGTGTTCCAGCCCACATGGTCGAAGTGCAGATGGGTGCAGAGCACCGTGTCGATGTCCTCCGGATGGAATCCGGCGTGGGCGAGGTCACCGAGGAAGGAGGTCTGCATGTTGGTGAACACGGGGAATTCGCGCTGGCGATCGTTGCCAATGCAGGTATCGAGCATGATGCGTCGGGTTGCGGTGCGCATCACGAAGCACTGGAAGGAAATGATCATGCGGCCGTCGGGTGTGGCATGGTGCGGCAGCAGCCACGGATAGGCCTGGACGGTGGCCGGCGTGGCCTCGGGCAGCAACATGCTGATGTCGTCTTCCCAGGCATGCACCTCGACAAGACGCGTCACCTCGACGTCGCCGATCTTCCAGGTACGCAGATGTTCGATGGCCATTCGGCTCTCCTTTTGTTGTCAACGCGGTGGGTTTTCAGGGGGCGGTGGCGGTCGACCGAGCACGAGATCGGCGGCTTTTTCGGCTATCGCCACCACACTGGCATTGGTGTTGCCACCAACCAGTCGGGGATAAATCGATGCGTCGGCGATCCGCAGTCCCTCAAGCCCGCGGACCCGGAGTGCTGGATCGACCACGGCAGCATCATCGATACCCATCCGGCAGGTGCTGCCCGGATGATGCACGGTGGCCAGACTGCGCCGCACATAGTGCTCGAGATCGGCTTCGCCCTGGACGCCCGTCCCCGGCAGGCGCTCGTGCGCCGCGTAGCGGACAAACGCCGGGTGGCCGAGCACACGGCGGGCCAGCGCGACTCCGCGCCGCAAGGTGTCGATGTCCGCGCGCGCGCTGCCGAGCGCCGGATCGATGCGCGGCAACGACAGCGGATCGCTGCTGCTCACCCACACGGTGCCGCGGCTCTCCGGGTAGAGGCAGACCACGCTGATGGCGTAGCCATGGCCCAGCGGCAGCGGAAATGGCTGCGGATTGCGTCGCGCCGGCTGGAACACAACCTGCAGGTCGGGCCTGTCCAGGCCGGGCAGGGATTTCACGTAGGCATTGGTCTCGAACAGGTTACTGGCCAGCGGCCCGCGACGCGCCACGAGGTAGTCCAGCCCGGCGCCGAGATTGCGCAGCGCTGCGCGCCACGACAGGCCATAGGACGTGCTGTCGCGGGTATCCATGGCGACCACGCAGGCCGGATGGTCGGTGAGTTCGCGGCCGACGCCGGGCAAGTGATGCCGTGGGGCAATGTCGCTGCGGCGCAACCTGTCGCTGTCGCCGATGCCGGAATGCAGCAACAGGTGGGGGGAGTGGAAGGCGCCTGCACAGAGCAGGACCTCAGCCGTGGCCCGCAAGACCCGGCGCTCCGCACCCGACTGGACCTCTACCCCTGTCACGCGCGTGCCGTCCAGCAACAAGCGCCGGGCCTGGCAGTGCGTAAGGACCTGCAGTCCGGGGCGCGTCAGCGCCGGGCGGAGATAGGCGCGGGCCGTGGAGTCCCGCTGCCCGTCCCGCAGTGTGCCCTGCCGGTAGCCGTAGCCTTCCGGTTCGGCCACGTTGAAGTCGGCACACGCCGGAAAACCTGCCGCCTGCATCGCGGTATTGAAGGCCTCGCACAGCGGGTTGGGCTGCTCCACAAAGCTCACCCGCAGCGGTCCCCCGACACCGTGGAAGGGCGAACCAGCGTAGTGGGGATTGTCTTCGGAGCGGCGGAAATACGGCAGCAACTCGGCGTAACTCCAGCCCCGATTGCCGGCGGCGGCCCAGTCGTCGTAGTCGCGCGCCGAGCCGCGATAATAGGCCATGCCGTTGATCGAGCCACTGCCCCCGAGCACGCGACCACGTGGCAGCGGAATCACCCGATCGAACAACGCCGTCTGCGGTGTAGTGCTGAGATTCCAGCCGAAACGCCGGCTCATGATCGCGGCCCCGACCGCTGCCGGAATGCGGATGAAGGGATGCTGTTCGGAGCCACCGGCCTCGATGAGGCACACGCGGTGCGCGGAATTCTCCGACAGCCGCGCAGCCAGCACGCAGCCGGCCGTGCCGGCCCCGACAACGATGTAGTCGAACTCTGTGGCTTTGTCTGCGGTGACCTGCATGGTGGCAACGCCTGCCTGTCCGGTTCGCCGCGAGTATAGCGAATGCAGGCTGAACGCGAGTGCCGGGGCCCCGCTGCGCGATTGACTCGGCGGCTGCGCATCTGTAAGGTGCAGGCCAGCTTGAAATAGCGCCTCTTCGTAACCTTACTACTCCATACTTCCCGCCGTAGCCCTTTCTTGATTGTTTCTGAAATCTCCGTCTGAAGTCGCAAGTCCAGGTTCCAGTCAGCACAGTTTCTTGCGCCCCCGGGCACAGCGTGCCCACCACACCCAACTTTCCAAGAGGAAATACGCATGTCCACACGAGTCACCGGTACCGTCAAATGGTTCAACGAAGAGAAGGGCTTCGGCTTCATCGCCCGCGAATCCGGCCCTGATGTGTTTGCGCACTACAGCGCAATCTCGTCACCAGGCTTCAAGACCCTGACGGAAGGCCAGAAAGTCGAGTTCACGGTCACTGCCGGCAAGAAAGGTCCGCAGGCCGAAAACATCGTCGCTGTCTGAGTCGAACCCGAAACCGGAAAAGCAAGCGGCGACGCTTGCTTTTTTTTTGCCTGACTCTTTAGCTTGCGGGTAGCCGGCAGCAGGACCTTCCGCCGCTGCACAGAGCGCACAGGGCACCCTTCATGCACGTCCAGCACACTCTCCAGGCCCGCGACAGCGACTTCCTGTTGCAGGGTCGCGTCGATCCCGGCTTTGCCAAGGTGGTCGAGGCCTTCACGGAAAACTTCCAGCAGGAGGACGAAGTCGGTGCTGCCTGTAGCGTCATGTTGCACGGCCGCACCGTGGTGGATCTGTGGGGCGGCTGGCGCAACAGCAACCGGACCCTGCCCTGGGAGACACACACCACGGTATGCATGATGTCGGTGGCCAAGGGCATCACGGCGATTTGTTTCAACATGCTCATCGACCGCGGCCTGCTGAGCCCCGACGACCCCGTCGTCAAGTACTGGCCGGAGTACGGGCAGAACGGCAAGCAACACACCCTCATCCGCCACTTTCTCGACCACACGGCCGCCGTGCCGGTGCTGACCACCGATCCCCTCTGGCCGGGCGCCATGTTTGATCGCGAAGCCATGGTGCAGGCTCTCGAGCGGCAGGAGCCCTTGTGGGAGATCGGCACGCGTGCGGCCTACCACGTTCATCATCAGGGCTTCCTGCTCGGTGAGATCATGCGCCGTCTGACCGGCATGACCGTTGGACCCTTCCTGCGTCGCGAGGTCAGCGAACCCTTGCAGGCGGAATACTGGATAGGCCGCATGACTGCCGCCGAGCAAGCCACGGTCAGCGAGGTGATGCCAAACATGAACGCGCGGCTGTTCGCCGCCAAGGACCAGGCCGACCAGAGCAGCCTGCGTGCCCTCGCCTTTCGGCAGAATCCGCTCGAACCCTGGGCCACCACCATGAACAGTGCCATCTGGAGGACCTGCGAAATCGCCAGCGGCAGCGGTCACGGCAACGCGCGCGGTGTCGCGAGGATCTACGGCGCGCTCGGCAACGGCGGCCGCCTTGACGGTGTTGACCTGCTGAGCCGCGCGGGCATCGAGCGCATGATCCGGGAGCAGCACAACCAGACCGAACTGCTGCAGGACCGGCCCTATCACCAGGCGCTGGGGCTGCTGCTCAACACGCCCGAAGCCGTCTACATGGGCCCCAACCCGCGCAGCTTCGGCCACCACGGACTCGGGGGTTCCATCGGTTTCTGCGACCCGGATGCCGGCATTGGTTTTGCCTACTGCTGCAACAAGATGCATGCCGTCGGCACCAACGGTCCGCGCGCGCGCCGGCTCATCGATGCGCTCTATGCGTGCTGCTGAGCAGAGCACACCCGGCCCATGAAGAAGCCCAGCCTGCCACTCAGCGAGGACGAACTCGACGACCTGCAGGACTTGCTGCTGGACCGCATCGACGAGGATCTCGACACGACCGGTACTGACGAAGGCGTATGCCTGCTCGATGAACTGGACGGCTTTTTCACCGCTCTGGTGAGCGGGCCGGTGGCCCTGCTGCCTGCCGTCTGGCTGCCGCTGCTGTGGGGAGACTACCCACCGCGTTGGCAGACCCCGGAGGAGGCCAGCCACGCCATGGGTCTGCTGCGGCGCTATCAGCAGGAGATTGCCCTGAGCCTGCAGCAGGATCTCGACCACTTCGAGCCCTACTTTTCCTACTACGAAATGGATGGTGAAGCCTTCGACATCGTCGACGACTGGTGCGAAGGCTATCTGCGCGGTGTCCGCGTGCTGGGCAATCGCTGGGAAGACGGGCATGCCGACGTGAGCGCACTGCTGGCACCGCTGCGCGCCTTCAGCTCGGAGACCGACTGGCAGGGCCATGAACTGCCCGGGGCGGAGGCCGATGCCCTGCGCGACAGCATTCTCGTGAACGTACGTGAACTGTACCGCTACTGGCGGCGCGGTGCCTGAACCGGCCCACGGCCGCGCTCAACCCGCCGACGACGCTCCGCCGTCAACATTGAAGATTTCACCATTCACGAAACTCGCCTCGCGACTCAGCAGAAAAGCTACCGCATGGGAATTGTCCGCCTCGGTGCCGATGCGCCGCAGCGGAATGGTGGCGGCGCGCCGCTCGTAGACTTCCTTGCTGTTGAGTCCGAGCGCACCCGGCGTAGGCACGGAGGCTGGCGATACGGCATTGACGCGGATTTTGCGCGGACCGAGTTCGGCACCGAGCACCTTGGTGAGCGTAGTGACCGCTCCCTTGACCGCGCTGTAGGCCGACGTGTTCGGATAGCCACGATGCGCCACCGGCGACGACATGTTGATGAGGCTGGCTCCCCGTTCGGGATCGTAGTGCTTGAGCAGTGCCTGTGCCGACCAGAAAACCGCCTTGATGCCGATGTCCAGCATGGCGCCGAGCCGGGTCGGCTCCACCTGTTCCACCGGGCAGTAATGCAACAACATGGCATTGTTGACGATGGCATCGATGCGACCGCCGAGCGCTGCAAACTCGGCTGCCACGCGCAGAAACGTGTCCTGGTCGGCCATGTCGCCCGGATACCCGTGCGCCTCGAACCCCCCGGCGCGCAGTTCAGCCACGGTTGCCGCCGTGGTCCCTGCATCGAGGTCGGCCACGCCAACTACTGCCCCGCAGGCCGCCAGATGTCCGGCCAGGTGTTTGCCGAGACCGCGGCCGGCGCCGGTGATGAGGACGTAGTGGCGGGTGAGATCGGGTTTCATGGCAAAGCCTCGTCGGGCAGCCGCTGCTGCAATGGCGCGGTACTTTGCGGCGGCCCTCGGGCAAAGTCAAAGCAGGCCCAAGGGGCTCGCACGCCGGCTCAGGTCTCCTGTTGTATGATGCCGGCACTTCCCGCCCGGTCGACACCCACAGGAGATGCCATGTCCAACGATTCCCGAAAAGCGCTGCGCGAACTCGGCCTCAAAACCCGCACGGAGGTGCTGGGTGCGCAGTATGTAGAAGCGGCGATGAACAACCGCACCGACTTCAACGGCGGACTGCAGGACCTGCTGAACGAATATTGCTGGGGCGCGGGCTGGAATGGTCCGGGCCTCAGCCGGCGTGAGCGCAGCATGATCAACCTGGCGATGCTTACGGCGCTTGGCCGCACGCACGAGGTTGCCACCCACGTGCGTGGCGCCAAGAACAATGGCCTCGGCAACGAAGAGATCGCGGCGATCTTTTTGCAGACCGCCATCTACTGCGGCGTGCCTGCCGCGGTGGACAGCTTCCGCGCCGCCGCTCCGGTGCTCGCGAACTGGGAGGCAGAGCAGGCGGCCGCCACCCCTGCTGCCCGCAAAGCCGGAAAGAAAGGCGACAAGAAAGCCGGCAAAAAGGCCGGAAAGAAAGACGGGAAGTAAGTCACCATGTCTGCACGCATCGTTCCGCCGGCCAGCATCGGCTTCGTTGGCCTCGGCAACATGGGCTATCCGATGGCGCGGCGCCTCGCGGCCGCCGGATTCCGGCTGCTGGTGGCCGATCTCGATCAGGGCACGGTGCAGCGCTTCTGCACCGAGACCGGCGCCAGCGCACCCAACTCGCTGCGGGAACTCGGGCAACAGGCCTCTGTGGTCATCACCATGCTTCCGGACGGCAAGGCCGTGCGGCTCGTGCTGCTCGGACCCGAAGGCGTGATGGCGGGACTGCAGCCCGGGGGTTTGCTGATCGACATGAGTTCTTCGTCACCGGTCGAAACGCGCGCGCTGGCGGGGCAACTCGGCGAACTGGGCTTTCCGTTGGTCGACGCACCGGTTTCCGGCGGCGTGGTCAAGGCTGTGGCCGGCAGCCTTGCCATCATGGCGGGCGGTGAAGCAGCGGCCATCGCGGCCGTCGAGGACGTGTTTGCCGCACTGGGGAAGGTGTTTCTCACCGGGGCCTCCGGTTCCGGGCACGCCATGAAGGCGATCAACAACTTCCTGTCCGCCACCACGCTCGCCATCACCTCCGAGGCGCTGATCGCCGGCAGCAAGTTTGGCCTCGATCCCGCCACCATGGTCGACATCATCAATGCCTCCACCGGACGCAGCAACAGCAGCGAGCACAAGTTCCCGGCCTTCGTCCTGCCGCGCAAGTTCACCTCCGGCTTCTATCTGGGCCTGATGGCGAAGGATCTGCGCTTCGCCAAGGCGCTCAGCGATGCCGTGCAGGCACCCAATGTCTTCGTGGACGTGATTTCCCGCCTCTACGACGATGCTGAACGGGCGCTGGGTCCGCAGGCCGACAACATCGAGATCCATCGCTACCTGGAACTGCTCGGCCAGCAACAGGAGCAGACATGAGCGGACTGCTGCCGTTCCGGGTGTATGCCATCCGCTACGCCACGGTGGCGCGGCACAGTGCAGAAAACTTCATCGGCGGCGACCCCCATGACCATGGCATGGACATGGACTACTTCGTGTGGGTGGCGGTAAGCCGTGAGAAAACCTGGGTCATCGACACCGGCTTCAATGCCGCAGCGGCCGTGCGGCGCAAGCGTCGGTTCCTGCGCTGCCCGAGTGCGGGGCTGGCGGCGCTGGGTGTCGACTGCGCCGCGGTGGAGGATGTGATCGTCACTCACCTGCACTACGACCACATCGGCAACTTCGACCTGTTCCCGCGTGCGCGCTTCCACCTGCAGGATGCGGAACTGGCCTATGCCACCGGCCGCCACATGGGGCGCCGGTTCTTCAGCGCCGCCTACGAAGTCGAGGAGGTGGTGGCCATGGTGCGCAACGTCTA
>CANGUU010000091.1 GCA_947457195.1 Gammaproteobacteria bacterium
TGGAGGCGACCCTACGCACTGAACTCGTCACCCTGCTGCGGACCACCAAGCCAGCCATCGTGCCCTATCTGACGCGGCAACATCCCTGACCGGGATGCCGAGCAAATCTGCTACAGTGCCTCGCGTCCGCGCCAGGAGACGCTCCACATGCGCCACCCGTATCCACTCGTCCTGCTGCTCGCCGGAGCCTTCGCCCTCGCCGCCTGCAACGAGCAGACTTCAGCGCCACCGTCACCCGCAAATGCAGCGACTGCCGGCAGCGGCGCCTCCGTGGCGCCTGCTTTTGCTGCCAGCGCGTTGCTGGCGGCTCCGACCGCCGGCTGGCTGACCAGCGGCGGCAACCTCTACAACCAGCGTTATTCGCCCCTCACCGAAATCAACAAGGACACGATTGCCGGGGTCAAAGCCGAGTGGCAGGTGCACCTTGGCAGTGGCCTCGGTCCGCAGCACAGCGGACAGGGAGAACCGCTCGTGCATGACGGGGTGATCTACCACGTCACGGGGCAGAACGATGTGTTCGCGCTCAGCGTCGACACCGGGGAGATTCTCTGGAAATACCAGCCTGATCTACCCACCAGCGGCGTGGTGGTCTGCTGTGGCTGGGCGGTGCGCGGACTGGCGCTCGGCGAGGGTCTGGTGTTCGTGCCACGACTCGATGCTCACCTGCTCGCCCTCGACCAGAAGACCGGCGCGGTGGTTTGGGACGTTGAAGTGGCCAAGCCTGAAGAGGGCTACAGCATCACCGGTGCGCCGCGCTACTTCGACGGCCGCGTCTACAGCGGCGTGGCGGGGGGTGAGTACCAGACACGGGGCAGCATGCAGGCCTTCGATGCTGGCACGGGGGCGCACCTCTGGACCTTCCATACCGTGCCGGGGCCCGGCGAATTCGGTCACGACACGTGGCCAGCCGACAATGATTCCTGGAAATATGGCGGCGCACCGATCTGGCAGACTGCCGCCATCGACCCCGAGCTCGGGCAGCTGTACTTCAGCACCGGCAACGCCTCCCCGGATCTCAACGGCAGCCTGCGGGCGGGCGACAACCTGTTCACCGTTTCCATCGTGGCCCTCGATGCTGTCACCGGCGCCTACCGCTGGCACTTCCAGGAAACCCGCCATGACATCTGGGACTATGATGCCTCCAGCCCGGTCGTGCTGTTCGACGTGGAAAAGGATGGGGTGCTCCGCAAGGGTCTGTCGCAGATCAGCAAGAGTGGCTACCTGTTCATTCTCGACCGCGTGACGGGAGCGGGCCTGACACCCATCATCGATACGCCGGTACCGCAGCTGGCCGAGCAGTTCACCGCCGCCACGCAGCCGATCCCGCAGGGCGATACCCTGATCAACCATTGCATCGACAGCCCTCCGGAGGGCTGGACGCTGGTGAACAACGGCTGCACCTACACGCCGTTCGGGCGTGAACCGGTGCTGTACGCGCCGCTGTCGGGATCGAACTGGCAACCGACTGCCTACGACCCCCGACTCGGTCACCTGTTCCTGTGCGCCACTGAGAGCATCGGCGGTGCAGTCATGCAGGACTGGCGGCCGGAGCAGGTGGGCCAGCAGACCGGCCAGATGATCTACGGCGGCGCCTTCCAGCTGCCGCGCGGCACCGCCCGCCACGCTTACCAGATTGCCGTGGACGTGCGCACCCACGACATCGTCTGGAAATTCGAATCGCCCGTTGGCTGCAGCACCGGCGCCACCGTCACCGCCGGCGGCCTGCTGCTGGTCGGCCGCAGTGATGCCAGATTGCACGCCTTCGACAGCGCCAGTGGCGAGGCGCTGTGGAGCTTTCAGCTCGACGCCCCGCCGGTGCCAAGCCCGGTGGTGTTCGAGCACGAGGGCCGGCAGAAAATCCTGCTGTTCGCCGGCGGCAGCCTGTTTGCCGGCGGCGGACGCAGCGACAGTCTGTGGCTGCTGTCGCTCGACGGCACCAAGGGCGAGGCGCAGAACGTGGCAGCTGCCACGCCCCCGCCGTCCATCACGCTCGACAGCGACCCGGCGCCGCTGCCACCGCTGGCGTTGCCCGACTCGGCGGTCGATCTGCTGCGCGGCAAGGAGGTCTATGACACGGTCTGCGTGGCCTGTCATGGTGCGGATGGCCAGGGCGGTCATGCCGAAGGCGGGGCGATTCCTCCGGACAGTACGCTCGAGGCCATCTTCAGCAAGGCCAGCCGTGGCAGCAGCAAAATGCCGGCCTTTGCGGCCGTCTATACAGCCGCCGACCTGAAGAGCGTAGCGAGCTACGTGCGCGAGAGCGTACTGCGCCCGGCCGCCCGGCAGTTGCCGCGCTGAGGGATCGATTGAAAAGCCGGGCAGGTTTGGGGTAGCCTCGGGCCGCGCAACAGGCGCTCTGCCGAGGCAGAGCATAAGGAAACGTGACGGTTCCCCGCGCCGCGCTCGGTAAGGGGGCTCAGGCTTGGAAAGCAGTCCATGTTCTTGCTCCGCCGATGTTCCAACGCACCCCGACGCTCCAACGCACCCCGACGCACTGCTAACGACCGGACGGCCCTGCGGCTGGCGGCGGCGCTGGTCATGCTGACCCCCCTGCCGGCATTCGCCCAGTGGTACTTCGGCAGCAGTACCGAGCTGCGCAGCAACGACAACGTCACCCGCTCGCCAGTGGCGGAAAACATCGAAGCAGACACGGTGCTGCTCGGCAGCGTGGAAGGCGGGCTGCACCTGCAGCCGGGGGTCTACACCGGACTCACGCTCAGTGCCGGCGTTACACGCGAGCAGTTCCGCCGCTTCGCGGGTCTTTCGCAGACCCGCGGGCTGCTCGGCGCTGCGCTCGACCGCAAACTCGGGGTCGGTGAGCGCGCGCCGCGATTGCGACTCGGTGCAACGATCGAGCGGGCCGACTTCAATTCCAATACCCGCAATCTCTGGCTGCACAGCGTGCGGCTCAGCTACAGCCAGCGTCTCAGCGATTCGCTGCTGTTGACCGCGGCGATCACCCACGAAAACCAGCAGGGCGACAACGACAGGCTGCGGATCGCCGTGCCACCGGCCCGCCAACTGCCCGGCGACACCTGGAACCAGGAGGCCCTGGTGGCCAGCACGGCACTCGAATGGGCCACCGGACCTGCCTCCTGGCTGACTGCCACACTGCAGTTCCGCCACGGCGAAACCGCCGCCTCCATCACTCCACGGCCCAGCATCCTGCGGCAGGCCACGGCGGTCACCAATGATCCGCTGATCGGTGCCGGCAAGGTGGCCTATCGTCTGGATGCCAATACCCGGCAGTTCGCGCTCGACTGGAATCTGGCCCTCACCGACGCGGCGACCGCCTACTTCGGCGCAGAGCGGCAACTCACGCGAGGCGGCGTGTCACTCAGTTACCAGGTGGATGTGATCAGGGCCGGCATCGTGTTCAGCTACTGACGCCACAGGCGTCACATTCAGTCCGGAGGTCGCGTGTCGATGTTGTACAAGGGAAGGGGTACCTGCGCGGTGGCGCTGGTGGCACTGCTGGCAGCGGGCGCCGAGGCAGGTTCGCTGGTGGTCACGCTCAAGGATCAGGACGGAGTGGCAGTGAGCGACGCCGTGGTGTACGTGGCCAGCATCGACGGCCAGGCGTCGGCACCAGCACCGCAGCAGGTCACGGTGGATCAGGTGGACGAAGCATTCGTGCCGCACGTGCGCGCCGTCGGCGTCGGCGCTTCGATCAGCTTTCCGAACTCCGACCACATCCGCCATCACGTGTATTCCTTCGCGCCGGCCAAGACCTTCGAATTGCCCCTCTACACCGGGCTGCCGGCTGCACCGATCCGCTTCGATCAGGCCGGACTGGTGACGCTGGGCTGCAATATCCACGACCACATGCTCGGCTACATCCTTGTGGTGAACACACCCTGGTATGCCGAGGTGGCGTCAGGTACGGCGCGCATCGACAACCTGCCGGCCGGCGAACTGGCCGTGCGCATCTGGCATCCGCGCCTGTCCGGGGAGACCGAACTGGAACTCACCGTGCAGGCCGCCGCCAGTGGCGATACGACCGTGCAGCAGCAGCTCACCCTGCTACCGGAGCGCAAGGCGCGGCGGGCGCCGCGACGTGGCAGCAGCCGCTACTAGGCCGGACCAGGCGTATCGATGACCCTGCATTTCCAGCGGTTCCAGACCAGGTTGCTGGTCCTGCTGCTCCTGCCCCTGCTCGGTGTGCTGCTGGCGGTTTATCTGGCGGTGGAACGCGCCAATTCCCGCTCCGCGCTGGCGCTGATCGAGCGCGACCTCACCATCGGTATCGCCAATTTCACCGCCGCCCTCGACGAGCGCAACGAAAGTCTTGCCATCGCCGGTGATGCGCTGTCCGGTGACTTTGCCTTTCGTCAGGCCTGGAACACCGACCAGCTGACCTTGTTGTCAGCCATGGACAACCTGCTTGGCCGACTCGTCAGCGCCGACTTCATCGCCATGGTCGATGCCCGAAGCGGTCTGCTGCGCGCCGATTCCCGCCGCGGTGACCTCTCCGACGTGGAACCGGAGTGGCGCGTGTTGATCGACGACGCCGAGGCTCTCGACCGCGAGGGTGAGTATCCGGAAGCCGCCGATGCGCTGGTGCTCGACGGACGACCCTACCACCTCACTCTACTGCCTCTGTTCACGCCCGATCTCGGAGGCTGGGTCACCCTCGGTTTCGAGTTGGGGCCCGACTTCACGGCGCTTTTCAAGGAGTCGGTGTCGGCAGACATCAGCGTGTTGTTTCGCGCGGCCGACGGCCGCTGGCAAGTGGGCGGTTCGACGCTGCCGGAAGCCCTGCAGCCGGTGCTGGCTGCCAGCTTCACACCGCAGACCGGGGACAGCCTGCTGCCGTTGGCGGGTGAGGACTACATCACGCTCTCCCAGCCCCTCAGCAGCAGCGCAGACATCCAGGTGGTGCTGCAGCGCTCGCTGACGGCGGAACTGGCGCCAGCGCGCGCGCTCAGGCAGCGGCTGCTGGCGATCTTCGCCGCCGGTGTACTGGTGCTGATCGCCGCGCTGCTGCTGGTGTCGCGACAGGTCACGCGGCCGCTGCAGTGGCTGACGGCAGGAGCACGCCGTATCAGCAGCGGCGACTACGGCGCCAGAGTCGATCTCGCCCAGCGCGACGAAGTCGGCCAGTTGGCCACCGCCTTCAACAGCATGGCCAGCGGACTGGCGGAAAAAGAGCGTGTCCGGGAATTGCTGGGCAAGGTGGTGTCGCCGGCCATCGCCAACGAACTGCTGCAGCGCCCGCCCGAACTCGGCGGCGAAGAGCGGGAGGTGACCGTCCTGTTCACGGACGTGCGCGGCTTTACCACGCTCTGCGAGGGACGTGAGCCGCAGCAGGTGCTGGCGCTCCTCAACGAATACTTCTCGGTGCTGACCACGGTCATCGAGCAGCACGGTGGCGTGGTGGACAAATACATCGGCGACGCGGTGATGGCGCTGTTCGGTGCACCGGTACTCTGCGAGGACGCTGCCGGGCGCGCGGTGCAGGCGGCGCTGGCCATGCAAGCGGCACTGGCCGACCTCAATGTCAGGCTGGCCGCACGTGGTCTGCTGCCGCTCGTCACCGGGATCGGCATCAACAGCGATCGCGTGGTGGTTGGCAACATGGGTTCGCAGTCCCGCAACAACTACACCGCCATTGGCGACGGCGTGAATCTGGCGTCTCGGCTGGAGGGTCTCAGCAAGCGTTATGGTGCCGCCATCGTAGTCAGTGACAGTACGCGCCAGCAGGCACCGGAATACCTGTACCTGCCGCTCGATCTGGTGCGGGTGAAGGGCAAGCAGCAACCGGTGGCCATATTCGAACCCCTGTTGCCGGCACACGCCGCAACGCCTGCCCTGCAGACGGCCGTCGCGGCCTTTCATCACTTCCTCGACCTGTGGCGGCAAGGGCAGTGGCAGGCCGCGGCCGCGGCACTCGAGGATTACGCCGGGCTGGCAGCCACCGAGCCGCGACTGGCCAAGGACCTGACAGCGCTCTATCGGCAGCGCCTGCAGCAGGTGGCCGCCTTGCCTGTTGGACCGTGGGACGGTGTCAGCAATTTCTCCGACAAGTGAGCAGCCACGGTTTTTGTAATTGCCAGGGGCTTGGCGCTACACTGCCGGGCAATACGGAGAACCGACCCGCATGGCCACCGAGCAAGGTACGCAGGAAAACAGCGGTTTTACCCTGGTCGGCAAGGGCCCGGCCTATCACAAGCAGATCTGTTCGATCCTGCTACTCAGCCGCATGTTCTCCGACCTGGAATGGCTGGAGATCGAGAACCTCGCCCCTTACTTCCAGTGTTTCAAGGGCGCCGCTGGCGCGGTGCTGTTCCGCGAGGGCAGCAAGGGTTCCTTCCTTGCCCTGCTCCACGACGGCATGGTGGAAGTATCACGGCGCGGCAGCGATAACCGGGCCAGCGTGCTCGATCGCGTCGGGCCGGGCAACACCATCGGGGAGATGGCGATCATAGACGGTGAACCGCGTTCGGCGACCGCGGTCATCGTGGAGCCCAGCACGCTGATCCTGCTCAACCGTGAAGAATTCAATCGCCTGATGAAGGAAAAGCCACTGCTCGGAGCCAAGGTGGTGATCCGTATTGCCCGGCTGCTCAGCCAGCGTCTGCGCAAGGCGGGCGGCACCATCGCCACACTGCTGGAGCGCGGCGAAACCTGAGGCGCTGCAGAGGCATGGTGCGGCGCAGAGCTAAAGCCCGTGCCGGCCCGCGCCGACCCCCTACCACCGACTTCTTCTGACCCGAGCCCGCGCCCCGGAGAGCCCAGCATGCTGCGCTACCTCACTGATGTTCGTCGTTTCCAACGCTGCCACTCAGCCACCCGCCGGTGGCTTGCTCTGGTCGCACTCGGCCTCGCCGCAGGCGGCGTTGCGCAAGAGGCGCCAACACCAGCGGTGTCCAGGCCGCCGACGTTCCAGATCCAGCAGATCCGCGGTGATCTGTACCGCTCCGGCAATGGGGCCTGGCACAGCCTGTTTCTGGTCACCGCCGAGGGCATTCTGCTGGTCGATCCACTCAATGTGGCGCACGCCACCTGGCTCAAGGAGCAGTTGGCGCAGCGCTTCGGCCTGCCGGTGAAATACGTGGTGTACAGCCACAGCCACTGGGACCATGTGGAGGGTGCTGCCCTGTTCGCGGACACTGCTCGCGTGGTGGCGCACGAAGGTGTGCTGCGCAACATGGACGGCCGCTACCCGAACATGCCGGGCGACATGATCGACCGCAACGGTAACGGCAACATCGACCGCGAGGACATCATGGTGCCGACCACGGCCGACCCCGGTATCTGCGGCATGTTCGAGGGTTTCTTCGAGCAGATGGACCGCAACCAGGACGGCAGTGCCACACCAGCCGAATTCCAGCAGAACATCGTCAGGCCCGACCTCACCTACCGCGACACCCTCACGCTCACGTTGGGTGGAACCACCGTGCAGTTGCTGCATCCGGGTCGCAACCACGGCGACGACATGACCGTGCTGTACTTTCCGGCCGAGCGCGTGGTGTTCGCTGCCGACATGATCGCCGATGCCCTCGTGCGCGGAGACATCCGCTCGCTGCCCAGCGCCTGTGGCCCCTACGATGGTCATCCGATCGACGAGTGGATCGCCTCCTACCAGGCGGTGCTGGCACTCGACTTCGATGTCTTTGCCGGCGGGCACGGGGCTTTTTTCAGCAAGGCTGACGTGGGACTGCCGCTGCAGTTCTTGCAGGACCTGCGCCGCGAGGTACAGGCCGGTCTGGACGCCGGCAA
>CANGUU010000092.1 GCA_947457195.1 Gammaproteobacteria bacterium
GGTATCGCCTGCTGCAGGATGCCGGTGTGCCCGAGCTTTAACTCCTGATCGGCCCAGTGCTTGAGGTTCTGCAGCCAGTTGCCGGCCACTGGATTGGTGGCCGAGGCGGCATGGAACTCCTCCGGCAGGTCAGTGATGTAGATGTCACGACCGGCCGCCATCACGGTGATCCAGCTGCAGAAGTTCTCCAGCTGGCGCACGTTGCCCGGCCACGGCAGCGTGGTGAGTAACTTGCTGGTTTCCGGCCGGAGCACTTTCTTCTCCACACCCATCTGCTGGGCGGCCTTGCGCAGGAAGTGCTCACACAGCGCAGGAATATCCTCGCGCCGATCGGCGAGGCGCGGCAGGTGGATCGGAATGACGTTGAGCCGGTGGAAGAGGTCTTCGCGGAACAGGTGCTCCTTCACGCGGACTTCCAGGTTCTGGTGGGTGGCCGCGATCACCCGTACATCCACCTTGATCGGCGTGAGCCCTCCGACGCGGTAAAACTCCCCATCGGACAGCACCCGCAGCAAGCGGGTCTGCGTTTCCATGGGCATGTCGCCGATTTCATCGAGGAACAGCGTGCCGCCATGCGCCTGCTCGAAACGCCCCACGCGGGTCTGCGTTGCTCCGGTAAAGGCGCCACGCTCATGGCCGAACAATTCGGATTCGATCAAATCCTTGGGAATCGCGGCCACGTTCAGCGGAACGTATGGCTTTTCGGAGCGCGGTCCGTGCTTGTGCAGTGCCTGGGCAACCAATTCCTTGCCGGTGCCGGACTCACCCTTGATGAGCACGGTAATGTTGGAATGCGACAGCCTCCCGATCGCCCGAAACACCTCCTGCATGGAGGGTGCCTCACCAATGATGGTCTTCGATTCCTGAAGGCTGGTCGTCTGTGGTTCGCCCCGACTCTCCTGCGAGTGGCGGATCGCCCGCTGCGCAACGGCAACGGCTTCGTTGACATCGAAGGGCTTCGGCAGGTATTCGAACGCGCCATGCTTGTAGGATTTCACGGCACTGCTGAGATCGGAGTGGGCGGTCATGATGATGACCGGGATCTGCGGGTACTGGTCCTGTACCTCGCTCAGCACTTCATGACCGTCACTGCCCGGCATGCGAATGTCGCTGATGATGACGGCGGGCTGGCGGCTGCGAAGGCGACTCAGCATGGTGTCACCGCTGTCGAAACTCTCGCTGTGCAGTCCCGCCTTCGCGAAGGAGCGCTCCAGAACCCAACGGATGGAGCGATCGTCATCCACGATCCAGATCGTGTCCTTGTTCATGGCTGACCACCCTCGGTCATGATGGGAATCGAAAGCAGGAAGCGCGTGAGGCCTGGCTGGCTCTCGCACTCGATGAGCCCTGCGTGGTTCTTGAGGATGGTCTGGGCGATGGACAATCCAAGCCCCGTGCCTTCCGGGCGACCGCTGATCAGGGGGTAGAAAATGTTGTCTATGATGTGCGCAGGAATACCCGGACCGTTGTCGATCACTTCGATACGCGCGACCAGCTTGTGCAAGACCGCGCCGATGTTGGCAGGGCTGACCGCACGGGTTTTGAGCACTATCTGTGGTCGCCGCTCCGGCTGCGGGTTTTCCAGCAACGCCTGCATGGCATTGCGAACGATATTGAGCACGGCCTGTATCAGTTGCTCAAGGTCCCCGGTGATTTCGGGCAGGCTGGGATCGTAGTCGCGCACGATGCTGATGCTGCCGCGCGTTTCTGCTTCGATCAGATTGCGCACGCGCTCCACCACTTCGTGGATATTCAGTGGCCGCAGCTGCAGCTTTTTCTGATGTCCGGTGAGGCGATCGACGAGGTTAACGAGTCGATCCGTTTCCTCGATGATCACATTGGTGTAATCCTGAAGGTGCGAGTTGGGCAGCTCGCTGGCCAGCAGTTGGGCGGCTCCGCGGATACCCCCCAACGGATTCTTGATCTCGTGGCTCAGCCCACGAACCATCTCCATGGTGATTTCATGCTTGGCGAGCTGGGTTTCCTTGCGGCTCAGCGTCCAGCTCCGGTTGATTTCCTGGAGCTCGATCAGGTACCAGGTGCCGTTGGGATCGACCACCGTCGACACAGCATGGTCCACCAGCAGCTTGCTGCCGTTCGTGAGCTGCAGTTCAGCTTTACGGCTAATGACCGCCGCGTTGTTCTTGTGCACCGCCGCGATGGCCTGCTCGAGCTGCTCAGCGTTGCGCAGCAGATCGTGCAGGGGCGCGGCGTAGGAATGCCGCGCGCTCGTCTCCAGCAGGGCCTCGGCGGCCGGATTCATGTGGTACAGCCGGCAGTCGGCATCGAGCACCACGACGGCCGTGGTCAGGTTGTCGAGCAGGCGAGTATTAAAGCTTTCGCTGGTCACGAGATAGGACGGTCGCGCTTTGGAAAAAACCGAATTCATGACAATTGCATCTCTGGCCTGGCCTATTCCGGAGCTCGCTCCGACGACCACTGGCAGTTCCTCCATGCAATTACTACACCAAGCCAGAAAAAGTGGGGGTTTCTTCCTGTTTTTCTACGGCAGCTGGCCGGGGCGCTGCTGCCGCTGCGCAGTACAGAGCCTGAATTTGCACCAAGTTGGTGCTTTCCAACAACTGTACGCTTTTAGGACGCACAAAAAAAGCCCACCGTCAGGTGGGCTTTTTGTCTTGCACCTGCCAGTCGCCAGCGACCAGCAGCCATGTTTCAGCAGCTGTAATACAGCTCGAACTCCAGCGGATGCGTGGTCATGTTGACCAGCGTGTGGTCAGCCTTCTTCAGGTCGATATAGGCATCGATCATGTCGTCGCTGAACACGCCGCCGGCGGTGAGGAACGCACGATCTTTATCCAGGTGTTCGAGAGCATCGAGCAGGTCATCAGCGACCTGCGGGATCTTGGCCTCTTCTTCGGGCTCCAGGTCGTAGAGGTCTTTGGTGGCCGGATCGCCGGGGTGGATCTTGTTCTTGATGCCGTCGATGCCGGCCATCAGCATGGCGGCAAAGAACAGGTAGGGATTCGCCGTGGAGTCTCCGAAGCGAACTTCGATGCGAATGGCTTTTGGATTGCCCCCAAGGATGTAGGGAATGCGGATAGAAGCCGAGCGGTTGCGTGCTGAGTAGGCCATCATGGTCGGCGCTTCGAAACCTTTCACCAGACGCTTGTAGGAGTTGGTGGAGGCATTGCCGAGTGCGTTGAGCGCCTTGCTGTGCTTGATGATGCCGCCGATGTAGTACAACGCGTCGTCGGACAGATTGGCATAACCGGTGCCGGCAAAGATGTTCTTGCCGTCTTTCCAGATGGACTGGTGCACGTGCATGCCATTGCCGTTGTCGCCTACGATGGGCTTGGGCATGAAAGTCGCGGTCTTGCCGTAGGCGGCAGCGACGTTATGGATCACGTATTTCAGGGTCTGTACTTCGTCGGCCTTCTTGACCAGGCTGTTGAAGGCAACGCCGATTTCGCACTGACCTGCGTTGCACACTTCATGGTGATGGATTTCGACATTGAGACCCATCTCCTGCATCGTGCTGCACATGGCGGCACGGATATCATGCAGCGAGTCGACCGGCGGTACGGGGAAGTAGCCGCCCTTCACGCGCGGAGTGTGACCCTTGGGGCCGTCTTCCTTGTCTTTGTCGGTGCTCCACGCGGCTTCCTGCGAGATGATCTGGCTCATGCAGTAGCCCATGGTCGTGCGGTATTTCACGTCGTCGAAAACGAAGAATTCGGGCTCGGGGCCCATGTAGGCGGTGTCGCCGATTCCCGTGGATTTCAGATAGGACTCGGCACGGCGGGCGATGGACCGCGGGTCACGGTCGTACCCGGACATCGTGGCGGGTTCGAGGATGTCGCATACGATGTTGACCTGGGACTCTTCGGCGAAGGGGTCGATCACGGCGGTGCTGTCGTCCGGCAGGAGCACCATGTCGGACTCGTTGATGCCTTTCCAGCCCGCAATGGAGGAGCCATCGAACATCTGGCCCTTGAAGAAGCCAGCATCTACCTTGTCGGCCGGGAAAGTGACGTGCTGCTGCTTGCCCTTGGTGTCAGTAAAACGGAGGTCAACCCACTTTACGTCGTGATCTTTGATTAGTTTGAGCGTCTTCTCAGACATGTATTCCTCCGTAGAGCATTGAACCAGGTACGCTGGCTGTCTGTGTTGTGGAACGTGGTTGTGTAGCAGGTTGGCGGCTTGTCCTTCCGGGCCCAAGGCTGGCTGTTCGTGCGCGGCGAGGCCCATATCAGGACCCCACCGCCGGGACGCCAAAATACTGCGCTTGGCGTTGCAGTAGCAGGAAAGGCAAAATATATGCCATGGATTTTCAACATGGAAGTATTGATTTTCCAAGGGAATTTGGCGCATCCCGCGAGCTCTTTGCACAGTCGCGGGGCGTATTTTTCGCATAAGCACCAAATTAGTGCGAGTTTTGCTTCATCCTAGGCCGTGGTCGCGGAGACATGAAATACATCATCAGATACTCCGGCGAGATGACCACCAAAAGTCGCGTCGTTCGCGTGCAGTTCTGCCGGCAGCTGAAGCGTAATGTCTCACGGGTGCTGCGGGTGTGGCTCGGCTTACCCGACCAGTCGGTCGCTCCCCACGATCCCGATGCCGTCCTGCTCGAGGTGCAGTGGGACAACCTCTATCTCGAACTGCCTGCCAGCCGCCGGGAGAGTGCCGCCGAAGTCGAGTCCCTGCTGGCCAACATGCCCGGCATCTGGTCCTTCAGTCGGGTACTGCAATATCCGCTGACCGATCTGCAGGATCTGCTCGACCAGACGCTCGCCTTGTATCGGGAGCGCCTCAACGGCAAGACCTTCCGTGTTCGCTGTCGACGTCTCGGCACACATGACTTCAGTTCAGTGGACGTAGAGCGCTTCGTCGGTGCCGGGCTGAAACTTCAGACGCAGGCCCGCGGTGTTGACCTGCACTTCCCTGACCTCGTGGTGCCCATCGAGATCCGTGATAAACGCGTTCGTCTGGTAGATGCCGCGCTGCCCGGCATTGGCGGCTTTCCGATCGGCACGCAGGAGACGGCGATTTCGCTGCTGTCAGGCGGCTTCGACTCCGCCGTGGCCACCTACCAGGCCATGAAGCGCGGATTGCGGGTTCACACCCTGTTCTTCAACCTGGGTGGGAGCGATCACGAGCTGGCGGTAAAGGAACTCGCCTACTTCCTGTGGCAAAAGTTTGGAGCCTCTCACCCCACACGCTTCATCAGCGTCCCGTTCGAGCCCGTTGTCGCCGCCATCCTTGCCACGATCAGCGATGCCATGATGGGCGTCGTACTGAAGCGCATGATGCTGCGGGCCGCCACGGAAGTGGCGCGTCAGCTCGATGTCGGGGCACTGGTCACCGGTGACAGCATTGCGCAGGTCTCCAGTCAGACCCTGCCGAATCTGTGCGTCATCGACGAGGCCACGCCGCTCTTGGTGCTGAGACCGCTTGCCATGCTAGACAAGCAGGAGATCGTGGATATTGCGCGGCGGATTGGCACCGAAGAATTCTCGGCCAGCATCCCCGAATATTGCGGTGTGATCTCGGTGAGGCCCACGACGCGCGCCAAACTCAGCAGAATTGCCGAGGAGGAGCGACGCTTCGATTTCACCCTGCTCGAACAGGCTCTCGCCGATCGCAAGACCTTCGACATCCGCACACTGCAGTCCGTCTCGGCTAGACCGCTGGCAGCCGAACTCGACGTCCTGACTCCGCAGCGCCCCGTCATCCTGATCGACATACGCCACCCCGAGCAGCAGGAACGACGGCCACTACGCAAGCCCGAGTGCCCCGTGCTGCTGATCCCGTTTTTCCGACTCAATGCGGAATTTCCGGCACTCGCGAGCGACAGCAATTACCTGCTCTACTGCGATCACGGCGTGCTGAGCCGCCTGCATGCAGCTCATCTGCAGGAGCAGGGCCACCGGAATGTGGGAATTTTCAAGACATCCTGACAAGCGGGAACAGGGGCGTCATGTATAATCGCGCGTCTTTTTTCCCGACTCCGCACAGGATCCCCCCTCGTGATAGACCACATTCGCAACATCGCGATCATCGCGCACGTCGACCACGGCAAGACCACGCTGGTCGACAAGCTGCTGCAGCAGTCGGGCACGCTCGAAACCCGCGGCAAGGAAGTCGAGCGCGTGATGGATTCCAACGACCAGGAAAAGGAGCGTGGGATCACCATCCTGGCCAAGAACACCGCCGTACGTTGGAACGACTATCGCATCAACATCGTCGATACGCCCGGTCACGCCGACTTTGGCGGGGAAGTCGAGCGCGTGCTGTCGATGGTTGATTGTGTATTGCTGCTGGTGGATGCCGTCGATGGGCCGATGCCGCAGACGCGCTTCGTGACGCAAAAAGCCTTTGCTCGTGGTCTCAAGCCCATCGTGGTCATCAACAAGGTAGACCGTGAAGGGGCGCGTCCGGACTGGGTGCTGAACGAGGTATTCGACCTCTTCGACAAGCTGGGAGCATCGGAGGAACAACTCGACTTTCCCGTGATCTACGCCTCCGCCCTGCTGGGCCGCGCCGGCCACGACCCCAACAATCTGGCGCCCAACATGGATCCCCTGTTCCAACTCGTCATCGACCGTGTGCAGCCACCGGTGGTGGACGTGCAGGGGCCGCTGCAGATGCAGATCTCCGCACTCGACTATTCTTCCTATCTCGGTGTGATCGGTGTCGGCCGTATTACCCGCGGCAAGGTCAAGGTCAACCAGCAAGTCGTCATCATCGATCGCGAAGGCAAGAGCCGGCGCGGCAAGATCGGCCTCGTGAAGACCTACCTCGGACTCGAGCGCGTGGACGCGGCGGAAGCCAGTGCGGGCGACATCATCTGCATCACGGGCATCGAGCAACTGAACATCTCCGATACCGTCTGCGATCCGGATAAACCCGAGCCCCTGCCGCCGCTCACGGTCGACGAACCCACTGTAACCATGACCTTCCAGGTCAACGATTCGCCCTTTGCCGGACTCGACGGCAAATACGTGACCAGCCGCAACATCAAGGATCGTCTGGAGCGCGAATTGATCCACAACGTGGCGCTGCGCGTTGAACCGGGAGCCACTGCCGACAAATTCAAGGTATCCGGTCGCGGTGAGTTGCACCTCTCTGTGCTCATCGAAAACATGCGCCGCGAAGGCTTCGAGTTGGCCGTATCCAGACCGCAGGTGATCCGCAAGGAAATCGACGGCGTCGTGATGGAGCCCTATGAAATCCTCGTCATCGACATCGACGAACAGCATCAGGGCAAGGTCATCGAGGAACTCGGCAAGCGTAAGGCGGAAATGACCGAGATGAGCAACGACGGCAAGGGTCGTACGCGGCTCAACTTCGGCATTCCGACGCGCGGTCTCATCGGCTTTCGGACGCAGTTTCTGAGCATGACCTCGGGAACGGGCATCCTCACATCCGTGTTCGACCGCTTTGGTCCCATCAAGCCAGGTGACATCGGTGCCCGCCAAAACGGCGTGATGGTGTCGAACGTGAAAGGCAAGGTGCTTGGCTATGCGCTGTTCAC
>CANGUU010000093.1 GCA_947457195.1 Gammaproteobacteria bacterium
CGTGACATCTACATCACTGACCTGCCGGAGGAGTTCCATGCCGCCTCGGCCACCAATCCAGTGGCCGGCAACTGGCTGCAGAACCTCAAGCACTGGGCCGATCAGGAGTTAAAGCTCGGGCACACCGGCATCCTGCAGCAGGCGATACCACTGTTCGAGAAATGCATGATCGAAGTCGCCCTGCAGCACAGCGGTGGCCGCAAGCGCGACGCGTCGGAACTGCTCGGGTGGGGCCGTAACACGCTCACCCGCAAGCTCAAGGAACTGGGTATGCAAAACAGCGACGCCGACGAGGAAGACGAGGGCGCTGGCGGTCCAGAGTAATACGGACCTGCCGGAACCTCGGCACCACGAAACCGCTTGGAAAAGCCCCGAATTTGCGGCATATAGCTACCCGCCTGCCGTGGGCGGCACTGGCCGCCGGCAAGCCGGCTCTCCGTGCGCGGCTTTTTCCAGGACCCCGTCGTGTTCGAGATCGCGCTGTTAGAACCGGAAATTCCCCCGAATACCGGCAACATCATCCGTCTGTCCAGCAACGTCGGCTGCCCGCTGCACCTCATAGAGCCCCTGGGCTTTTCGCTGGAAGAGCGCAGGCTGCGACGCGCCGGTCTGGATTATCACGAGTGGGCCACGCTGCACAGGCACGCCAACTGGGAGGCCTTCCTGGCGAAAACTGCCCCGCGCCGTCTGCTGGCCTTCAGTACCAAGGGTCAGCGCGCGTTTGCGGATTTCCGCTACGAATCCGGCGATGTGCTGTTGTTCGGTTGTGAAACCCGTGGCCTGCCGGAGGCGGTTCTTGCGTCGCCACGAGTGGACGCGGTGCTGCGACTGCCCATGCAGCGCAACAGTCGTAGTCTGAATCTTTCCAATGCCGTGGCGGTCGCGGCGTTCGAAGCCTGGCGCCAACTGGGCTACGCAGGAGCTTACTGGCCCTGAACGCAAAACGGCCGAGGCTCGGTGCAGCCTCGGCCGTTTGCTTGTGCGAGACCCGCCTTATTGCAGCGGAGTCTGTGCCTGCTGCGCCTGATTGCGCTTGGCCTGCATGTAAACCGCCTCGAAATTGATCGGAGCGAGCATGAGTGCCGGAAAGCTGCCCTTGATGGCCAGCGCATCGATGGCCTCACGACCATAGGGGAACAGGATGCTCGGACAGGTGATCGCCAGCACCTGCTCCAAGCGCTCGCCGTCGAGACCAGTCACTTCGAAGATGCCGGCTTGCTGTACCTCGACCAGGAAAACGGTCTTGTCGTCCTGCTTGAGATCGGCGGTGAGCCGCAACACGACTTCGTAAAGCTCTTCATCTATCTTCTTGCTGCGACTGTTGATGCTGAAGTTCACCTTGGGATTGTAAGGCCGACGAAAACAATCCGGCGTGTCCGGCGCCTCGAATGAGGAGTCCTTTACGTAGATGCGCTGCACCCCGAAGCGGGGATCGGCTGGGGTGGGGGCCGGAGCGGTGTTGTCTGCCATGGGATACCTGCCGTTTGGCTAGTGGTGAAAGTGAGAGAGCGGGCTCAACGCACGAGCGGCAGGTTTTGCGACTGCCACTCGGAAATGCCGCCGGCGAGCTTGCTGACCCTGGTGAAGCCGCGCTCCTGCAGCAGCTTGACCGCCTCGCCGGCCTGTTGACCGTACTGGCACACGACGATGAGCGGATCCTGCTTTTTCTTGTCGAGTTCACCCGACCGCTCTGCCAGCTTGGCGAGGGGGATGTTGACTGCATCGACTACATGCCCCTTGTCGAAGTCCTTACGCTCGCGCACATCGACGACCGTGGCATTTTCCCGATTGATCAGCTGGGTCGCCTGGTGCACGGACAGGCTGCTGCCGGTCTTGGAGTTGAGGTAGGCCAGCAGCCCTGCTGCCAGCGCCAGCCAGAGACCGGACAGCGCCCAATGATTGATCAAGAATTCGAAGAAACGGTTCATGCAGCTTTTCCGGGGTCTTCCCGCGAGCGCGGCAGTATACACAGGCCCTCCCCGGAAGTCAGGCCGCCGGGCGCGGCCTTGCGTACTGGCAGGCAGCGACCCTTGCGGTTGCTACGATGTCGACTGGCTCCTTAGAATCCACACGAGTTTTCGTGACATGCAGCAAATGAAAAAAGCACCGACGGTCCTGCTCATCCTCGACGGATGGGGGTATCGGGAAGAGACCGACCACAATGCCATCGCGCTGGCCAACACGCCGGTCTGGGACCGCTTGCTGGCGACGGCACCCCACACCCTCATCCACACATCGGGCATGAAGGTCGGGCTTCCCGACGGACAGATGGGTAACTCCGAGGTGGGTCACATGAACCTCGGTGCGGGGCGTGTGGTCTACCAGACCCTTACGCGCATCAACAAGGCCATCGCCGATGGCGACTTCTTCGGCAACCCCGTGCTGCTTGGCGCCGTCGAGGCGAGCCGGCAGCACGGTAGCGCCCTGCACGTGATCGGCCTGCTTTCCGAGGGCGGAATCCACAGCCACGAGGATCAGATCATGGCGCTGTTGGAGCTGGCTGCACGCCAGGGCTGCACGCAGGTCTATCTACACGCGATGCTGGACGGGCGGGACACGCCGCCGAGATCGGCCGCGACGAGTCTGCAGCGTTTCCAGGACTGGTTCGGCAAGCACCCGATCGGCCGCATAGCCAGTGTAGGGGGTCGCTATTTCGGTATGGATCGCGACAAGCGCTGGGACCGCGTCAAACTGGCTTTCGATGCCATCTGCCACGGCGAGGCCGCGTGGCGATACCCCGACGCCACGAGTGCGCTGGTCGCAGCTTATGCGCGCGGCGAAAACGACGAGTTCGTGCAGCCTGCCGTGCTTTGTTCCGGCGACAGCAAGCCCGTGCGCATGCGGGAAAACGATGCCGTTGTCTTCATGAACTTTCGCGCTGATCGCGCCCGCCAGCTGACCAGTGCTTTCGTGAAATCCGACTTCAACGGCTTCGACGTGGGGGCAGTGCCGACATTCAGCCGCTTCGTCACACTGGCCGAATATGCGGCCGGCCTGCCGGTCGAGGTCGCCTTTGGTCCCGAGAATCTGGACAACAGCCTCGGTGAATTTCTGGCAAAACTGGGATTGACGCAGCTGCGGATCGCTGAAACCGAGAAGTATGCGCATGTGACCTTCTTCTTCAGTGGCGGCCGTGAAGCAGAATTTTCGGGAGAGACCCGCCTGCTGGTTCCTTCGCCCAAGGTGGATACCTACGATCTGCAGCCGGAAATGAGCGCCGGAGAAGTCACCGACCATCTGGTGGAAGCGATCCGTGAGCGGCGCTACGACACCATCGTCTGCAACTTCGCCAACGGCGACATGGTGGGCCATACGGGTTCTCTGGTGGCAGCCATCAAGGCGGTGGAAACGCTGGACACCTGCCTCGGTCGCATCACGGCGGCGCTGCAGGCCGTGGGCGGTCAATGTCTGATTACCGCCGACCACGGCAATGTCGAGCAGATGCTGGACACCGACAGTGGTCAGCCGATGACACAGCACACGACCGGCCCCGTACCCTTGGTCTACGTCGGCCCACAGCGCATCAGTCTCGCGAGCGACGGTTCGCTGTGCGACGTGGCCCCGACTCTGTTGAGCCTCATGGAATTGGCACCGCCGCCGGAGATGCAGGGACATAGCTTGGTGAGGCGCACCTGAAGCCCATGGCACGACAGGCACTGCTCTCGTTGTTACTGGGGCTGTCTGCACTGGCGTTTGCAGCGGAGGAAGGCGCTACCGAGCTTTCGCGGCGCGAGCTGGCTCGACTCGAGGCTAGTATTGAGCGTGCGAAGGAAGCTGTCGCCGATCTTGACCTCACCAAGCAGGCGCAGTTGCAGGAGGTCGAGCAACAGGAGCAGCAGATCCTCGAAATCCGGCGCCGTGTGGCAAGTCTCGCCGTCGAAGCCGGCAACTCCGGAGAAACCCTGCGCAGCCTCGGGTCCGAGCGCAAGCGACTGGAGACAGAACAGAAAGCCCAGCAGCAATGGCTGACCCAGTATGTGCTGGGCGCCTGGCGCAATGGTTCGGGTGAATTCTTCAAGCTGCTGCTCGGTCAGCCCCATACTGCCGGCAGTGCGCGGGTCTTGCGCTATTACCGTTACTTAGCCGCTGCCCGCCAAAGCAGACTCGACAGTCACCAACAACTGCTTGCCGAGCTGGCTGCTACACGGGTCCGCATCGAGGAGACGTCCGGCACGCTCGGCCGTCAGCAGGAGGAATTGCTGGCTCAGGAGGCAGTGCTGCGCGAGCAGCAGTCGAAGCGAAAGGCAATGCTCACGCAGGTTGAAGAGCAGCTGCAGCGAGAGGGGCGCCAGCTCAACAACCTCGAACAGCAGCGCATCGAACGCCAGCTGCTGCTCGAAGAACTGCGGCAGGCACAGGCCGCCGCCCAGTCGCTGCAGTTCGCCTCTGCGCGCGGCAAATTGCCATGGCCGGTCTTGGGTACGCTTACAGCGCGTTTCGGCGAGCGCCACGAGCTTGGCGATCTCACCTACGAAGGCATCACCATTGCTGCCCCGCAAGGCACTGTGGTCAAGGCAGTGCATGCCGGTCGGGTGGTTTTTGCCGACTGGTTCAGCAACTCGGGGCTGCTATTGATAATCGACCATGGCAATGGTTTTATGAGTTTGTATGCGCACAATCAGGAACTGTTGCAAAAAGCAGGTGCCAGCGTCGCTGCCGGTGCAGCGATCGCGAAGGTAGGAGACACCGGTGGCCAGCAGCAGAGTGGCCTGTATTTCGAAATCCGTCACGAGGGCGCGGCCGAAAATCCCGTCTCCTGGCTGAAGCCCGCCCAATGACCCGCCGGTTCACGGCCCGAGGTTGTCCATGTTCTCCATCGCTTTGCGTCCTCCCGCGCCCCTGCCTTCGCGGCGCCCGCTCGCCTACCTGCTGCTCACCGGTGTGCTGACAGGCTGGTGCCTGCACGCAGCTGCCCAATTGGCCCCTGCTGCCGGCGCTGCAGTGCCGGGCGCGCAGTCGCTGCCGCCGCCTCCACTGCCAATGGAAGAGGTGCGCCTCTTTGCGCAGGTGCTGAGCCAGGTTCGCGAGGCCTACGTGGAACCGATCGACGACAAGACGCTGCTCGAAAACGCCATCAAGGGCATGCTGGCCGGCATCGACCCGCACTCGACCTACCTGGCCCGCGACGACTACGACGCCTTGCAGGAGACCACCACGGGAGAGTTCGGCGGGCTCGGCGTAGAGGTAAGCATCGAGAATGGCTTCATCAAGATCATTACGCCGATGGATGACTCGCCGGCCGCCCGGGCCGGCATCAAAGCCGGTGACCTCATCATCAAGCTGGACGATACCCCGGCGCAGCAGGTCACGCTCGGTGACACCTCGGAGTTGCTGCGCGGCGAGCCCGGTACGTCGATTCGCCTGACGATCCTGCGCGAGGGCCTTCCGGAGCCCTTCGAAGTGAAGGTCACCCGGGAGATCATCAAGGCGCGCAGCATTCGCTATCGAGAAGCCGAGCCGGGTTACGGCTACATCCGCATCGCCCAGTTCTCGGCCGATACCGGCAACGAAGTCGTGGAGGCACTGGGCAAGTTGCAGGCGGGCGAGACGCCGCTGCAGGGCGTGGTGCTGGACCTGCGCAACAACCCCGGCGGGGTTTTGCAGGCCGCCGTGGGCGTGGTCGATGCCTTCATCACCGAAGGGCTGATCGTCTACACCAAGGGTCGTCTACCGAATGCAGAGATGCGCTTCGAGGCCACACCAGAAGATCCAAGCCGCGGCGTACCGCTGGTAGTGCTGATCAACAGCGGCTCCGCATCAGCATCGGAGATCGTGGCGGGAGCGCTGCAGGACAGCAAGCGCGCAGTGATCATGGGCACGCGGAGCTTCGGCAAGGGCTCGGTGCAGACCGTGCTGCCGCTCACCAATGACCGCGCCATCAAGCTCACCACGTCGCTGTACTTCACCCCCAGCGGTCGTTCCATCCAGGCCACCGGCATTTCGCCCGACATCGTGGTCGACCGCGGCCAGGTCACCCGCATCGCCGACAGCGTAGCGGCTTACCGCGAAGAGGACCTGACCCGTCACCTGCAGAATGCCAACGGCAGCGATGCGCCAAGCACCGCACCCGCAGAAAATGTGACCGCGCCTGCCGCCCTGCCGCAGCCCAAGGTGAGTGCGGAAGATGTGCTGGTACCCGACTACCAGCTCAACGAGGCGTTGAACCTGCTGAAGGGTCTCAACGTGATGAAAGCACTGCGCTAGCGGGCGTTGTGGTTCGAACGGCTGGCTGCTCGCCAGCCTTACGACTGACGTCAGCGCATCTCGATGCCGTGCTGGCGCATGTAGGCCTTGGCTTCGGGAATCGTGAACTGGCCAAAGTGGAAGATGCTGGCGGCCAGCACCGCATCAGCCTTGCCAAGGGTAATGCCGTCCACCAGATCCTGCAGCGAACCGACCCCCCCGGAGGCAATGACGGGCACCGCCACGGCTTCACTGATGGCTCGATTCAGGTGCAGGTCGAAGCCGCTCTTGGTGCCATCGCGGTCCATGCTGGTCAGGAGTACCTCGCCAGCTCCGTAGTCCACCATCTTGCGGGCCCAGGCGATCGCCTCCAGCCCGGTCGGATTACGGCCGCCGTGGGTGAAGATTTCCCAGCGCTGCGGCTCTCCTGTTTTCGAAACGCACTTGGCGTCGATCGCCACCACGATGCACTGCGAACCAAAGCGCTCCGACGCCTCGCGCACGAACTCCGGGTTAAGGACCGCGGTGGTATTGATGCTGACCTTGTCGGCGCCTGCATTCAGCATGTTGCGGATGTCCTGCAACTTGCGAATGCCGCCGCCTACCGTGAGGGGAATGAACACCTGCGAGGCGATGGCCTCGACCGTATGCAGCGTGGTGCTGCGGTCGTGGGCACTGGCGGTGATGTCGAGGAAAGTGATCTCGTCTGCGCCCTGGTCGCAGTAGCGTTTGGACACTTCGACTGGATCGCCGGCATCGCGGATGTCCAGGAATTTCACGCCCTTGACGACGCGACCATTGTCGCAATCCAGGCAGGGAATGATGCGCTTTGCCAGACCCACTGCTACCCCCTCAGACCTGTCCCTGCCAACCCAGGAAGTTACGCAGCAGCGCAAGGCCGTTGCGCTGACTTTTTTCCGGGTGGAACTGCACGGCAAAGACATTGCGGTGCGCCATGGCGGCGCAAAACGGCAGCGGGTACTCGGTCTCTCCCGCAATCTCGTTGGGCGCGGCAGGTGCCACGTAGTAGCTGTGCACGAA
>CANGUU010000094.1 GCA_947457195.1 Gammaproteobacteria bacterium
AGCCAGCATCATTCTGTCCACCTACAACTCGCCCGCCTGGCTTGCCAAGGTGCTGTGGGGCTATGCCTGCCAGTCCTGCAAGGACTTCGAGATCGTGCTGGCCGATGACGGCTCCGGGCCGGAGACCGCTGACTTGGTGAGAAAACTGCGGACAGAACTGGACCTCTCGCTGACCCATGTCTGGCAGGAAGACCGGGGATTCCGCAAATGCCGCATTCTCAACAAGGCGATACTGCAGGCGCGCGCCCCCTACCTGCTGTTCAGCGACGGCGACTGCATCCCCCGACGGGATTTCGTGGCGACGCATCTGCGGCGGGCCGAGAAAGGCCACTTCCTGTCGGGCAGCTATTACAAGCTGCCCATGGCCACCAGCATGGCGATCGGGACCTCCGACATCGTGAGCGGGCGCTGTTTCGATCCAGCGTGGTTGCGCAGCCACGGTCTGCCGTTCTGGCGCAACACGTGGAAGGTGGCCTGCAATGAGCGGCTGGCCCCATTGTTGAACCGACTGACACCGGCACGGTGCAACCTGAAGGGCTCCAATGCCTCTGCCTGGCGGGAAGATGTTCTGCGCATCAACGGCTTCGACGAGCGCATGCCCTGGGGCGGCGAGGATCGCGAATTCGGTGTGCGTCTACTGAATGCCGGCATCAAGGCGCGCCACGTCCGCTACGATGCCGCCTGCCTGCACCTCGATCACGCGCGCTCCTACGTAGATCCAGCCCGAGTAGCGGCCAACAAGGCGCTGCGCCAACACAACGAACGCCAGAAGATCAGCAGCACCGACTTCGGTATCCGGCAGCTCGACCCGGCCGCTATCCGCGTTCTTTGAACAGTCTGGACAGCCGACGGATGCCGCTGCGCCAACGGGAATTGCGACTGCTTCCCGTGTACCTGCCCTTGGTTTCGTGTCGGATCCTGTACACGCCGGGCAAGTCCAGCGGCACGCCGGCTGTGCCGAGCAGCCAGCGAAACGCCCGGTCCTCGTGGGCCTTGCACCAGACGGGTGAAGGCTGCTGATAGAAGGAGATATCGCGGCAATAACCTTGCGTGCGGGCGATATCGCCGTGGGTGATCTGCAGCGGCCCGGTCGCGCGGGTTCGGCGCAGCGCCACGAAGCTGGCATCGTCCACATCCACCACCGGCAGCGTGTCCTGCAGGGGCCTGAGCAAGGGGTCCGTATCCGCCAGCAGGTCCGTACAACGCTCCACCCGGGGAAATACCAGCGCATCGCGACGCCCCTGCAGGAGGTCGGCGAGAGTGTCGAGGCAGGCCCGCCGGAACATCAGGTCGCAGTCAGTGAACCAGATCCAGTCGGCCTTGGTCGCCAGCGCGGCGTGGTTGCGACCGATGGCCCGTCGGAACAAGGCCTGTCTGGGCAAGGGACGCCAGTTCCACAGCACCCCGGGCACCTCGATGGCAGCGAAGCGCTGGAGCAACCCGGCAGTCTTGCTGTCCTCGGCGGCAAAATAGACCGTCATGATCACCGTGGCCCGTGTCGGCGGGAACAGCACCAGCGAACTCAGCTGGTACTGCAGCAGGTGCGCATACTGCCAACAGTGGCTCACCACCTCGAATTGCAGGTGCCCGGTCGCTGCCCGGCGCTGGGGTTCAGCCAGCAGGGGTGGCCTGAACCAGCGTGCCGGCAACAGACCACTGGCCGCGATACGCAGCCACGCACCGCAAATCCGCGAACGCCAGCGGTCCGTCATTGTCTCTGATTGGGTCATAGGGCTCCGCCGGTGCAACTGCGGCAGGAAACAGACAGGGCGATTGTGGCGGATCGCGACGCTAAGTACACTCCCGTCTCGTTCAGGCCAAGACTGCTGCAACGGTGGCTGCGCTGCGGCGGCTGGCCGGGCCCGGCAGGGGAACCGTCACAGAGCGGAACCCTCGTCGGTACCGCAGGGTTGCTTCGGCGCCTGGCGCGCCAGCGTAGTTCGACCAACATGCAAGCTCGTTCCTTGTTTCGTTCGATCCTGGGCGAAGCCAATTTGGCGATACACGATCGTGCAGCACAGAAAATTCATCGACAAGAATGCGCGCATCCTCTTCAACCCCGAGTTGCTGCCGAGTGCTCCTGCCGAGTTGTTCGAGCGGCTTGGCCTTCTGCAGGCGGCGGCCCCCCGACTGCTGCATCGCGGATCCGTGCTGTTTTTCACGCACAACGACACCCCGATGGTGTTCAAGCACTACCACCGCGGCGGCCTGCTGAGCCGCCTCGTGGCCGACACGTACTGTCGGCCTGCGTTTTCTCCCGAACAACCACCGCGCATGTGGCAGGAGTTCAACTTGTTGGCCACGCTGCGCCAGTGGGGCTTGCCAGTCCCCGAGCCCGTGGCCGCCCGCTGCCTCGAGACCTCACCCCTGACGTACCGCGGTGATCTCATCACCCGCGAGATCCGCAATGCCCGAACGCTGGCCACTCGGCTGAGCCAGACGGCGCTCAGCGCGGCGGAATGGCGCAGCATCGGTCAGACCATCTCTCGCTTCCACGCGCTGCAGGTGTGTCACGCCGACCTGAACGCGCGTAATGTGCTGCTCGATGATGCCGGCCACAGCCATCTGGTCGATTTCGACAAGAGCGTGATCAAACCAGTCAACCAAACGCAGTGCTGGATGCAGGATAATCTCGCCCGCCTCCGGCGCTCGCTCAACAAGCTCCTGTGTACGGATTCCGGCACCCACTATCGGGATGCCGATTGGCAGCACTTGCTGCAGGGCTATGAAACAGCGGGCCCCTTGCCAGCCTTGGAACTGGGGGTCAAACGCAAATCCTTCTGACGCGTTCCGTTGCAGGAACCCGGGCTTGGGCTGTGACCAGATTCCTCTACGACCTTGCTTTCTACCTGCTGCTGCCCCTGCTGTTCCTGCGCCTGTGGTGGCGCTCGCTGCGTGCCCCCTCCTACCTGCAGCGCTGGCGTGAGCGTCTCGGCTTCCTGGAAGATGGTCTGCCGAATCATCACTGGAGCCAGCGCTTCGGTTTTGTGCGAACGGCGCAGCAGGCACACATCTATCCGGTCTGGATCTGGGTGCACGCCGTCTCCGTCGGTGAATCGAACGCAGCGGCACCACTGATTCGCAGGCTCCGGCGGGAGCATCCGGCGTGGGGCATCGTGGTCACCTCGATGACGCCCACGGGGTCGGATCGCATTCGCGCCCTGTTCCGGGACGAGGTATGCCAAGTCTATGCGCCCTACGACTACTCCGGAGCTATCAAGCGCTTCCTTGGCATCTTTCACCCGGCGTTGGTGATCCTGGTGGAAACCGAGTTATGGCCGAACCTCATCCACCACAGCAAGGTCAGCGGGGCCGCCGTGGTGGTCGTCAATGCGCGTCTTTCGGAGAAGTCCTGCAGGGGCTATGAGCGGGTTGGTTTGCTCAGCAAGCCCATGCTGGGAGAGATCGACTGCATTGGGGCGCAGACGGCAAGCGATGCCGCTCGCTTCCGACGTCTCGGCGTGGCCGCCGAGCGACTCACTGTGACGGGCAACCTCAAGTTCGACATGGAACTCCCGACTGACCATGCCGAGCGACGGGCAGCGCTTGCTGGGCAGATCGAGGGCAAACGGCCGGTCTGGATTGCGGCAAGCACCCGCGAAGGGGAGGACGCCAAAGTGCTGCGCGCGTTTACGCTCTGCCTGCAGCGCTTGCCCGATCTGCTGCTGATTCTGGTCCCCCGGCACCCCGAGCGCTTTACAGCAGCTGCCCTGCTCTGCGAGGAGCAGGGTTTGCAGGTCGTCACCCGCAGCAGTGGCAGACGGGTAACCCCCGCGACGCAGGTTCTGCTCGGCGACAGTATGGGCGAGATGCTGGCGTTCTACAGCGTCAGCGATATCGCCTTCGTCGGGGGCAGCCTGGTGGATACTGGCTGCCAGAACGTACTGGAGCCTGCCGCGCTGGGATTACCGGTACTGGCGGGGCCTTCCCGCTACAACTTTGCTGAGGCCTGCGAACTGCTCGAAGCCGCCGGCAATCTGCAGGGCGTGGGAGACGAAGCGGCGCTGGCCGCCGCGGTGGTCGCCCTGCTCCTTGACCAGGAACGGCGGGTAGCCATGGGCGCAGCCGGCCTGCACTGCATACAGGCGAATCGTGGTGCTCTGGAAAAGACCTGGCACATGCTGGGCAGCCACATGGATCGCCGCCCCGGAGCCACATCATGATCCCCGCCGAGGCCCCTTCGGTCAGCAAGCCCCTGCAAGACCCCGTGCTGCCATCGCAGCACACGCCAGGCAGCCAACCACCGCAGCGTCTCCTGCACATGACGCTGGGACTGGGACTGCTGTTCGGAGTGGTCGTCGACCGACTGTGGTTCGGCCACGACCCTTCGGCCCTGCTGCTGACCCTGCTGACCCTGCTGTTTTGCAGCAGCGGCCTGCTGCTGGCCTGGCAGGCGGTTTCGCCGCAGCGCTACTGGCAGTTGCTGTGGTCCGCCGTCGCCGTGCTGTGTCAGGGCCTGCTGCTGCTGCGCAGCAGCACCGGCATCCTGCGACCCTTGCTGTTGCTAGGCACGCTGGCGGCACTTTCCCTGTTCCTGCTGCAGCGCGGCAAGGTACCGCTCGGGCATATCACGCTTTGGCACTGCCTGCAGGTCCCTCGTGTCGTGCTGGGAACGGTGCTGGCGCGGACGCTGACCCTGCTGCGGGCCACTGCCGAGCCAGCCAGCCTGCGGGGTCTGCACGCGCTGGCGATCCTTGGTGGCATGGCGTTGGCCCTGATGGCGCTCGCCGTCTTCATCCTGCTGTTTGCGCTGGCCGATGCCGGGTTCGGGCGCTGGCTGGAGGGTCTGGTCTTCGAACTGCCCGAGTTTGCTCCCCATCTCTTGCTGGTGCTGCTGGCTGCCTGGATTGCGAGCGGCCTGTTGAGCCTGGCCTGGCAGTCACCGGAACTGGGATCCCGCGCTGCGCCGGCGGCGCTGCACCCGTGGACCCTGGGTGTATTGCTCGCCACGCTCTGTCCGCTCTTCCTGGTGTTTGCCGGTTTCCAGTTGGCGAACCTCTTCGGCGCAGCGGCCGAAACTGCCGCACGTTCCGGCCTCACTGTCGCCGAATTCGCGCGGCAGGGTTTCTTTGAACTACTGGCCAGTGCAGGTCTCACCCTGGGACTGCTGACCCTGCTGAGCGCCAGTGCCCCGCAGCGGTGGTACCGGCGTTTTGCCGCTGTGCTGCTGGCCTGTGTCGGCATCATCCTGGCCTCCGCCGGCCAGCGCATCGCCCTCTATGTGCAGAGTTTTGGCCTCAGCATCGACCGTGTGGTGGCCTGTACCTTCACTGCGTGGATTGCGCTCGGCATCCTCGCTTTTTTCGCAACGGTGCTGCGCCAGCGGCCAGGGGCTTTCATCGCCTGCCTCGCCGGGCTCGGCATTGCGCTCTGCCTGCTGTTGGCGGCGCTGAATCCCGCGGCTCTGGTGGTGCGCAGCAACGTAGCACTGGCGCGCGGCGGCCAAGTCCCGCTCGACAGCGACTACTTGCTGAACCTGGGGGAAGACGCTGTGCCAGCGCTGGTAAACGCCCTGCCTGCCCTGGACCCGGGCACGCAGTGTCTGCTCGTACCGTCCCTGCTGGAGCGCTGGGCAGCGGCCAGCGACGACAGCACAGACTGGCGGGAATGGACCTGGAGCGTGAGGCGGGCGCGGGCCAGTCTGCAGAACGCCGCCCCACGCTGGCCGCGCTGCCCCTGACTCCTGTCTGCCGATCAATCGAGCGCTGACGCGGGCCAGGCGGCGATTCGCGGCAAACCAGCCACGGGGCGATTGTAGAGATAGACCCAGGCCTGCCTTGAGCCGGGCGCTGTCGACTCCACGGTAACGAGGCAGCGCAGGTATTCGGCAGTGGTGCCGGTTAAGGGTACTGCCTCTTCCCAGGCATCGAGCGCCGCCAGTTGTGCGGATGAGGCCAGTTGATAGAGTTCCCCGTGAACCGGTGCCGCCGCCTCTGCCAACACCAGGCCGGGATAGGCGGCCACCCGATACAGGAAGCCTCGCAGGCTGGCGTGGCCCAGCAGGCGAGCACCGTCCAGCAGCTTCTCCGCTTCCGACGACCGGCAACCGGAGAGCAACGTCCCGTAGACAAACAGTGGGTAGCCCAGTGGATCAGGCGTCACCATGTCGTTCCGGCAACCATACGGCCCCGATGACGGCAGTCAGCAAGGCCACCACGATCGGATACCAGAGGCCGTAATACATGTCGCCGGTCCAGGCGACCAGCGCGAAGGCCACCGTGGGCAGGAAGCCGCCGAACCAGCCATTGCCGATGTGATAGGGCAGCGACATGGACGTGTAACGGATACTGGCCGGAAACAGATCCACCAGCCAGGCGGCGATCGGTCCGTACACCATGGTCACATAGATCACCAGGATGGTGAGGATGAGCAGCACCATCGGGTGATTGATGCGGGTCGGATCGGCCGCTGCCGGGTAGCCAGCGGCTTGCAGCGCTGATTGCAGGCGTTGACCGAATTCGGCGTTGCGCGTTGCAAACTCGCCAGAATCGAGTGCGGCGCCCTCAAAGGATTCCAGCGCCATGGTGCCGATGCGTATGCGGGCCGACTGACCCGGAGCATCCTCATTCGTGTAGGGAACACCGAGCCGGGCCAACTGGCCTTTGGCGACGTCGCAGGACGAGGTGAAAAGCGCGCGGCCCACCGGGTCGAACTGGAACCGGCAGGTCGCGGCATCGGCCACCACCACCACGGGGTTCGTTTGCTGCGCCTGCTCGATCGCCGGGTTGGCGTAACTGGTCAGCGCGCCGAACAAGGGAAAGTAGGTGAGTGCGGCCAGCACGCAGCCGCCGAGCACCACCGACTTGCGGCCGATACGGTCCGAGAGGGCGCCGAATACCACGAAGAACGGTGTGGCCAGCAGTAAAGCGCCCGCTACCAGCAAGTTGGCAGTCGTGGCTTCCACCCGCAGTACCTGCGTGAGGAAAAACAGCGCATAGAACTGTCCGCAGTACCAGACCACGGCCTCTCCTGCCGTGCCGCCAAACAGCGACAACAGGACGAGTTTGAGATTGGGCCAGCGACCAAACGATTCCGTGAGTGGCGCCCGCGACACCTTGCCCTCGGACTGCATGGCCAGGAACACCGGTGACTCGCTGAGCTGCAACCGTATGTAGACCGAAACCGCCAGCAGCAGGATCGACAGCAGGAACGGCACGCGCCAGCCCCAGGTATCGAAGTCTGCACCCAGCAGGAAACGGCAGGCCAGAATCACCAGCAA
>CANGUU010000095.1 GCA_947457195.1 Gammaproteobacteria bacterium
CTCCTTGCCGATGTAGACGCGACGCCCCTCGTTCATGAAGTCGTTCAGCATCCACGACTGCTCGGGCAGGTTGACGAACTCCTTCACGTAGGGCTCCCACAGCCAGCGCGGCACACCCGGATATTCACAGTTGGCCAGGCGATCGAACAGCTGCTCGCCATGCTTCTCGACCTCTTCGCGCCGCTTGCTGAAATGCGCCTCATAGGCCGGCGTGAGCACGCCGGGCCGCACTTTGCCGCCGGGGCCGAGTCCCGCTCCCCGGCCACCGTCCAGGAACAGATCGACCATCGAGTTGCGGCCGCTGGTCCACAGGCCCGGCCACTGCGGAATGGTCTGCAGCGTATGCCTGGTGCCGCCATTGGCCTGCTGCAGCAGAAACTGGTAGTGCTCCTCGGCCGTGGCGAACGCGCGGGGCGGGGTTTCTACCGCCGGCAGTGGAGCCGCATTGGGCCCCGGGCCGTTCTGCGCCAGGCCCGGCACCGCCAGAGCAGCGACCAGACCGATGAGGACGAACGTGTGTTTTTTCATGGTGGACCCCCTCTTGGTGAACAAGCGGCCCCGATGATGCCACTAGGTGCCTCGTGCTGCGCAAGGCCTCTGAAGCGGCCGGGTGGCATTGTCCGTCTCCGGCGGGTAGCGTAGCGTCCGACTGCCAGTGCCACTGCCGCCTTTCCAGAAGAACAGAATCCCGAGGGAGGACACCACCATGCGCAAGGCCCACTTGCTTGTCACTGCCCTGCTGGCCGCCGTGCTGGCATATCCGCCCGCCAGCCGGGCCCAGCACGAAACCGGCGCCGATCTGTTCAGCGGCGAGCAGGTCTTCCAGAGCCTGTGTGCCAATTGCCACGGCCGCGATGGGGCCCTGGTGCCGAACGTGGACCTCGGGCACGGCGTGTTCCGCCAACCCTACAGCGATGCGCAACTGGTGGCGGTGATTCTCAAAGGCATTCCCAACACGCCGATGCCCGCCAACCCCACGATGAGTGAAGCGCAGGCACAGTTGGTAGTGGACTACCTGCGCAGCCGCGCGGTAGACAACAGCAGCGCACTGGCGGGCGATGCAACCAAAGGCCGCTCCTTGTTCGAAGACCGCGGCAACTGCCAGAGCTGCCACATGGTGGCCGGCACAGGCTCACCGCTTGGCGGGGAACTGACCCGCATCGGCGACAGCCGCACCGTCGCCGAACTGACGCAATCACTGCGCACGCCCAATGCTGTGGTGCAACCGAACCTGCGCTGGTATGCCGTCACTACCAAGGCCGGTGCCACCGTCAGCGGCCGCCTGATGAACCGCGACGCCTTCAGCGTGCAGTTGCTCGATGGCAGCAGCGGCAAGCTGCGCTCGTTCAACATGGCCGACCTCAGCGCACACAGCTTCGCCGCCTCGCCGATGCCGGCGCTGGGCAGCGACTGGAGCGACCAGGACGTGGCTGATCTGGTGGCCTACCTCGCTTCGCTCAGAGCCCCTGCCAAACAAGGAGCAACGCCATGAAGACCTTTTCCTCTTCCGCCTTCGCTGCGCTATGGCGGACAGGCCGTTCTGCTAAGCTTGCCGGGTTCGCTGCGCTATGGCGGTCAGGCCGCTTGGCTGTGCTTGCCGGGTTTGCTGCTGCACTCATTTTCAATAGCGCCACCGCCCAGGTCAGTTTCCAACGAATCCTCGACCCTTCGGCCGAACCCCACAACTGGCTCAGCTACTCGCGCACCCTCAACAACCAACGCCACAGCCCGCTCAAGCAGATCGACACAACGAACGTAGCCAATCTCGAACTGGCGTGGGTCTGGCAAGCCAAATCCCTCGAAAAATTCGAAGCCACGCCACTCGTGGTGGATGGTGTGCTCTACACCGTGCAGGCACCCAATGACGTGGTGGCACTCGACGCCGCCAGCGGCCGCATCTTCTGGACCTACCACCACGAACCGGCGCCCAGCCGCACCTGCTGTGGGCGGGTGAACCGCGGACTCGCCATCCTCGGCAACACCCTGTTCATGGGCACCGTGGATTCGCATCTGCTGGCCCTCGATGCCCGCAGCGGCAGCCTGCTGTGGGACACGGTGGTGGCCGACGCCGGCGCCAACTACTCCATCACCATGCCGCCCCTGATCGTGCGCGACAAGGTCTACATCGGCACCGCCGGCGGCGACATCAACATCCGCGGCTTCGTTGCCGCTTACGATGCGAACACCGGCAAGGAAGTGTGGAAACGCCACACCATCCCCGGCCCCGGCGAACCCGGCAACGAAAGCTGGAGTGGCGACTCGTGGAAGGTAGGCGGCGCAGCGATATGGAACGCCGGCGCCTACGACGAAGAAGCCAACCTCGTCTACTGGGGCACCGGCAACCCCGCGCCCGACTGGGACGGCCGTTCGCGCCTGGGCGACAACCTGTGGAGCGACAGCGTCATTGCGCTCGACGCCGACACCGGCGCCATGCGGTGGGCCTACCAGTTCACCCCGCACGACGAACTCGACTACGACAGCACCCAAGTGCCCGTGCTGGCCGACATCGAATGGCAGGGCGTACAGCGCAAGGTGATGCTGTGGGCCAACCGCAACGGCCTCATGTATGTGCTCGACAGACTCACCGGCGAATTCCTGCTCGGCAAACCCTACGTGGAAGTGAACTGGATGACCGGCTTCACCCCCGAAGGCAGGCCGATCCGCGCCCCCGGCATGCTGCCCTCGGCCAAGGGCACGCTGATCAAACCGCACGTGCATGGCGCCATCAACTGGGCACCACCGAGCTACAGCCCGGCCACCGGTCTCTTCTACGTGGCGCACTGGGAGAACAGCGGCATCATCGCCATCGAAGGCCAGTTTCCGCAGGCGATACCCACCAACAGACGACAGACGTCGATGGGCGATGTAGCGCTGGAACCCTTCTTCAACAACGACGAGGAAGCGCGCGGCGTGATCCGCGCCTACGATCCGCAGACACTGGAGCCGGTGTGGGCGTTTGAGCTGGGCAACATCACCTGGGGCGGTGTGCTTTCCACCGCCGGCAACCTGGTGTTCGGCGGCAACAAGGACGGCTATTTCGTGGCATTGGACGCGCGCAGCGGCGAGTTGCTGTGGAAGGCGGCGCTGGGGGGACAGGTGAATAGTGGGCCGATGACCTACTCGGTTGCCGGCAAGCAGTATGTGGCGGTGGCGGCAGGATCAGCGCTGTTTACGTTCTGCGTCCGCAGCGACTGACGGGGCGGCCAGCTATTCGAAGTCGAAAATGTCCGTCTGGTTTTGCGGACGCTGCATGCCTTCTTCGAAATACTCTTCCCAGATAGCGGCCCAGGGTCGGTCGTAGAGGCTCGGAATGCGGTACTCGATCACGGTGCCCGGATTGACGGGTTGCAGGCGGCCGTCCACGTTGAACAGCGACTGCTGGCACTCCTTCCACTGGTAGCGGTCAGAGTTCCACTCGCCGCGCCACGTATAGAGGATCTCGAGGCGCAGCGGCGCGGTGAAGGCGACGGGGTCGTACATGATGACCTCGAGGTGCAGGTTACGGTCGTCGTCGAGCGTATAGGTTTCGATGGCCTCGAAGCTGCTCGAATATTCGGGTAGCGCGTGGGACATCCACCAGCCCTGCACGTTCTTGGTCCAGGCCACGAGCGTCTCGCCGTCCCAGAAACCGACCGATTCGCCATACCACTGGGAAATCAGTGTTTCGTGCGACTGGTCGATGAGAATCTGGCGCAGGAAGTTCAGTGCCGTGCCAGACACCAGCTGCACCATGTGGTGGTTGCTGGTGACCTGGATGTCGCGGATGCCCTGCGCCCACCAGCGCACCATGCCTTCGGGATAGCAGGTGGAGGACATCCACTGCGGCGAATTGCTGACCCCCACGTGGTAGAGCGCCTGCGCGAAGCGGCGCTGGTATTCCGGCGTGAGCAGGCCCATCAGCGTACCCGCCTGGACATTGTTGCCGAAGGTCCACTGCTGTGGCTGCAGGGTCCGGGAATTGTAGAAGCCGTCCCAGGCGGGCGGCGGATTGTCCCGACTGTAGCGGGTCGGCCCGCCGCGCGCGGCCGCCTGCGCTCTCCGTGCTTCGTAGTGCTCCTGCGCGGTGGTCCAGGGGTAGGGACTCTTGAGTTCGTCTTCCGACATTCCCTGCGCGCAGTCGCCCCACTGACCAACGAAATTGCGGATCCACATGTCGCCGACCTGCGCGGGCGTGTTGCAGCGGGAATACCGCGGATCTGCCCAGAAGTCGGCATCCTGGTAGAAATCGCGGGTAGTGAAGAGGTCGACCGGCAGCGCTTCCACGCCGGGTGGCGGTGCCTGGGTGTCGATGGCCGCACGCAGTTCAGGGGTGATCTGCGCCAGGCCGACCGAGGCCAGCCCCCAAAGGAGGGGCAGGATCACGAAACGCTGCACGATACTCACCGGCGGGCTGCCCACGACCTGTCCCTCGCTACTTGAGCTCGGAATAGTCGGTTGAACTCATGTAGAACACCTGCGGCGCGCTGAGCGGCACGTTGTACTTGCTGCGCAGCGCCACCCAGTCCGGATCGGCGGCGAACTTCTGCCACACCTCCGCCCGGTGCGCCGCATCACGGTAGGCCAGCATCCAGATCAGCGTGTTGGGGCGGTTGTTGTCCTGCCATACGCCGATCACATCCGCGCCGTGACGCTCGAACATGGCCGCTTCATCTTCGCGAAAACGCTGGTGCAGCTCCTGGATGCCCCCGTTGAAATCACCCGAGCCCACCTGAGCCGGATCGACGGTATACATGCGCAGCTCGAAGCAGCGGGCGCTGGCACCTACGTTGGCGGAGTACTCCGCCGCCAGCTGGCCCGCCGGGCCGCAGGGCGGCACCGTACCCTGGGCCAGCACGCTGGGGCCGGTCCAGGCCAGCAGGAGGACGCAGAACAGGCTGGCAGCAAACGGACGGTAGGTCTTCATGGGGAGGGTTCCTCGATGTTTCCGTTGTTTTCTTTCGTGATCCTGCGCTGGTGCACTCAGCCGAGCGACACGATCACTGACTTGGTCTGCAGGTATTCGTCCAGTCCTTCCGGCCCGGTCTCACGACCGTAGCCGCTTTGCTTGCAGCCACCGAAGGGCATGGCGCTGTCCAGCATGGCCCAGCCGTTGACCCAGACGATGCCGGCGCGCAGGCGGGCCGCCACGCGGTGGGCGCGCGCCACGCTGCCGGTCTGCAGCCCCGCCGCCAGACCGAAGGAGGTGCCGTTGGCGAGTGCCACGGCCTCGTCCTCCGTGCTGAAGGTCTGCACGGTAAGCACCGGGCCAAAGATCTCTTCCTGCACATAGCGTGAGTCCTGACTCACGTCGGCGAGGATGCTGGGCGACAGGAAGCAGCCGCCGCCGGCAGGCAACGTACCGTTGCCGCCGAGCACTCGCACACCCTCCTTGCGGGCGGCCTCCAGATAGCCCTGCACCTTGTCGCGGTGGCGCTGCCCGGCCATGGGGCCGATGACGGTGGAGGGAGCGAAGGGATCACCGACCGGGATGTGCGGGCAGGCGCCGGCCAAGGCAGCGAGCACGTCCTCGTACACCGGCCGTTCGACGAGCAGCCGCGTACCGGCCATGCAGAACTGCCCGGTGTTGAAGACGAAGGCCTTGATGGCAGTCTCGATGGCGGCCGGAATGTTGGCGTCGGCAAAAATGATGTTGGCGGCCTTGCCCCCGGCTTCGAGGGTGAGTTTCTTCAGCGATTCTGCAGCGGTTCTGGCCACGATGCGTGCCACCTGCGTGGACCCGGTGAACGCAATCTTGTCCACGCGCGGGTCACGCAGCAGGGCTTCGCCGGCCGGCGCGGCGCCCGTCACCACGTTGTATACGCCGTCGGGCAGGCCGGCCTCCTGCAGCACCTGCGCCAGCAGCAGGGCCGACAGCGGCGTTTCCTCGGCGGGTTTGTGCACGAGGGTGTTGCCGGCGGCCAGCGCGGGCGCAATCTTGGAGCTGGACAGGATCAGCGGGAAGTTGAACGGGGTGATCGCCCCCACTACACCGATCGGCTCACGGCGCGTGTAGGCCAGCGCCGGAATGCGCGTGGACCTGGCCGCACCCTCGATACTGGTCGCCAGCGTCCCGTAGTACTCGAACAGGTCGATGGCCGTCGGAATGTCCACGTAGGTGGTGAAGGTGATCGGCTTGCCAACATCAAGCGATTCCACCGCCGCGATGGCGGCCGCCTTCTGGCGCAGCAGGTCCGCGGCCCGCAGCAGCACACGGCCGCGATCGCGGGGGTGCATGGTGGCCCAAGGGCCTTCGTCGAAAGCCCTGCGCGCGGTGGCGGTGGCGCGCTCCACATCGACGGCTGCGGAGTCGGGCACCTGGGTGACCTGCTCCCCCGTGGCGGGATCGACGATGGCGCGTTCTCGGCCGGATGCGGCCGGCGTCCACTGACCACCGATGAACAGAGCGCCCGGCGCGAGTTCTGCGCGCGCCTTGCCGGCATTCCACGCGGGTGCGGCTGAGTCTGTCATGCGGTTTCCCTCGGCGATTGGTCAGGGTCGCGAGCATCCCCTGCGGCTGGCGGCCGGTCAAGTCTGGCCAAATCGCCCGGCTCGCCATGCCAAGCCTGCCTGTTTGGAGTGCAGATTTTGCTGCCTCGCACCGGGATGGACAGAGCGCCGGGCAGAAAGCTCGACAGGCGCGTGCAGCAACTGCCGCCTGCGAGCGCGCAAACTGGTATGACAGCGTTTGGTACGGTTGTTGCAGCGTGGGCAACACACACAGCGCGTCCGCCCTCCCACTCTCGCAGAGTAGCGCCCATGTTGCCGACCCTGAACCGTCGTCGCTTCTTGCTCCGTGCCGGATTCTTCTCCGCACAGTTCACCCTTCTGACGTCCACCGCCCTGACCCTGGCGGGCGCCGCAGCGCGGGCTGAGGACCTCGGCCAGACCAGCGCCACCTTCACGACACTCAACGCGACCGAGGCAGCGGGTCTGCTGGCCATCGCCGCCCGCATCCTGCCCGAAGACGATGCCGGACCGGGTGCCGTGAGCGGCGGGGTGATCTATTTCATCGATCGCGTACTGGGATCCAGTCGCCAGGAATGGCTGGGCTTGCTGCGCGAGGGCCTGCTCGAGCTCGACGCCCA
>CANGUU010000096.1 GCA_947457195.1 Gammaproteobacteria bacterium
GTGGCTCCTCGGCAGCAGCACGCATCCAGGGTGGAACCAGCGCTGCCTCGCCAGTATTCTGACCCGATTCCCTCACCAGCGACGCGAATCCAATGCAGAGTGCCCATTCCTCCTTTCTGGCCACGGCCGCCGGCAATTTTCTGGGCCATACCCCGTCCTGGTACAAGCTCAGCATTGCGGGGTTCCTGGTGTTCAACCCGCTGCTGCTGTGGACGCTCGGCCCCTTCGCCACCGGTTGGGCGCTGGTTGCCGAATTCATCTTCACGCTGGCGCTGGCGCTCAAGTGCTATCCCCTGCAGCCCGGCGGCCTGCTGGCTCTGCAGGCCATTGCGCTCGGCCTGAGTTCGCCGTCAGCCGTGCTCGACGAGGTCGCCGCCAATCTGGAAGTGCTGCTGCTGCTCATCTTCATGGTGGCCGGCATCTACTTCATGAAACAAATGCTGCTGGCGGTTTTCGCCAAGGTGCTGCTGCGCGTGCGGTCCAAGCTGCTGCTGTCGCTACTGTTCTGTCTGCTCGGTGCCCTGCTGTCGGCCTTCCTCGACGCACTGACGGTGACGGCCGTGCTGATCAGCGTGGCGACGGGGTTTTTCGCGGTTTACCACCGCGTGGTGTCTGGCAAGCATCCGGAGGCAGACCATGACCACAGCGACGACGACGGCATCGCCGAGGCGCCCAGTCGCGAGGATCTCGACCATTTCCGGGCCTTTCTGCGCAGCCTGCTGATGCACGGTGCCGTGGGTACTGCACTCGGTGGCGTCACGACCATGGTAGGAGAGCCGCAGAACCTGCTGATTGCCAACGTCATGGGCTGGGATTTCGTGGAATTCTTCCTCGAAATGTCGCACGTGACCGTGCCGGCCTTCTTGGCCGGCTTTGCCACCTTGGTCGTGGTGGAAACGGCGAAATGGTGCGGACACGGTCAGCCGCTGCCCGAACGTGTGCGACAGATCCTGCAGGACTACGACACGGCAGCCAGCGCCAGACGTGGCCGCGCCGAGCTGCTGGCGATCGGCGTGCAGGCCGTGGTGGCGTTGCTGCTGGTCATTAGCCTCGCCTTCCATCTCGCCGCGCCAGGCTTGATAGGCCTGATGATCGTGGTACTGCAAACGAGCCTCAATGGCGTCACGGAGGAGCACCAGCTCGGCGAGGCGTTCAGGGACGTCATGCCGTTTACTGCCTTGTTGGTGACGTTTTTTGCGGTGGTGGCCGTCATCGAGCAACAGCACCTGTTCACGCCGGTACTGGAGTACGTCTTCACTTTCGAACCGGCAGTGCAGCCCGCCATGCTGTTCCTGGCCAATGGCCTGCTGTCATCGATCAGTGACAACGTGTTCGTGGCGACCGTCTACATCAATGCTGTCACCGAGCAGTTCAATGCCGGGGCCTTCGACCGGGAGCACTACGAAACGCTGGCCGTGGCGATCAACACCGGCACCAACCTGCCAAGCGTGGCGACGCCCAATGGCCAGGCAGCCTTCCTGTTCCTGCTCACCTCGGCGCTGGCGCCGGTGATCAGGCTGTCCTACGGGCGCATGGTGCTGCTGGCGCTGCCCTACACCGTAGTGCTCACGGCAGTGGGACTGGCCGCGGTGCTGTTCTACGGCGGCTGATCAGCGCGGCAGCTTGACGAGGCGATCTCCCTGGAACGAACCAACGTAGACCGCCCCCGCGGCTTCGATGGCCACCGAGACCCCATTGATCAGCGCCTTGCCGGCCGAGTCATAGCGAGGTGTCACGCCCAGCGAGGCGGCGTCCACTTCCGCCACGCCGAAGCCCTGGATGCAGGGAAAGCCGGAGTCCTGCGGGCAGTTGCCGTCCACGCCCTTGATGCCGGCCACCAACAGGGTGCCGCGCGGCGTCCAGGTGAGATTGTCGGGCATGAAGTCGAGCGGTGAACGGGCGACTTCCTTGCCGGCTGCGAGGTCGTACTTGTGCACGCTGCGCGTGGTCCAGCCGCTGACGTAGGCGAAAGCTCCGTCGGCCGACACCAGAACGCCGTTGGGATAGCCGTACTCCGAACCGGGCAGCACACGCTCGCCAGCGGCTGCCGTCCACAGCGCCACATTGCCCGATGGCTCCCCGGCGAACAGGTTTTGACCTTCGCGCTGGATGGCCTGCGGGCGCGTGGCCACGAAGCTGCCGTCGGGCAGCGCAGCAACATCGTTGTAGGGCTCGTCGGCAAGCACGCAACCACGCCAGACCAGCTGCCAGGAACCGGCGGACGCCTGCAGTTCGTAGAGCTCCATCGACTCACGCACATTGTGGTTGACCACGTAGAGCTGCCAGGCCCCGCCGCGGCGCTGCGTCAACGACAGACCGTGGGGACTCACTGCCACGCCGATCGACTCCGTGCAGCCCGGCTGGCCCCAGCCAGCCTCGCGACTCTCGGTGAGCGGCAACGGGGAGAATCGACCGGAGCCAAGCTCGAACAGTTCGAGCGTAGGGCCCTCACCGCGACCGAACCTGGCCACCACCAGGAACTTGCCGTCGGGCGTGAGCTCAAAATCCTCCGGCGCACGGGTGCCGCAGAAAATCTCCGCCTCGCCCTGCACACCGCAGTCCAGCATCGGCGGGTTGAGGGCACCGGGCTGGGCCTGCGCCGGGCAGGACAGGCACAGCAGCGCAGCGGGCAAAGTGGCAAGCATGACGCGCGACAGCATGGGCAGTTTCTCGAAGATTGGACAGTGACCTTGCAGCATTCTGTGCTGGCACTTACCGACGCTTGGCGGCGTGCTTTTTCTTGACCACTGGCTTCGTCCGACCCTTCGGCCGGCTGGCCACACCGGTGGGAGCGGCGGGGCTCTGCCTGGCGGGTGGGCGACGCTTCGTGGGCTTGGCGGTAACCTTGGGCGCTGACGCAGACACTGGGCCGGGCTTCGGTTTGGCGGTTATAGCCGGGGCCGGTTTTTTGGTCTGCGGGGTTCTCGCCGGCGGTGACGGCTTTTTGCCCGCAGCAGGCTTTGCCTTGGGCGGTGGCGCTGCTTTCTTGCGCTTGCCGACAGCCATCTTGCCGGTGGGGGCCTGCTTGCCGGCAGGGGCCTGTTTGCCGGCCGGGATCTGTTTGCCGACCGGGGCCGGTTTGCCGGCCGGGCTCTGTTTGCCGGCCGGGGTCTGTTTGCCGGCCGGGGTCTGTTTGCCGGCCGGGGTCTGTTTGCCGGCCTGGGCCTGTTTGCCGGCAGAGGTGCTGCGCACCGTCTTCCGCCTGTCCTTGATACGGGGCTTCGCCTTGACCGCTTCCGCCCGCAGTTCCATTTCCAGAACGGCCGCCATGTTGTGCTCGGCGTCGGGGTACTTGGGCCGCAGTGTCAGTGCCTGCTGCAGCGCCGCCTTGGCACCGACCAGGTCTCCGGTCATGCGCAGCAGGTTACCAAGATTGTTGTGGGCTTCCGCCATGCCGGGATTGATGGTCAGGGCGCGCCGGTAGGCCGCGGCGGCATCTTCCAGCCGGTTGAGACTCTTGAGCGCCACGCCGAGGTTGCAGTGCGCCGACGCATGAGTCTGGTCGATATCCAACGCGCGCTTGTAGAAGATCAGGGCCCTGTTCGGATCTCCGCGCTGGTGCACCAGCATGCCCAGGGTATTGTGATACTCGGCGACCGATGGCTGCATAATGATGGCTTGCTGCAGCAGCGGCATGGCCTTCTGGAAATCCCCCTGCAGACGCAGCACGTCACCGAGTCCATGCTGGGCAATGTCGCTGTCCGGGTTCATCTGCAGCGCCTGCTCGAAGGCGGCTTTGGCCTTGTCGAGCTTGAGTTCGACGCGCAGCTTCAGGGCCTTGGCCAGCAGCTTGCCAAACGGTGAGCTGTCGATCCGCGCACCGGACAGGGCTCGCACACGCTCGGCCAGCGCCGGCGAAGGATAGATCTGGTGGGCTGCCTGGAGGAACTGCAAAGCCTGCGGCTTCTGTTGCAGCGCCTGTAGCGCCAGTCCGATCTGGCCGAGGATTTCTGCACGCGTAAAGTTCTGCACCTTGCTCTGCGCCTCGGCGGGACTTTTCTGCAGCGCGTTCCAGAGTTCCTGCAGGATGGCCAACGCTTCCTTGTGATGACCGGTGAGATTGAGCAGCAAAGCCATGCCCAGCAGCGCAGCACCATTTTCCGGACTGAGCCTGAGGGCCTCCTTGTAGAGTTCTCCCGCCGTGGCAAAGTCGAACTGCGCCAGGGCCTTGGAGGCGGTTTCGACGGTCTTGGCAATATTGGCTTTCATGATTCCCTCTCAGGCCAAGCTGGCGAGCAGCGACAGATGCTTTGGAAAAACGATGGATTCGAAATCGAAGTTCTGGATCACAAACGAGCGGGCACGCTCACGCAGTGCCTGGTAGCTGGCCGGGTTGGCCAGCGCATCGGAGACCTGGGCGGCAATCGTGTCCGGCTCGAAGAACGGGCAGATCATGCCATTGTATTGGTGGAACAGCACTTCCTGGACCGGCGCGGTGTCGGAGCCGATCACCAGACAGCCGGCCGACATGGCTTCCAGCATGGACCAGGACAGGATGAACGGATACGTGAGGTACAGATGGACCCGCGAGACCTGCAGCACGGTCAGGTACTGGTCATAGGGCAGCGCACCCAGGAAGAACACGCGTTCGAGATCGATCTGCCCGGCCAGCTCGTCGAGGTAAAGCTGTCGCCAGCTGGCCGCCTGCTTTGGTGCCGGACCGTAGCTGGGCTTGTCGTCACCGACGATAAGCACACGGCATTCGGGCCGCTCCCGCAGGATGGCCGGCAGTGCGCGCATGAAAGAGTGGAAACCCCGATAGGGTTCCAGACCACGACTGACATAGGTGAGCACCTCATCACCGGCGCGCAGCGTAAGGCCATTGGTCAGCGACAGGGCAGCCTGCGGATTCGGTGCCACCAGTTTGGTATCGATACCTTCGTGCAGCACGTCGATGCGGGAATGGTAGGCAGCGGGATAACGGCTGCGCTGCCAGGTCGTGGGGCTGATCAGACGGTCACTGCTCTGCAGGGCGTGGAGCTGCACGCTGTTGAGGATGCGCAGCCGGAAAATATCGTCGAAGGAGAGGGGGAACTCGGGATCGAAGCCAACATCGGCACCGCGCGGGTGGTAGAAGTATTCGAGCAGCGAAACCACCTTGGCAGCCGGAAAGATGTCTTTCATGAACAGCGCATCACCCCAGCCAGGATGCGTGTAGATGACGTTGGGTTCATAGCCCTCGTACTTCAGCGGCAGCATCGCCTTGACGGCTTCTTGGCCGCGGCGCACGGCGGACTCCATGTTCTTCACGTAGCCGTGGGTTGATTCGCTGGTTGTTTCGGGTTTCGGGTAGGTGAGGCGGCGCGTGTTCGCCAGTGCAGGCGACTCCGCTGTCCAGCTGGCATCGGCCAGCGTGGTCACCTGATAACTCGGCAAGGTTGCCAGCTGGCGAGCCAGCCGCAGGAACTGACCAGGAAAATTAGGATGGAGAAAAAGTACGTCCAAGATGCTTGTCTACGTGGCGCTGGAGGGTGCGGGCGAGGCCTTGCAGGCGCTGCGGCGTGGTATCGAAGCGCTCGATGCCCTTTGGCGCGGCTGCCAACCGACGCCCGGGATTATTGTTCAGCAGCCAGACGCAAGTAAACCAGCCGCCAGCCCGCTGCCGCAGCGCCGAGGTGGCATCAGTCACCAAGGCGATGCGCACGCCACCCAGTGCCGCAGCGGCCGTTCTTTCGGGTGCATCCTGCAGGGCAGCGGCCCTGCCGATGCAGTAGAGGTCGACATCGGCAATGCGGGCAGGCTGGCCCGGCTTGCTGACCCACGCCAGCGCCCCACTCTGCTGCAGCGCCGCACAGAGACGCTCGGCAAGCCCGCTGTCGCCGTCTTCCACATGCAGCGCCACACGAAGCGCAGCGGCGCCAACCAGTCCCTGCAATCTCTCCGCCAGAGTACCCGGGCAATGGGGCAGCACAGTCTGCAGGGGTTTCAGGTGCGGTGAGCGCGCCAGGTTTTCGGGATACAGACAGCGGTCATAGCGCCGGAGCGCCGGATTGTCCTGCCAGGCCTCGGCGGCCTCAACGTCTGCCACGTACAGCGCAGTGCGCACATCAGCACGCAGGGGCCCGCCAAGACGCAGGTCGAAGGCGGGATCGAGGACGATGATGCCATGGCAGTCGCCGAGCCGATCCTGACCCTCGGAGGTCGCGACGAACAGCGGCTCCACACCGGGCAGCGCCGCCTTGAGCAGACCGGCCAGTGCGAAGGCCTCCTTGAGCTGCCGGTGGTCGGCAGCGTGGTGGCCGAAGGCGATCACAAAAGCCACCTTGAGGCTTTCGGCCGTGAACAGTCCGTCGCCATCGGCAAGACTCTGCCAATAGCGACGCTTGATCCAGATACCGAGCTGCTGGGCCAGTCGCCGCTGGTTTCGCCACTGGTGGTCGACCATGGAGGGTTCCCGCCCGGTAAGTCGCGTGTAGCCGTGGTGATGCAGGGCGATGAGATCATTGCGGCAGACAGTGCTGAGTCCCAAACGCTCTCGCCAGCGTAAGCAAATCTCGACGTCCTCGTACCCATAGAAATAACCCTCATCGAAACCACCGCTGGCGAGGAAGTCGGCACGTCGGCAGAGCAGCACAGCCCCCGTGACGCCGGCAATGTCGATCGCACGATGCATGAGATGAGCGGGTGCCTGACCAGTACCCAGCTCGAAGGGCCAGTAGTGGCCGTCGGACAAGGTGAACTGCACACCGAGATGCTGCACCTCGCTGTCGGCCGGGTGGGGCAACTGCGGCGGCCTTGCCGTGCCCAGCGTCTTGTGGAGGCGCAAACCCACCAGCCCGACGCTGCGGTCACGCAAGCTCTCCAGCAGGGGTGGCAGGGCATCCTGCACCCACACGATGTCGTTGTTGAGAAACAGCAGGTGGGGTGTACGGGCCAACGCGGCGCCACGATTGCAGGATGCCGAAAAGGAATGGTTCTCCCCA
>CANGUU010000097.1 GCA_947457195.1 Gammaproteobacteria bacterium
GCGGCCGACGAGAACACGCCGATCGGGTTGTCGCGTACCTGGCCGCCCGGGTTGCCCGGCATGAAGGTAAAGCCGTTGGCACGGTAGGACGCACCGGCCGCGAACCGCACTTCACCGGCAGGCGCGTCGAACAGACCGCCCTGCAAGTTGGCTTCGAGGATTTCCTGCGTCAGCACGTTGCGGTTGACGAGCCGCGTATCGATGCTGTCGAGACAGTCGGTAGAAGGCGTAAAGTCCTGGAACACCGGCAGACCAGTCGTGCAGCGTAGTGCGTAGCCGCGACCGCCGTCAGGGCGTGTCACTACGCCTTTACCGAAGTTGGCGCCGTATACCATGTCCTGATAGCGCTGCAGCGAAGGCAAGCGGTAGTTTTCAGCCACGATGCGGGTGTCGCCACGGGAGCCGTAGGCCTCCCAGGTCCAGTCGCCATCGAACAGCTCACCCTGCAGACCTGCCATGACCTGCCAGACATCGTTGGTGTTGACCGGCTCGACGGGGCCGTTGTATTCGAGTACCTGGAACAGCGACCAGGGCGCCGTCGGGTTGGCGCGGGAATCGAGCAGCGTGTTCAGGGCAGGCGGCAGCGCGCGTCCGTCACGCGGAACCGTCGGTGCCTGCCAGACGGTGATGGCGGGCGGAATGCCACCGCGCTGGGTCACTTCCACGCGGGTGTAGTTGGCCTGCGCGAAGGTGCTGATGGTATCCGTCAGCTCATAGGTACCGCGCATGAACAACGAGTGCCGCTCGAGCGGCGTGCTCAGGTAACCTTCGGTGTTCCACTGCTGCAGGTCGCCGTTGGCCTTCTTGACCATGCCACCGTAGACACCGCACTGCTCGGTGCTGAAGCAGTTCAGCGGCCCTTTGTAACCGTGACCACCCCGCAGGTCGATGAAGGGCGAACCATCTTCATTGAAGCGCACTTCGGTCGACGGACCGACAGAGCCGGCCGGCAGGCCGGGGAAGATGGCGTTCATGGCAGCCTGGCTGGGCAGGTTGCCGGCGGTCGGGAAGAACGAGCGCGGCATCACGAAGCCGCCGCTGTTGTTGCGCGGGTCGGACCAGCCATTGATGAAGAATTCGCGTTCCTTTTGGAAGGCAGGGCTACGCTTGAGCCAGTCGACGTTGATCATGACGTTGCCACGACCATCGGCGGAGTTCATGCCCATCAACATGCTGAAGCCATTTTCCTCGGCATCGCCTTCCATGGTGGCACCGGTGCGGAAGTTCATGTCCACGCCTTCGAAATCTTTCTTCAGGACGAAGTTCACGACGCCGGCCATGGCGTCTGGACCATACACGGCAGACGCACCACCGGTGATCACTTCGACATTGGCGATAGCGGAAGCCGGGATCGTGTTGACGTCGACTACCAGTGCAGCGTTGGCCGGCTGGGCGCGCCGTCCGTCGATAAGGATGAGGTTACGGTTGGTACCGAGACCGCGCAGGTTGAGCGTGGCGGCACCCGGTGTGCTGGTGGCGCTGTTCTGGATGCTGGACGAGAACTGCGTACCGGCGGGTACGAACTGTGGCATCTGGTTGAGCACCGACTCGATGGTGCCTGTCGATGAATTCTGGAAGCTCTCGCTGTCCACCGTCATGATCGGGCTCGGCGCGGACAGGTCGCGGCGCACGATGCGTGAGCCCGTTACTGTGATTTCCTCGAGTTGCTCTTCGGCAGCGAACGTGGGCAGCGTATAGCTCGCGAGGACGCTGGAGATGGCGGATGCCAGAACGGTGAACTTGGTTGCTGAAAACGAACGAGTTCGTTTCATGAATACCCCCTTGTGTGGAAAAAAGTGTTGTCACGCTGCGCTTACGCGCCTCGTGGGCTCCTGCGATCCTGACCGCTCGCCTGCAGGGCACGCACGTCGCCCCAGGACTGCAGGGTCGAAACGGGTCGTGCCCAGTGGGCTTGACGGGAAAGGAGGCGCGAGAACGGGCGGAGTATAGGCAGGCGATTTCGGTGTGTCTATGCAAGTTTCTTGCAAGGTTAAAGGCTGATTTGGCAGAAAAAAACTGAGCGGGCGGTCAATTGGCAAGAATTGTGGTGGGTCTCCGAGCCCTCGGGTTCAGGGCTGGCAAAAAGGCTCCTGTGGACTGCTGAGGCAGGTCTCGAAAAGCACGTCGGTGATGACTGGGCACAACCCCGGGACAGCGCTGAAATCCGTCACAGGTGATGCCGTGGCAAGGGAGACCGTCCCGTCCGGTAGGGAGGTGACCGACTGCGGCCCTGCCGTCGCGTCCGGCCGGCGGCTGCTGCCCGTGGTTACCGCCGCCGGAGTGGCGCTGGGCGTTGACTCTGCAGCCGCCACGCCCGTGCCAGCTCGCGGCTCGGCGGCCACCACGTCACCGGGTGCCAAGACCAGTGCCCAGGACAGCAGGGCGGCAAGGGTGGCAAGGGTGGCAAGGGTAGGTAGTCGGTGGGAGGGCTGCATGCGAGTCTCTCCGTCAATTAACGGGCTTGCTCGAATTCAGGCGTCATTTCCTTGCACACCTGCTTTTCGAAAGGCACTTCTGAGAGTAGGACGGTATCCCGGCCGGCATAAGGGGCTGTCAGATAGACCGGATCTTCGGCGGAGTACTCGCGCACCAGCGCCAGCGTGACGGGGTCGAGTGTGTAGCGCTCCACCACGTGCAGTTGGTCGCTGTGGCGGGAGGGTGGCGCCAGCACGCCAGCCTCGAAGCCGACGGTGTCTACCACCAGGGTGTCGCCCTCCCAGTGTCCTACCGAATGACCGGCGTAGCTCGGCGCGCCCTGCACCGGGTGCGTAGCATCCATGTGGATGCGACGGCTGAAGCTGTACAGACCATAGTCCATGTCGATGACTTTCTCGCCTTCGGTCGTGGTGGTCTGGCTGATGCGATTTACCGGCCAGTCAAAGGTCCAGTCATACAGGATGCTGGTGGGTTTACAGGACAGGCGTGGGTTGTCTTCCACTGACCACATGCGAAAGGCCTTGGCCTCGGTTTCGCCGCGCGCCGTGTAGGCGGGCCGAGGGGAGGGGTTCAGACCCCGTATCTGCCGCAGCGTCAGAGCCCCCGACGCATACTCGTCTACCAGGCTGCGTGGCACCATGTCCCCGTGGCCACCGCCCGGGGGGATGGTCAGTACATTTTGCTCCACGGCCCAGTCTCCGCTGATGTTTGGCTCACCGCTGGCCAGTCGCAACGGCCGGTTTCCGGTATCGACCTTGCCCGCCGTGCTAGAAAACTGCTGGTTGCGATCGATGGTGATCTTGTTGTCGAGCGTGAAACTCTCGATATAGCAGGCCGTCGGATCGTCCCGGTGCGGATGACCGACCACGTGTACGGCCACGCCCGGCGTGAACATCTCGAGCGACCAACCGGAGCGCTTGATGAGCGTGGCGGCACGCATCTCGCAGCTCATCCGCAGGGGTTTGCCGTCGGCGCCCACCGTGTCGAGGTGCATGTAGGAGTGCGGATTCACCAGCTCCATCTCCACCAGCGTACCGGTGTACTCAACATCCCGATCGAGCTGGAACAGGCCGAAACCATGGTGTGCGAACGCCGCTGGCGTAACGAAAAGCGCGAGGCAAAGAGGCGCCATTGGCGCTGGGCCTGAACGAAGGAACGAAGGTAGTCGCGACATGGCTGCTCTCCGGCGGCTGGTGGAACGCTGGATCGAGTATAGGACTGCCTCTACCGCGCGTCCTGCGCCGCTCAGGCAAGTTCACGGTGTTTTCGCAGTTTCCCCTTGCCGCACCAGTTGCGGTAACCTCGCTGCTCCACTGGCAAGCGGGGTTCAGCATGGAAATGTCGACGACAAAAACAACAACAACCCAAAGCCACTTGCGCTTGAGTCGGGTAGTGCTGATTGGCAGCGTGCTGCTGGTGGGTTGCAGCGCAGAGCAGTCGGAGACAGGCGCAGCGTCCCTGGCCGGTCTGCCTCCCGCCGAAGCCTGCCAGGCGCTCAACGGCATGGTCATCGGCACCGAGTCGATCGGCGAGCCGACCAGCGGGGCCACGATCACCTCTGCCGCGCTGGTCGCGGCCGCCGAAACCGACAATGCCAACGGCGAGTTCTGCAAGGTATTGGGCGCCATCCATCCCGTCGATCCGTCTGCACCCGACATCAACTTCGAGGTGAACCTGCCGTCGACCTGGAACGGCAAGACCCTGCAATTCGGCGGTGGCGGTCTGAACGGCACACTCATCACCGGGCTCGGCCGCTACGCCAAACAGCCCGACACCGAGGAGACTCCGCTCAAGCGCGGCTATGTCACCCTCGGCAGCGACTCGGGGCATCAGAGCCGTGGCGGCTTCGATGGCAGCTTCTACCTGAACGAAGAAGCGCTCGAAAACTACGGCCACAAGCAGCTGAAGAAAACCCATGACGTGGCACTGCAGCTCGTGCAGACCCGCTACGGCGCGGCGCCGACCTTCAACTATTTCATCGGCGGCTCGCAGGGCGGTCACGAAGGCTTCGATGTCGTGCAGCGCTACCCCGATGACTATCAGGGCGTAGTCGCCGGCTACCCGGCTCACAATGTGGTGATGCTGCACCTGTCAGCGTGGAACTATGCCAAGGCCCTGCTGGCCAACGAGGGCAAGAGCTGGATCAACCCGGCCAAGGCGCAGAAAGTGGTGGACGTGGTCTACCAGCGCTGTGATGCCCTCGACGGCGCCAACGACGGCATCATCAGCCACCTTATGGCTTGCGAGGCCGAAAACGCCCCGTTGACCCGGCTCGACGAGCAGAACCCGCTGCGCTGTGCCGGCGGCGCCGACACCGGAGACGACTGTCTGTCCGACGCCCAGTTGCAGGCGCTGGTGGCCATCGACACACCATTCACCACGGGCTTTCCGGTGTTTCCGGACGATACCGCCACCGCAGCCTTTCCCAAGTGGACGCCGCTGGTCGGTTCGACCTTCCAGGACGGTGGTCTGACCATCCTTGGCGCAGAGTCCCCGCAGCAGGCCCTGCAGTACGCCCCGGGAGCGGCGACGCTCGGCTATGCCATCGCCCGTGACCCCAACCTCGACGTCTACCAGAGCTTCGAGCCGGCCCGCTACGAAGCCCGCATCAAGGAACTGGCGGCAAAGATGAGCGCCAACAGCATCGACCTAGACCGTTTCCAGTCCAACGGTGGCAAGCTGATCTTCTTCCACGGTCTCGTCGACGACTTCATCACGCCCTACAGTTCGATTTACTACTACAACCGCCTGAAGGTGAAGTATCTGCCGGAGGTGCTCGGGGACTTCGTACGCTTCTACACCATCCCCGGCATGGGGCACGTCACGGGCGTGTTCAATGCGCGGCTGGCCAGCCTCGATGCCCTCGAGGCCTGGGTGGAGCGTGGCGAGGCGCCGGGCGACCTGCTCGCCAGTGATGCCAACACGGCAACGGCCGGGCGCACGCGGCCCGTCTGCCAGTTCCCGGCGTGGCCCCACTACGATGGCAGCGGTGACCTCAACGCGGCTGCAAGCTTTCGCTGCGCGGAGTAGGTCCCGCCGCCGACGGGGGTTTTCACTGCCCCCGCTCGATACGAGCCCTCAGCACCCTGACCGGAACGATCCATGGCCTCAGTCAAGTCAATCGGTGCAGAAAAGCGCCTCTCGCCCGTCGTGATCAGCGATGGCTGTCTGCACGGCTGGGCCTTCGATGCCCTGCGCGACACCTTGACGGTAGAGTTGCTGATCGATGGCCAGGAGGTCGCCCGAGCCCTGACGGGTTTCAAGGTGCTGGCAGACTTCTTCGCCACGGCGGTTCCCCCCACGCTGGACTGTGGCTTCCGGATACCGCTGCCCGCCCGCTTCTGCGACGGCCGTACCCATGCACTGCTGGTGCGCATCCAGGAGTGGGCGCCGCTGCGCTCGGCTCCCACCGCCGAGCTGCACTGGCTGCACGGCAGTTGCACCGGAGACTGGCTGCTGCGACCGGATGGCGCCCTCGAGGGCTGGGTGGCATTTGTCGCTGCACTGGAGCCGAGTCAACTCCCGCGCGTACAGCTCTGCGAGGGCCCCGTGCAACGGGCCTCCACGGGACTCGATCTGCAGCCCGTCTGCCACCTGCCGCAGTTTCGCACCCTGGCCCGTTTCCGCTTCGAATCGGCTCAGCTCGAGGCGCTGCGGACCGAGGATTTGCGGGTGCAGTGTCTGAATGTGCAACTACCCGTCTCGAGCATGGCCGCGACAACGCGTATGGTTGGCGTACTGGAGCAAGTCTCTTTGAGGGGTGTGCGCGGCTGGGCCTTCAATGCCTCGGACTTGCGCCAACTTCTTGAGGTCGTCGTCTACGTGGATGAAGCCCCGGCTCTGACGATTCGGCCTCACATCATGCGTCACGACGTGGCGGAGCATCTCAAACTGCACTCAACTGAAATGGGTCTGGTCGGCTTCCACGCCGAACTGCCGGCCGTGTTGCGGGATGGTCGTCCCCACCAGGTGGTGGTCCGAGTGCGGGGCAGCGGCACCGCCCTCGATGGGTGCCCAGCGACTTTCTGCTTCCGCGACCAGTCCTTCGATCTGGCCACCGCCGCCATGCTGCTCGACCAACCGGCGCCGCCCTCGGGCCGTCTGCCGCCGCCAGTACGGCGACGGCGCGCGCCGCCGCAGGTGACCGCCGTGATCCTCAACCGCAATGGCGAGTCCTGCCTCGACGGCTTGTTGCGCAGCTTTGAACAGCACAACAGCGTGCCGGTGCACTTCATCGTCATTGACCACGCCTCCACCGACGGCAGCCTTGCGCTGCTGGCGCGCTGGCAGTCGACGCTATCGCTGGAGGTGGTGGCCCTTGGGGAGAACCATTCCTTTTCGGCATCCTGCAATCGTGGCGCCGCGTTGGCCCGTACACCCCACCTGCTGTTTCTCAACAACGACATCGTGTGGGTGCAGGATGCCCTGCCACCCCTGCTGGAGAGCTTGCGTGACCGC
>CANGUU010000098.1 GCA_947457195.1 Gammaproteobacteria bacterium
TCCTGCAGCGAGCGGATATCGGGATCTGGCTCCGGCACCGCCTTGCCCTTGACCTGCTTCTGGCTTTGCAGGTGGCGGACCAAGGCTTCCGTTTGCCGGACCGACAACTGCCTGGACAGCACCGTGCGTGCCGCGTGCACTTGTTGCTCGGCTGGTAGCGACAACAGGGCCCTGGCGTGCCCCATCTCGAGATCCCCGCGCTCGAGCAAGCCTCGCACTTCGCCCTGCAGTTGCATGAGTCTCAGCAGATTGGCCACTGCCGCGCGGGATTTACCGACGGCGTCGGCCACCTCCTGCTGGGTCAGTGAAAACTCGATCTGGAGACGGTTGAGGGCCACGGCCTCTTCCATGGGATTCAGATCTTCGCGCTGCAGGTTTTCGATCAGGGCCATGGCGATCGCTGCGCGGTCATCTACTTCTTTGATGACGACCGGGATCTGGTCGAGGCCCGCCAACTGGGTGGCACGCCAACGACGCTCACCGGCGATGATTTCATAGCGATTGGGGCCAATCGGCCTGACTACTATGGGTTGCATCACCCCCTGTTGCTTGATCGAGGCCGCGAGCTCCTCCAGTCCCTCGACAGGAAAATCCTGCCGGGGCTGATAGCGACCGGGCTGGAGAAATTCCACGGGAAGCACACGCTGCTGGGGCTCTGGCGCTGTCGTGACGCCGACGGCAGGTGCCGGCGCCGCAGGCGTTCGGTTCTGTTTGGCTCCACCGAGCAGGGCATCCAGCCCGCGACCCAGACCATGTTTTTTTGCAGCCATCGCTCAAGCCTCGGTCTCGGTAGCGGGGACTGCGGCGCCCCCGGTCTCACGGCGCAACAACTCACCGGCCAACGACAGGTAAGCCAGTGCTCCGGTCGATGCCTTGTCGTAGGCGATTACCGGCAGGCCATGGCTCGGTGCCTCGGCCAGTCGGACGTTGCGCGGAATGACGGTGCGGTACACGGCGTCAGCAAAATGCTGTTTCAACTGGTCGGAGACCTGCTGGGTGAGGTTGTTGCGCGGGTCGAACATGGTGCGCAGGATCCCTTCGATGCGCAGGCGCGGATTAAGCGCTGACTGCACGGCATCGATGGTTTCCGACAGGGCCGTCAGCCCCTCCAGGGCGTAATACTCGCACTGCATTGGAATCAGCACACCGTCGGCTGCCACCAGCGCATTGAGGGTGAGCATGTTGAGCGAGGGCGGGCAGTCGATCACGATGAAGTCGAAATCAGCGCCGAGGCTGGCCAAGGCTCGGGTCAGTCGCTGTTCCTTGTCTTCAACTTGGAGCAGTTCTACTTCGGCGGCGGTGAGATCACTGTTGGCGGGCAGCAAGGCATAACCGGCAAGGTCGGCAGTGACCAGGGCATTCGCCGCGGTGCACTGACTGGTGAGCACATCGTAAATGCTGCGTTCCAGGGCGTTCTTGTCGATGCCACTGCCCATGGTGGCATTGCCCTGCGGATCGAGATCGACCAACAGCACACGTTTTTGCATGCGTGCCAGCGACGCGGCGAGGTTGATCGAGGTGGTCGTTTTACCGACACCTCCCTTCTGATTCGTTACAGCGAGAATTCTGACCACAGCCTTGCAACCCAGGGACAGTTTACGAATGGTTCTTTTTGAATGTTGTTGTCATTGCGTTGGCCGGCTGCGACGGATGTCCAGCAGATGCCTCGTGACTGCACTGCCTGGAACCCGCAGGACATGGCTGGCAGCCAGAGAATATTCCGCTGGCAATTCGGCAAGTTCGGCGGCGGGATACTGCCCCTTCATCGCGAGCAGGCGTCCGTCGGGGGCGAGCAGATGCTGGCTGGTTTCAACGAATTGCCGCACGGAGGCGAAGGCACGGCTCAGGACGATAGCAACTTGCGGTGTAATTGCATAGCCTTCGGCCCGCGCGTGGATGGCCTGCACATTGCGCAACCCGAGCGCATGCGCGGTCTGGAACAGGAAGCGTACTTTCTTGCCGTTGCTGTCGATCAGGAAGAACTGCAAATCGGGTCTGCAGATGGCAAGCACCAGGCCCGGCAACCCAGCGCCCGTGCCGACATCGGCGATGCCGCCAGCGTCGATGAAAGGCAGTACGGTCAGACTGTCGACCACATGCAGGGTCAGCATATGCTGAAGGTCCTGCAACCCGCTGAGATTGTAGACTCGATTCCACTTGTGGAGGGCCGCCAGATACGTCAGGAGTTGTTCGTGCTGCCCATGGGTCAGACCAAGCTGGAGCTCGTCGGTGGCTTGTTGGAGAGCAGCCGCCAAGTGGCCGGCTAGCGCGGCAGTCACGTTGAGAGTTCTCAGGCGCTCAAACGGCCGCCAGCTTGGTCGCTGGCGACACGCTGCATTTGGTACTTCTTGAGGTAAACCAGCAGCAGCGAAATGGCCGCCGGCGTGACGCCGGGAATTCTCGAGGCTCGGCCAATGCTGTCCGGTCTCTGCTCGGAAAGTTTCTGCTTGAGCTCGTTCGACAGACCCGAAATGGCCCGGTAATCGAAGTCGTCGGGCAGTCGTGTATGTTCCTGACGCTTGAGCTTTTCGATCTCGTCGAATTGGCGGTCTATGTAGCCCTGATACTTGGCCTGAATCTCCACCTGTTCAGCCACGTCGGCGGCGGCCGCGTCATGCACGAGGCCTGCACTGCTGCAAGCGGCCGCCATGTCGGAATAGCTGATGCCGGGGCGTGCCAGAATGTCGCGCAGACGGTACTCATGGGAAATCACGGCATCGAGTTTGGTTTCGAGAGCACTGGCGAGGGCGGTACCTGGCTGCACCCATTGCTGCTGCAACCAGGTCGATTCTCGTTCTGCGGCGTCACGCTTGCTGCAGTAGGCGCGCCAGCGTTCATCATCGACGAGTCCCAAACGACGGCCTGTTTCCGTCAGGCGGAAATCCGCGTTGTCCTGACGCAGCAGCAGGCGGTATTCGGCGCGTGACGTGAACATGCGGTAGGGCTCCCGCGTGCCCTGCGTAAGCAGGTCATCCACCAGCACGCCCAAGTAGGATTCTTCGCGACCCGGAGACCAGGGCTGCTTTTCCTGGGCGGCGAGCGCGGCGTTCACCCCCGCCAGCAAGCCCTGTGCGGCTGCTTCTTCGTAGCCGGTGGTGCCGTTGATCTGGCCAGCAAAGTAGAGTCCCTTGATCACCCGCGTTTCCAGAGTGGGCTGCAGGTCACGGGGGTCAAAGAAGTCATATTCGATGGCATAGCCGGGCCGCACGATGTGCGCGTTCTCCAACCCCCTGATCGAGGCGATGAGCTCACGCTGAATCTCGAAAGGCAGGCTCGTGGATATGCCATTCGGGTAGAGCTCGTGGGTGGTGAGTCCCTCAGGTTCGATAAAGATCTGGTGGCTGGTGCGGTCGGCAAAGCGCACGATCTTGTCCTCGATGGAGGGGCAATAACGCGGGCCCACGCCTTCGATCACTCCGGCATACATGGGGGACTGATGCAGGCCCTCGCGAATGATGTCGTGGGTCTTTTCGTTGGTACTGGTAATGAAGCAACTCACCTGGCGCGGATGCTCGTCGACACGCCCGAGATAGGACATCACCGGTGTGGGGGTGTCGCCGGGTTGCTCCTGCATCACCGAAAAATCGACGGTGCGCGCGTCCAGGCGGGGCGGCGTCCCTGTTTTCAGGCGGCCCACGCGCAACGGTAGTTCACGCAGACGCTGGGCCAGGGCAAGTGACGGAGGGTCACCGGCGCGCCCACCGGCATGATTTTGCAGGCCGATGTGAATCTTGCCCCCGAGGAAAGTGCCAGCGGTAAGAACGACCTGACGGGCAAAGAAGCGCAGACCAGACTGGGTCACCACGCCATCCACCCTGTCGCCAACCACGATCAGATCGTCGATGGGCTGCTGAAACAGTCGCAGATTGGGCTGGTTTTCGAGGAAGTGGCGCATCGCCGCCTTGTAGAGAACGCGATCGGCTTGGGCGCGTGTGGCGCGCACGGCCGGCCCCTTGCTGGCATTGAGCAGCCGGAACTGGATACCCGCGCGGTCCGTTGCGCGGGCCATGGCGCCACCGAGGGCGTCCACTTCCCGCACGAGATGGGTCTTGCCGATACCTCCGATCGCCGGATTGCAGGACATCTGGCCGAGGGTCTCGATGCTGTGGCTGACCAGCAGGGTCTGCGCGCCCATACGGGCAGCGGCAAGCGCAGCCTCGCTGCCAGCGTGGCCACCACCGACGACAATCACATCAAAATGGTCCTGAAAACCCATGGCGTTCTCGAGGGCGGAAGATAAGGGCCGCGCATTATACGCGCTTTGCAGCGGCCCACTTAAGCGGGGCTTGCTGATTGGCTCTGCACGGTAGAACGGGCGTGTAAATGCAGTGGATACACAAGGAATGGAAGAAGAGAGAGATATACCTTGATGTTGTTGTTATTTAGCAGGCAGCTGGCTGTGGATTAACCATACTGTGGCTGAATGATCAGTCACTTGCGCTGTGTCATACCCTGTGGATAGGTGGCAGGCAACGATGCGACGAGCGCGGGAAAACGCGGGATAACTTCTTACGCTGCAGCGACGTGTTGGTGTCTACGGTTGGGCTCCCGGCTGCTGTACACCTCATACCCACAGGCAGGTCACAGGAAGTGAGGCACGAGCTTGGCACGCAGCAGGTCGATCGTTGGGGGCCATGCCCCGGGCGAAGGCCTACTTGCCAATACAGAAACTGCCAAAAATCTGCCCCAGCAAATCGTCGCTGCTGAATTTCCCGGTGATCTCGTCGAGGGCGAGCTGGACTTTGCGGAGTTCCTCGGCCACCAGTTCGCCTGCGCGCAGATCGTTCAGGCAGTGTCTGGCGGCGGCCAAGCCCTTCTCTGCCTGCTCCAAAGCGGCAAGGTGCCGCCGCCGTGCGATGAAGCCGGCGTCCTCTGCCGGGTTGTAGCCAGCGCGTTGTTTGAGGTGTTCGGTAAGCAGGGGCAGCCCGATGCCGGTGTGGGCGGACAGGTAAATGCAAGGAATATCACCGAGCATGGCCGTACGCGGCGGCTGGCCCAGCAAGTCGATCTTGTTGAGGACGACGGTCAGTCGACTGCCGACCCGTTGCTGCAGTTCTGCAAAGAGAGTGCTGCTTGCGAAAGGAACCGGGTCCAGCGCATCGACCAGCAACAGCACCACGTCGGCGTCGGTGACAGCGGCGCGCGCCCTGCGCATGCCCTCCTGCTCCACCGGATCTTCGCTGGGGTGCAGGCCGGCAGTGTCGATAAGGGTGAGTGGGATGCCGTCCACCTGAATCGTCTGCCGCAGCATGTCACGGGTAGTGCCCGCGATGGGCGTAACGATGGCGATATCGTCGCCACTCAGGGCGTTCAACAGCGTTGACTTGCCTGCATTCGGCGCGCCGGCGATGACGACCTTGAGCCCTTCTTGCAACAAGGCGCCTTGGCGGGCACTGGCGAAGGTCCGGTGCAGTTGCTGCTGCAGGGATTGCAGGCGCGCCTCGACCTGCCCCTGCCCCAGGAAATCGATTTCCTCGTCGGGGAAGTCGAGAGCCGCCTCGATATACACACGCAGCTCGATCACCTGCTTTACCAGAGCCGTAACGAGGCGTGAAAAATCGCCCTGCAGTGAGCGCAAGGCGTGGCGAGCGGCCACGGCACTGCTGCTGGCAATGAGGTCGGCGATGGCCTCGGCCTGTACGAGGTCGAGCTTGTCGTTGAGGAAAGCGCGTTGGCTAAATTCGCCGGGCCGCGCCAGCCGGGCGCCAAGCGCCACCAGGGTCTGCAGCAGCCAGTCGACGATGATCGGGCTGCCATGGCAGTGGAATTCGGCGACAGCCTCGCCGGTGAACGAGTGCGGTGCGGCGAAGTAGAGGAGCAGGCCCTTGTCGATCAAGCCCCCTTCACAGTCACGAAAGGTAGCCAAGCGCTGCTGACCCGGTGCAGGCAGGCGACCTGCCACCCGTGTGGCCAGGGTCGCCGTCAGCGGACCGGACAGACGCACCACACTCACACCACCGCGACCCGCTGGGGTGGCGAGTGCGCAGATGGTGTCGGTGGTTGTGGTCATGGCTCAGCTCACGGGCGAGACTTTTTTCAGGCGGGCGTTGAAATAGGCCTGCTGCAAAATACCGAGCAAGGCGTTGGCCAGGTAGTACAGCACCAGTCCCGCAGGGAACCACAGGAAGAAAACCGAAAAGATCAGCGGCATGAATTTCATGATTTTAGCCTGCATGGGATCCGTGGTCGGCATCGGGTTCATGTGCTGCTGCAGGTAGTAGACGGCGCCCAGCAGGATGGGCAGCAGGAAATAGGGGTCGAGAGCCGACAAATCGCGGTACCACAGCAGAAACGGTGCCTGGCGGAGCTCCACGCTCTCGCTCAGTACCCAGTAGATGCCGAGGAAAACCGGCATCTGCACGAGCACGGGCAGGCAGCCGCTGAACGGATTCACCCCTTCCTTGCGCCAGAGCTCCATTTGCTCCTGCATCAGTTTCTGCTTGTCATCGCCGTAGCGCTCCTTCAGCTGGTTCAGCTTGGGCTGGATGCGTTTCATGCCAGCCTGCGAAGAGAACTGTTTGGCTGAAAGCGGGTAAAGCACGGTGCGGATGATCAGGGTCAGCAGGATGATCGCAACCCCGTAATTGCCGACCGCGGCGTTCAGCCAGCTCAGCAGGTGGAAGATCGGGTTGGCCACGAACCACAGCATGCCGTAGTCGATGGTGAGGCCAAGGTTGGTGGCGATCTCTTCGAGACGGTCCTGGTTCTTTGGTCCTGCCCAGAAGCCGCTCTCCAGGGTCAGCGTCTGGCCGGGTGCGACGGTCTGTTCGGGACCTACAAAGCCCAGGAGGTAGGTGCCGTCGTTGTGGCGCCGTACGCTGAAGGTATTCTGTTCGCTGGCGGCCGGGACCCACGCGCTCAGGAAGTAATGCTGGGAAAACGCGATCCA
>CANGUU010000099.1 GCA_947457195.1 Gammaproteobacteria bacterium
CCGAAAAGCCATGCTTCCGGCACAGCTCCTTCACCGGAATCCCGGCATCGACCTCCTTCAAAAACCCAATGATCTGTTCTTCTGAAAACCGCTTCTTCACGTCCAATCTCCTCGTCTGGGTGGATTGGACTCCAAGGTGCGGTGCTACTCAATGACGGGGGGACGTCGAATGACCTGGCCGCCTTCAAACAGCAGGCCGACCTGATCGTGGCCAACCGCATGACGGATGAGCTGCGCGATGTGGCGGAGCGGGTTTACACGCGCGATTTGTTTGGCGGGGATGCGTAGGGGCACGGCATGCCGTGCCCGTACGGAAGGCAAGGTGGAGGGTTGTAGGGGCACGGCATGCCGTGCCCGTACGGAAGGCAAGGTGGAGGGTTGTAGGGGCACGGCATGCCGTGCCCGTACAGGGGCGGAGCATCAGTCGCTTTCCCTGCGAAAGATGGTCTTTCCTGCCTCTTTGATGTGGGCAAGCAGCGCAGGATTATCGATGGCGTCCAACCTGCACAAGTCGAGGGTATAGGGCAGCAGCAGGTCATCGATCTCGTTGGCAATCATCGCCAGGTCGCGCTCGGTAAGCGCGTTGCCAACAAGCGCCAGATCGATGTCGGAGCCCGGTTTGTGGCTGCCTAACGCGCGCGACCCGTAGAGCACGGCGGTTTCTACCTGCGGATGCATTGCCAGCACAGCCTGCAGGCTGCTGATCGTGGCAGCAGGAAGTCCATATGGCAGCACAGTCGCGGTGTTCATGGCGTCAAGGTGGCGAATCGCTGCTGCAGTTGAACAAAGGCTGGGCAGTAGTGCTGTTGGATACTTGTCAGCAGCGCAGTGGCAGTGCTCTGGTTGTAGGTATGCGAACTGAGGTTGCGGGCCCGGATCATGTCCATCCACACCTCGCCGTCGGCAACCAGCCCTCGTTTGAAGGCTTCACGACTGGCATCGCGGGAGCCTGTGATGCCGGTGACACCTTGGTAGTCGAGGTAGTCTTTGAGCACGTTCCACGCCAGTTCGTGGGTGAATTCAAACGCCTGAATCAGACCTTGCTGCTCCAGCGGAGTCAGGGCGCGTGTGCTGGCCAGCTGAACGCCATCGCGCAGTGCCTGCAGGGCGCGCAGGAAATTGCTGTAGCGCTGCTGCCAGCGCGGTGGCCGGGAGTCTGTAGTCATGGGTTTGTCCTTTCAACTGCCGGCATTCTAGCCGAACCGTTGGGGCACGGCATGCCGTGCCCGTACGGAAGGTAACGTGGAGGGCTGTAGGGGCACGGCATGCCGTGCCCGTACAAGATCGATTCCGCGCCCGTACAACAACCCGGCGTACAATGGCCCGCCAGTCAAACTGAAACTCCACCAAGAGGGAGGTCGCCATGCGCCACACGTCACTGACCAGTACGTTCGCTGCACCGCTGTCGTTGTTTGCTGTCCTGCTCGCTGCCTGTAACCCTGCCACTACGCCGACTGAATCTGCCGAAGCGCAGGTTTCCATTGCTGCACCTCCGGCTGCAGCAGCTACCGCTCCTGCCACGCGCCAAACCTTCCAGGACTGGCCCACCGGCCCCTACCGCGTAGTAGAAAACTGGCCGAAGCCACTGCCGGATGATCGCCATTCCCACGACGGCTGGACCTGGGGTTCGTTCGGCGGTGTTTACGCTGAAAGCCCCGATCGCATCTGGGTGGCTATGCGCGGCGAACTGCCGTTGCCGGAAGGCGCAGCACCGTGGACGCCCTATGCGGCGTTGAATCCTTCGCGCGGCAATGCCAACAGCAATACCGACGGGCTTTCGGCCACCTGCGAGAGCGCACCGCTGCGTGGCTGGGAGCGCCGCTGGGAGCATTCGATCTACATCCTCGACCGCGAGGGCAACCTCGTTGATGAGTGGCCGCATCTGGAGCAGATGTTCAGCCAGTTGCCGTGCGGGCGCGGGCCGCACCAGATCAAGATCAGCCCGTACGATGCGGAAAAGCACGTGTGGATCATCGATGACCAGCTGCACATGATCTATCGCTTTAGCTATGACGGCGTGCTGGAGCACAGCAAGGGCACGCCGGGTGAGCGCGGCCGCGGCCCCAATACCTTTGACCGTCCGACCGATATCGCCTGGCTGCCCGACGGCACCTACTTCATCACTGACGGTTATGGCGGCACGCGCGTGGTGAAATACGGCCCGGACGATGCGTTCATCAAGGACTGGGGACAAGCGCCGGCAGACCCGGCCAATCCGGGGCCGGGCGAGTTCAATACGCCGCACAGCATCGCCATCAGCGCCGACCGGCGGCTGTTCGTGGTCGACCGCGGCCATGAGCGCATGCAGGTGTTCGATGTGGAAGGCAACTTCCTCGACATGTGGCCGCTGCGCTCGCCGCACTGGCCGGCCAGCCAGACCACATTGGTGACCAACCACTTCATCGACGACAAGGGCTATATCTGGGCCGGCGATGCCTTCACCAACCGACTGCTGAAGTTCGACCTCGACGGCAATTTTCTCTATAGCTGGGGTGCAGCGGGCCCGCAGGCCGGGCGCTTGCAGTGTTCACATGGCATGAGCACGGATCAGCTCGGCAATCTCTATATCGCCGACTGCTTTGCCGGCCGTCTGCAGAAGTTCGAGCCAGTGCCGGAAGCCAACCAGGACAACGTGGCCGGGCAGATCCTGCGTACGTGGGATACCTGGCAACCCTGAAGCGTGTATGGGCACAGCGTCCAAATCGTACGGGCATGTCATCCAAATCGTAGGGGCACGGCAGGCCGTGCCCGTACAGATCAGCAGCCATCGCGATGCCCGTACGATGGCGGCAGCGTCAGCTACAATGTCCCGTGTTCGAAAGGTTGGAGCCACCACATGACCCTGCATGAATTTACCCGGGCAATCGATCGCCTCGATGAGGCCGTGCGCCAACCAAAGTCCGATTTTCTACGGGACTCCGTCATCCAGCGCTTTGAATTCAGTATCGAACTGGCATGGAAAAGTGCCAGGCGAGCGATGGGTGTATCCACCACTGCACCCAAGGATGTTGTCCGGGAGATGGCGCAAAGCGGCTACATCGATGACGTGGCGATTTGGCTCAAAGCGATCGACATGCGGAATCTGTCGTCACACACCTACAAAGAGGATCTTGCCGAGCAGGTCTATGCCTTCGCTTGCGCCTTCGTACCGACGCTGAAGTCGTTGGCTCAACGTCTGGCAAAGTCATGATGTTCGGATTGGCGACGAGCGAATACGACTACATTCGCAAGACAGTGGTAACGCCGCTCGCCAGCTGCGATGCGCAGGTCTACTGTTTTGGCTCCCGCGCCAGGGGAGACCACAGCACGTTCTCCGATCTGGATCTGATGGTTGAGTCAGACAAGGATCTGTCAAACTTGATCGGCGAATTGAAGGAGCGGCTGACCGAGAGCAACTTTCCCTACAAGGTAGATCTTGTCGAATTCAGGCATTTTGCCGAGGCGTACAAAGCAGACTATTTGCAAGAGAGAAAGTTGTTTCCGTCACAGCCGGATATCCACCCGTAGGGGCACGGTATGCATCCGTTCGAATCGCCTGGAGCAGTGGATGCTTGAGCCCTGTGGGCATGGCATGCCTTGCTCGCATGGGCCCGCTTGATACATGATCGGACTCGTACCGTAGAGGCGTTCAATATGGCAAAAACAAAAGAGACACAAATTGCGGCAATAGAAAAAAAGATCGCTACTCTTCAGCAACGCAAGAAGGCGCTGATGAGCAAGAATCACAAGCGAATCCTTGACCGCATTGTCTTGCTGGCGACCCAGAACGGCATTACTGCCCGCGAGATTCTGGCCAGTCTGAAGTCACCGAAGCCCGCGAGCGGGGAACCCAAAGGCAGGTTGACGAAGCGCAAGACGGTTTCACCCAAGTACAAAAATCCTGAAAACCCCAAACAGACCTGGTCTGGTCGGGGCAGGATGCCGTTGTGGGTAAAGGCGCTTGCCGCAGCGGGCACTCTCGAGTCGGCGCGACAGTAGGGCGCGCCGCGGGCGAGCTCTGGAGTACCCCTAGCCGTGCAGGTTGTCTCGTGATTCTGATATTCGGTGCCCATGGCCAGGTGGGTTGGGCCCTGCAGCGCAGCCTGGCGTTGCTGGCGCCCGTACAGGCGCTGGGGCGGGAAGCGGTAGCGCTCGAGTCGCCCGCGGCCGTGCAGGCGTTGTTGCAGGCCATGCGCCCGCTGGCTGTGGTGAGCGCGGCCGCCTATACGGCCGTCGACAAGGCGGAGCAGGAGCCCACACTGGCCTTCGCGGTGAATGCCGCGGCACCGGCGGCCATGGCCGAGGCGGCGGCTGCGCTAGGCATCCCCTTCATCCACTTTTCCTCGGACTACGTGTACCCGGGCGACAAGCAGGGGCGTTACACGGAGACGGACCCCACGGGCCCGCTTTCCACCTACGGCCGCAGCAAGCTGGCGGGTGACGAGGGCGTGCTGGCCGCGGGGGCCAATGCGGTCATCCTGCGCACGAGCTGGGTGTATGCAGCGCGTGGCCACAACTTCGTGAAAACCATGCTGCGGCTCGGCCGCGAGCGTGAGTCGCTGCGGGTGGTGGCGGATCAGGTCGGGGCGCCTACCTCGGCGGAGCTGCTGGCGGATGTGACGGCCCATGTGCTGAAACACCAGCTGGCAGGGGCGGCGGTGCGCGGTGTTTACCACTGCGTGGCGGCGGGCGACACCTCGTGGCATGGGTTTGCCTGCCACATCTTTGCTCAGGCGGCGGCGCTCGGTGCTCAACTCACGATCACCCCGGCACAGGTCGAGGCCATCACCACCGCTGAATATCCCACCCCGGCCCGGCGCCCGCCCAATTCACGCCTCGACTGCAGCAAGCTGGAGCGCACCTTCGGCCTGCAGCTGCCGCCGTGGCAGTGGCATGTGGACCGCACGCTCAAGGAACTTCTCGCATGACGACACGCAAAGGCATCATCCTCGCCGGGGGCTCCGGTACCCGCTTGCACCCGGTGACCTCGGTGGTTTCCAAACAGCTGCTGCCCATCTACGACAAGCCCATGATCTACTACCCGCTCACCACGCTGATGCTGGCGGGCATCCGCGACATCCTGCTGATCAGCACGCCGCAGGACACGCCGCGCTTTGAGCAGTTGCTGGGCAACGGCCATCAGTGGGGCCTCAACCTGACGTATGCCGTGCAGCCCAGCCCCGATGGGCTGGCGCAGGCCTTCATCATCGGTCGCGACTTCGTGGGCCAGTCACCGAGCACGCTGGTGCTGGGCGACAACCTGTTCTACGGCCATGAATTCCAGGCGCAGTTGCTGCGTGCAGGCCGCTCGGGAAGTTCCCGGAAACCAGGGGCCACCGTGTTCGCCTACGCGGTAAGTGACCCCGAGCGCTACGGCGTGGTGGCGTTCGACCAGGACGGCACGGCAGTCAGCATCGAGGAAAAGCCCAGGCAGCCCAAGTCGCGCTACGCCGTGACGGGACTTTATTTCTACGATAGCCAGGTCTGCGATTTTGCGCGGGATCTCAAGCCCTCGCCGCGGGGCGAGCTGGAGATCACCGACATCAACCGTATCTACCTCGAGCGCGGCCAGCTCAGCGTGGAAATCATGGGGCGCGGCATGGCCTGGCTGGACACCGGCACCCATGATTCACTGCTGGAAGCCAGCCAGTTCATCCAGACCATCGAGCGCCGGCAAGGGCTGAAGGTGGCCTGCCCGGAGGAAGTGGCCTGGCACCAAGGGTGGATCAGTGACACCGAGCTGGAAAAACTCGCCCAGCCGCTCGCCAAGAGCGGCTACGGCAGGTATCTGAAGGGATTACTGCAAAAGGAAATCTATTCCTGAGGCGCTGGGGTTCAGGCAGATTTGCTCGCGCCATCCGGCGATGCTTCAACGATACAATGCTGCATGTCCCGGAAACCGAGCTTTTGCTGTGACCCCTGCCCGGATAGCCCGCCACCTCATCTTCGACTTCGACGGCACGCTCATCGATTCGGGCCCTGCCATCCTGCACACCTACGCGCGCATTCTGGAGGCGCATGGATTGGCGCCGGCGGTTCCCTTGACGGGAGAGCTGATCGGGCCGCCGCTGCCGCAGACGCTGGCCCGGGTGGTGGGCCGTCAGGACCCGCTGCTGATCGCGCAGCTCACGGCCGAGTTCAAGGCGCACTACGATGACGAAGGGCTCTATGCCACCGAGTTGTATCCCGGGGTGTCGGAGGCGCTGCGCGGGCTGTTTGGCGCCGGGCAGCGGCTTTACCTCGCCACCAACAAGCGGGAGCGGCCCACGCTGCTGCTGCTGGAGCACTTCCGCCTGCGTGAGCTGTTCACGGCCGTGTATTGCCTGGATTCGCGCACGCCTCCGTTCGCCGACAAGGGCAGCATGCTGCGGCAGTTGCTGGTGGACCAGGCGCTCGGCACCGGTAGCAGTGTCTACATCGGCGACACCAGCCACGACGAAGCCGCTGCCGCCGAGGCAGGCCTGCCGTTCGTGGCCGTGAGCTGGGGATATGGCGTGGGCGAGCAGCGCGTTTCGACCCGCGCCCGCCGCGTGGCGGACCTCGCGGAGCTGCAGGTCGTGCAGGGCAAAGAAGAACCACAGTGGCCGGGACAACTTGCGTGACTGGTGCGCGAGGCTTCTGCTATGCAGTCTGCGCCGGACCCAGGCCCCAGCGGCGCCGGACGTCAGACGGCCTGGATGCGGGCGAAGTGCTGCAGCAGCTGCTGCCAGGCTTCGCGCTGCGACTGCAGTTCCGATTTGAGTTGCTGGTAGCGCTGCCTCAGCAGTTGCAGGTCGTGTTGCAACTCGC
>CANGUU010000100.1 GCA_947457195.1 Gammaproteobacteria bacterium
CCAGGAAAAACCTGGTGTTCAGGATCACCCGCAAGGAGATGGTGGGCCCACCAGGACTTGAACCTGGGACCAACGGATTATGAGTCCGCTGCTCTAACCAACTGAGCTATAGGCCCTGCAAAGACGGGCGCGATTGTACACCGCCCGTCGGGGCTGGCGAGTGGCAGCAGACGCGGGAGCAGGCTAGTTGAACTGCACGCTGAAGTCGCCGCTGGCGGTGCCGTCGTTCCAGGTGCCGAGCAGCTTGCGGCTGGTGGCCGAGCCCAGGTCGTCGAAGCGTGCCTGCACCGAGTAGCGCGGGCCGGCTTCCGAGGCGCCGAGCGAGAAGGTGACCGTCCACGTGGCGGGGTCGACGGCGACTCCTTCCAGCGGTACGCGCTTGCCCTGCTCCAACATGTAGCCCGAAAGCGTCTGGTCACGTGCCAGCTCCACCACCAGCAGGACGCGCGCATTCTTGCCATCCACGCTGCGGCTGCCGCTCCAGCTGCCGGTGAGCGGATGCCCTTCCTGCGCGAGTACAGCCGGCAGGGAAAGGGCCAGCCAGCAGGCCAGCAGCTGCAGCAGGTGCTGGGCGGTTCTTGCGAATGTGTTCATGTGTCGTTTCCGTTGAATCAGAGAAATACCACAGCGGCGCGGGCCTCAGTTGCCAACCATGTGCTGCACGTCGCGATTGTTGTCCTGGCAGAAATACTCGTGGATTTCGCCGGCTTCCGTGCCATCCCAGCTGGTGTAGTTCCACTTCACCTGGAAGCCGCCACTCCACGGGCGTGTATAGGCGCCGGGATCGTCCACGGTGACTTCGTAGCTGAGCGTGTCGTAGTCCGGGCGCGAGAAACGCTCGGTGAGGTGCAGGTAGCGCGTATGCGGCAGACCGCCCTGTGTGAACCACATCTTCTCGTTGAAGCCCGTGGACTCCACCACCAGCGTGTCGCCTTCCCAGCGTGCCGAGGAGTAGCCGAGGTAGGTGGGGATGGTGTCGGGATTGTCTACGTCTGGCAGCGGGCGGCCGTCGGTGTAGACCACGCGCCAGCTGTGCTCGCCGCCCCCGAACACGAAGTACACGCGGTTCAGGTCCGGCATCTGCAGGATTTCGAAGCCGTTCACCGTCTCGATTTCGCGCGTGGGGCCGCCAGGCAGGCAGCGCGAGTGCGGGTCGTCTTTCTCGTTGTTGGCTTGGCGGAACTCGTAGAGTGCCTTGGCCCAGGGCTGGAACGGCACGTCGCCGATCAGCAAATTGGTGGGAGAGCTGAGTCGCCCGTGGTCGTAGATGCTGCCACTGCTGCCCCAGAAGCCACGCTCGCCCGGCGCCAGGCCGAGATTGACCGTGCCGTTCGGCAGGCGTGGCGCCGGCTTGCTGGTCGCGGCGGTGCTGGGCATGTTCGCGGCGGCAGGACCACCAGTGACATCACCCGCCGCGTCGGCAGCCGGCTCCTGCGAACAGGCGGAGAGCAGCGCCAGCGACGCCAGCAGGGGCAGGCCGAGACAGGCGGGGCGCATGAAGGAAAACGGCTTGGTTGTCATTCGCTGGCCCTCACGGCGTGGTGTTCTGGCTGGAACCGGCACCGAGCTGCTCGCCGGAGGCCAGCGTCACCGTGCGGGCGTTGGCGAGGTTGCTGCCGTCGCGCGCGGCGCGGCCCTCCACCTTGATCTGGTCGCCGATCTCCAGCGTGGAGCGCGTCCAGCCCAGGGTACGCGTGAGCACGGCCGGTGCGCCCATTTCCAGTGCCCATTCGTGGAACTCTCCCTGCGCGTCCTCTACATCGATGTAGAGGTACACATGCGGGTTCTGCCACTCGATCTTGGTAACGGTACCGCTCAGGTTCACGGCCTTTTCGCTGTCGTACTGCGCAGAGAAGGAGTGATGGGCAAGCGCGGGTGCGGTCAGCAGCAGCGCCAGCGCCGGTGTCACGATGGGGGCAAGCAGGGTGGGGTGGATCAGTTTCATGGGGTCCTCTCGGTCAGTAGGAAAAGACGCGGCGCCGGTACGGGACACGGCGCCGGCGCGCTGGGGGTCAGAAGTTCATGTTAACGCTGAGCTGGTAGCGTCGGCCGTAAAGATCGTAGCCGTTCGGGATGCTCTGCGCCGTGCCGGCCGTGCTGTAGTTGGCCACGATCGGTGGCGAGCGATCAAAGAGGTTGGTGATATTCAGTGACAGCTGCCAGGTGCCGCCGCTGTCTCGCTCACCCGAGTAGCCGAGCTGCAGGTTGGTGTAGTTGCCCGACGCCACCGTGTTGTCGTCCACATCCACGCCTTCCACCCAGCGCACGTCGCGGGTGGTGCTGGTGATGTAACGTTGCTGCAGGCGCACGCTGTAGGGACCAACGCTGTAGGACACGGTGGCGTTGCCGGTCTTGTCGGGCGAACCGAGCCCGCCGGACACATCCAGTGGCGTGCCGCCGAGCGGCGTGTCGGAACGTTCGCGAATGAAACCGGCCAGCATGCGGAAGGTCAGCGATTCGTCTCGGCTGGCGAACCAGTCTGGTTCCAACCGATAGGAGGCTTCGAAGTCCGTGCCACGCACGCGCGCCTGGTTGACGTTCACATAGCCATTGCGGATCAGGGTAACAACCCCTGCCGCATCGTAGTCGATGGCGCCACAGAACGATGTGTTGCCCCGCTTGCATTCGTCGTAAATGCGCTGGGCTCCGAGTGACCCCACCGAGTCCTTGATCTTGACGTCATACCAGTCGGAAGAAAGCTGCAGGCCGTCGAGCCAGCGCGGCTGGTAGACGAAACCGGCCACGGTGGTGTCGCCGATCTCCGGCCGCAAATTGGGGTTGCCGTCACTGCTGGCCGTAATGAACAGCAGTGGACCGCTGCCGGTGTCGATGCTGGCGCCACCGCCGCCGCGGTTGTTGAACAGCTCGGTGAAAGTAGGCTCACGCACGTCGCGCGAGCGCGTCGCCCGCAGCCGCAGGTCGTCGAGCAGCTGGAAGTCCAGCCCGGCCTTCCAGCTTTCGATGCGTCCGGAGCGCGAGTAGTCCGAGGAGCGGTAGGCCAGCGTGGTATCCAGCCGCTGTGCCCCCGTATCCGCCGCCCACAGCGGGATGTTCACTTCGGTGAAGGCCTCCCACACATCGAGTGCGCCGCTGGCGTTGCGCTGTGACGACAGGCGGTGCAGGGTCGCACTGCCTCCGCTGTAGCCGGATGGTATTCCCTGGATCCCCAGCTCAGGCGCGTTCTGTGGTGGGCCCAGATCGTAGACATCGGAGAGCACGTACTGGGCAAAACCCTGCTCGCGCCAGGTGAGGCCGGCGGCGAAGGAAATCGGTCCCTCCCAGCCCTGCAGCAGCTCTCCGCTGACCAGCAGTTCGGCAAAGTCCTGGTCCACGCGACTCAGCTCGATGCGATCGGATTGCGTGTAATCCACCGCCTCCTTGCTCATATTGCCGGCGCCCATCACGTTGTAGGGCACGCAGTCGCGCACGGTATTGTCGAGTCCGATCGGTGATTTGAGCGGTCCACCAGCCGCAGAAATCTTGCCCTTGATGGCCGGCGTGGCGGCCAGTTGTGCCGGCGTGGGATTGGCGAGCTGTACGCGGCAGACCACGGCGCCGGTCTTCGGGTCACGCACGGCGTCCATGGCGAGAAACATGCGGTCGATGCGAATCTGGCCATAGAGGCCGGCGCGGTTGTCGGAACGTCCCGACTGCCAGGACGCGCGCAGATCCCACCCGTTCGGCAGCACGACGTCGACCCCAGTGCTCCACGAATAGGTAGTGAAGACCTCCTTGCCATCACCCTCATCGACATTGTTGTCGCCCTTGAACGCACCGGCTTTGTGTAGCTGGAACGAGGTAATGCCGGCGCTGTCCATGGCAGCCGCCACAGAGGCTGGCAGGAAGGCGTTGTCGCGGTACACCGTGGCGTGGAAGTTGTCGCGCAGGAAATACTGGCTGCGCCGGCCCGGCGAGTTGGTCTCGGCGCGCCCCACCATCACCTGAGCAAAGCCGGAGACGTTGTCGCTGAAGTCGTACTTGGCGGCGGTGAACATCGACCGCGAGATCGTCTCGGCGCCGTAGGGGCCATTCTCGAAGGCCGCATTGGCAATCTGCGCTTCCGGCCCGCCCGACATCGACTTGGTGGAGCCGCTGCGGTTGGGGGCTGCGTAGACATCTCCTTTCACGAACGGGCGCACGCCGGAGCCGTCTTTGAGAAAGGTCATGCCATTGAGCGCGAACGGACGCAGCGTGGCGGTGCTGCTGGTGGCGGTTCTGGCCCAGATGACGCCGGTGGGGCTGTGCTCGCTCGAGGAGACCCACGGCAACGTGAGGCGCTGCGGCACGTTCGGCGTGGCGGTGGCCGATACCCAGTCCGGGTTGGTCACGTAGCCCCAGCGCTGCCACCAGTCGCCGTCGAGCTCGGTGGGGTCGCGCAGGATTTGCTTGATCTGTAGCGCCTCGACCGACCCGATCACATTCAGGCGGTCACCGATTTTCGTGCCACCGGCGGCGGAGACGTTCCAGCGCTCGCCGTCACCGACTTCGGTGACGCCTGTGCCGGCTTCGAGCTTGAGACCCTGGAATTCCCGGTTGAGCACGAAGTTCACGACCCCTCCCAGCGCATCGGCACCGTAGGCCGCCGAGGCACCGCCGGTGACCACGTCGACGGTGCTCATCAGCGCCATCGGAAAGGTGTCGATGCCGACCGCTCCGGTGATGTCGGCCGGTACCACGCGCGAGCCATCGAACAGCACCAGCGTCCGGTTGGCGCCGAGGTCGCGCAGGTTGAGGAAACTCGAGCCCGAGCCGGCATTCATGGCACCGGTCGAACTCTGTGCGCTGCGGTTACCAAAGAACTGTGGGAGCCCGTTGAGCTGCTCCGCCACCGTGCCGCCCGGATCGAAGTTGGTGAGCTCCGCCGGCGTGATGGCAGTGACAGGAACGGGCGTCACCATGCCGGAGCTCTGGCGGATGCGCGTGCCGGTGACGGAGATTTCCTCGATGGCATTCTGCGCAAAGCTGCCGCGACTGGCAGTCAGTGCCGCCAGACAGGCGATGAAAACGGAAAGTGATTTCCTGGCAGGGAACCTGCGGACCATGGTGACTCTCCCCCGAGACGATGAATGTGCGTATGGCTGAGCCGTTTTTATGTGTTGCCGTGCGTGGCTCATGCGGGGGAGTTGTTACTACAAATTTACGACGTTGGGCAAAGGGGGCCGCGTGGACTTTGTTGCGCCTGTTCCCGGTTCACCGAAGGGCGAACCGGTCGGTGCGCTACTGATTCACACGTGAATTACCGACTGAAATGTCTGGCTTTGGCGATGGGTGCTCGACTTTCCCCTTGCGCCGAGCGAAAGGGGAAACAAAGTGGAATTGGCCGCCAGGCGTGCAGGACCTCCCGGCGTAGCCCCCAACCCAGAATGGCCTCGCGCTCGTAGAGCCTGCATGCTGCGCCTATTGCCCGGTGGACATACGGTGCCAGCCACCACGACCGGGGCCGTACCAAGAGGTGTCCCAGCCCATGGGCTCGGCATCGTCCAGGTCGTAGAGAATGGCCTGCACCTCCTGGATCTTGCCTGACTTCACCGAGAAGAACTCGGCCACCAGGCGGTCGAACGCGGTGACCGAGCTGGCGTTTTCGATGGGGCCGTCGAGCCGGCCGAAGCGCAGCAGCATCAGCACGATGCCGCGCTCCTCGTCCACCACCGCATGGCGGCGGTCCCACAGGTTGCGCCCGATGAAGCGGCCCTTGTGGAAGCCGTCCGCGGCGGTGGTATAGACGCCATTGCGGTACAGGCCGGTGAAATTGACGCCGTTTTCGAAGCGCCGCGTATCCGGCAACAGCGCGGCGGGGTGGTAGTCCGGCGTGCCGTTGGTCTGGAACGCGCGGAAGTAGCCGTCGGCCACGGCAACCAGCTTGTAATAGGAATCACGCTCGGGCACCGGAATCGGCAGGGTCAGGAATTCGGACGGTTGCGGGTCCAGCTGCTCCGGGCCCCACCAGGCTTCGCCGGTATCGCCCTTGAACGCCCGCACGATCTCGATCTCGGTGATCGCGCCTTGGGCTACCTTGAGACGTACGATCTCCATGGAGTCTTGACCGTTCTCGTCGACCATGACGATCTGCGTGCCCGTATCGCCAAGGCGTGCGTTCACGATGTCGAAGCGCCAGCGTATGTTGTCCGCGCCACTCCAGAGGGCGTCGGCCAACGTCACCTCTTTGCCGTTCAGTGTGATGCGCGCATTCGCGGCCTGCGGCAGCGCCGCCGCATCGTTCGCCAGCAGCGCGGCAAAATAGGCGTCGATGTACTGGGTCAGGCAGGCCCGGTCGCAGGCGATCGGCGCCCAACCGCCGCGTGTGGGGCCATAGTCCGGCTGCCAGGCGCTGGGCAGGGCCTCGTCATGGTTCACCATCGCCGCCTGGATGTCCCAGATCAGCCCTTTGCGTATTGCGAAGAACTCGGCGACCAGACGCTGGGCCACCTGCGCCGGACGCGAGGGCTCAAAGCCGGCCTTCAAGCCGAAGCGGGCGAAGCTCATCACCACCCCGTATTCCTCGTCCACCACCGGATAGCGCAGGTCCCAGATATTGCGGCCCGCGTGGAAGCCCAGATCGAACTGCTCTGCTGCGCCCATCGGTGGGTTGCCGGCAAAGGCGACATCGGTGGTCCTGAACCCGTTCTCCAGCCGCGGCACGTTGGGCCAGAACGGCGCCGGGTAGTATTCATCCGTGCCGTTGGTGTTGAAGGCACGCCAGTAGCCCTCGGC
>CANGUU010000101.1 GCA_947457195.1 Gammaproteobacteria bacterium
GCAAGCGCCGCGTACCGACAGCGCCTCGCGAGGCCGACGGTGCCGGTCCGGCAGGTACGCTGATGGACGGGGCCGGCTTCGCGCCGGTCAGGCGCAGTCGCCGGGCGGAGCCTCCCGCCGACGAGTGAGCAGGCGGCTGCGGCGCGCGCCGTGCACGCTTACTCAAACCAGCGCCACAACAGCTCCAGGTAGAGGAAATCCGAGTCGTCGGTGGTGGTACCGGTGGCCAGACGCTGCCGCTGCTGTACGAAGCCGCCATGGCGGAACGACGAGTAGCCCAGCGTTGCCTGCAGGTGCTGCGCCGGATTGAAGCGTATGCGCAGGTCCCAGTTCTGCCCGAGCTCGCTCCCACTGTGGCCGCTGCGGTCGCGGTTGGCGGCCGACCCCGCCAGCAGGGTGAAAAGCCGGTCGCGGCGGCTCGCCAGTCGATACTCACTGTACCCGGCGTCTACGCGTACACCGGGCCAGGGCTGGAATTCCAGCCGGAGCTTCGGGGCCCGCAGGTTTTCGAAGACGAAGTAGTCGTCTGCCGACCAAGGGCGTGCAAAGCCGTAGAAGCGCTCGAAGCGCTGGTTGAGGCGATCGTCCGGGTCTTCGTCACCGCTGGCGTAGCCATAGAACCCACTCAGGCGCGGACGCCAGCGCAGGCTGCGCCACGTGTAGCCAAGTTCTGCAGTCAGCGCCCGGGCAGCGCTGCGCTGGCCCTGATCGTTGCCGTGCTGCTTCATCAGGCTGACGTCCCAGGTGAGTGCGGCATCGGCCGCCTGTCCGTGGACGCGGAGCCCGGGTGCCAGCAGGTCGCGCGCGCGCAGGCCGTTGGCCAGTGTGGGTCGCTGGCGGAGGTGGAAGAAGTGGGGCTCGATCGTGAGCCGCGAGGACCAGCGCCGCCAGTGCAGGATCAGTGCATCGAAACGCACGTCGTCGCTCGGCGTATCGAGACGCTCCAACAGACGGGTGAGCGGGTGCAGGCTCCAGGCATCCAGCGACCAGTCATTGGCGTCAGTGCCGAGCTGCACACGCGTACCGGTGAAGCTGTTGCTGGTGTTGCGCCACTCGTTACGGGCAACCAGACGACGATCGAGCACCTCAAAGGCCATGCGGCCGTGACGCAGCGTCAGCGGACGCGCAGCACCACGCGGGTCCGTGCCGAACGCCGTAGCGAAGTGCAGTTCGGTATAGGCCTGGATGGGCTCCACCTTGTTGACGTCGCGATTGTCCTGCGGGTAGTGCCCGGCATGTTCACGCGAGTCGGTCAGTTCGATGGCGAAGCGCAGGGGATCGTAGGCTGTGCGGGCACCGAGCCAGGCCCGCGTACGCTTGAGCATGGGCTTGTCCGTGTCGGTCGGATCGGGGCGGCGAATGTCGTCGTCCCGGTACTCGTAGCGCAGCCGGTACTCGAGACCGGCATCCAGCCAGGCCAGTGAGGGATCGTCGAGCGCGCGACCCACATTGCGCACGTACGCCGGCGGGTCACTCTCGCGCTGGGTCGCGTAGCTACCGGCCTCTACGTAGAAAGAGCGCGGTGCTTCGGCGGCGGAGACCGCCGCGCCGTGGGTCCACAGCAGCAGGCCCAGCAGCGAGGCTTTGCTTGAGTACCCGTACCTTTGTCGGACTGCCATGGCTCAACCTGGCGTGCTGCGTTCGAACAGTCGGAGCCGCGACGGCAGCAGGCGCACGTGCTGACCGGGCTGCAGCGCCAGCTTGCCGACTTCCGCCTGCGGCAGCTCCACTTCGAAGTGCTGGCCGGCGGCGCTGCCGCGCCCGTCAAGCTCCACGCGACTGCTGACACCGAACGACAGGACCCGTACCACGCTGGCCGCGAGCCCTTCGGTGGCATTCGGGTCGGTCAGGATGCTGAGCTCATGCGGTCTCGCAAAGGCAAACACTTCCGCACCGCTGGCAAATCCGCCGGTGGCATGCGGCACACTGGCGTCACCCACCTGCAGCACCTGGTCCTCCACGCGGCCGTGAAAGAGGTTCACCGAACCGAGAAAGCCATAGACGAATGGGGTGGCAGGGTGGTTGTACACCGCTTCCGGTGTGCCGACCTGCTCGATGCGACCATGGTTCATGAGCACCACGCGGTCCGCGACTTCCAGCGCTTCTTCCTGGTCATGCGTCACGAAGATGGAGGTGATGTGCAGTTCGTCGTGCAGCTTGCGCAGCCAGCGCCGCAGCTCCTTGCGCACCTTGGCGTCGAGTGCGCCGAAGGGTTCGTCGAGTAGCAGCACCCGTGGTTCCACCGCCAGGGCGCGCGCCAGCGCGATGCGCTGCCGCTGGCCCCCGGACAGCTGGGAGGGGAAGCGGTCAGCCAGCCAGTCGAGCTGCACGAGATCGAGCAACGCGTGCACCTTGGCCGCGATGCTGGCGTCGTCGGGTCGCTGGCCACGCGGCTTCATGCGCAGCCCGAACGCCACGTTGTCGAACACGGTCATGTGCTTAAACAGCGCATAGTGCTGAAAGACAAAGCCCACCTGGCGTTCGCGCACATGGCGCTCCGAGGCGTCCTCACCCTCCAGGATCACGTTGCCGCTGTCGGCCTGCTCCAGGCCCGCGATGATGCGCAGCAGCGTGGTCTTGCCGCAGCCGGAGGGGCCGAGCAGTGCCACCAGTTCGCCGGCATGGAAGTCGAGGGAAACGTCGTCGAGTGCGACGAAGGAACCGAAGCGCTTGTGGATGTGACTGACTTGAATGCTCATGAGGCTGGTTTTTCCGCGGAAGTTCGTGTCGCCCTGTTGGCCGCGGCGACCGCAGCAGCCGCTTCCAGCGACAGGCTGCCGCCAGTGTCGGCACGGCGGCTGCGGTGCTCGACCCAGCTCTTCAGCGCAAGGGTCACCAGGGCCAGCAGCGCCAGCAGTGAGGCCACCGCGAAGGCGGCGGCGAAATTGTACTCGTTGTAGAGGATCTCCACTTGCAGCGGCAGCGTGGTGGTCTGGCCGCGCAGCTTGCCCGACACCACCGACACGGCACCGAATTCGCCCATGGCGCGCGCGTTGGCCAGCACCACGCCATAGATCACGCCCCATTTGATGTTGGGCAGCGTGACGTGCCAGAACACCTGCCAGCCATTGGCACCGAGCACCACGGCGGCCTCTTCCTCTTCACGCCCCTGCGCCTGCATGAGCGGAATCAGTTCGCGTGCCACGAACGGAAAGGTCACGAACACGGTGGCGATCACGATGCCGGGCAGGGCGAAGATCACCTTGAGGTCGTGAGCGAGCAACCACTGGCCGAACCAGCCGTTGGCGCCGAAGATCAGCACGTACATCAGGCCGACGATCACCGGCGATACGGAAAAAGGCAGATCGATGAGCGTGGTGAGCAGTTGCTTGCCGCGGAAGTCGAACTTGGCGATCAGCCAGGCTGCCGCGATGCCGAACACCAGATTGAGTGGCACGGCGATCGCCGCAATGGTGAGCGTAAGCCTCAGTGCTGCCAGCGCATCCGGCTCGATGATCGCCGCCAGGTAGGGCGCCAGGCCGCGCCGCAGTGCCTCCACGAACACGGCGATCAAGGGCAGCAGCACGAACAGCAGGAAGAACCCCAGACTGGCCGCGAGAATGCTCCACTTGATCCAGGCCGGCTCGCGGGTGGCGGCGCTCTGCTCGAAGCGCGTGCCACGCCGTGCCTTGCCGGGGGCGGCACTCATGCCGTTCTCCCGGTACGTTTGGCCGACCAACTCTGCAGGCAGTTGATCAGCAGCAGCATCGCAAAGGAAAACACCAGCATCACCACCGCCAGCGACGTGGCACCGGTGTAGTCGTATTGCTCGAGCCGGGTGATGATCAGCAGTGGCGTGATCTCGGAGACGAGCGGGATGTTGCCGGCGATGAATATCACCGAGCCATATTCCCCGACGGCCCGCGCGAAGGCGAGCGCAAAGCCTGTCATCAGCGGCGGCGTCAGCACCGGCAGGACTACATGACGAAAGGTCTGCCAGCGGCTGGCACCCAGCGAGGCGGCAGCTTCCTCCAGCTCGGTTTCCAGGTCTTCGAGGATGGGCTGCAGCGTGCGCACCACGAAAGGCAGACCGATGAAGACCAGCGCCACCAGTACGCCCCAGGGGGTGAAGGCAATCTTGAAGCCAAGCAGTCCCTCGAAAATGCTGCCCAGCCAGCCATTCCTGGCATACAGCGTGGCCAAGGCGATGCCAGCCACGGCGGTGGGCAGGGCAAAGGGCAGGTCCACCAGTGCATCGACGATCTTCTTGCCGGGGAACGAGTAGCGGACGAGGGCCCACGCCAGCAGCAGACCGAACAGGGCATTGATGGCGGCGGCGAGCAGTGCTGCGCCAAACGACAGCCGGTAGGAGGCCAGCAGGCGCGGCGAACTGATCACGTCCAGGAACTCGCCGAAGGACAGGTCCATGGTGCGCAGGAAGACGGCTGCCGTGGGAATCAGCACGATCAGGGACAGGTAGACGAGCGTGTAGCCGAGCGTCAGGCGGAAGCCCGGCAAGACGCGACGGGCGCCGTGGTGGGCAGAAGCAGCAGGGGCAGTCATGAAGGCTCCGGGAAGTGCGCGGCAGTCTAAAGACCGGCTGTGGCGCATCGAAACAATAAAAACTGCATTGCTTAGCAATAAAGTTGCTAAGCCCGCTTGTTACTGCCCGCGCTGTGCTTGCCAGAGGCGATGGTCCTGCGGACTCTGCATCTGCTCCCGTGTCAGTTGACGCACCGCCGCCAGTGCGCTGCCTCGACCCTTGCGGCGATTCCGGTACTCGGTCACCGGTGGCGCCACGCCGGCCCGCTGCCACGCGCGCAGCCAGCGCAGCAGCTTGGGCCAGGGGCCGTGGCCCGACGCCGCATCGAGGTGGCCGGCCTTGCCGGCGTCGAGCAGGTCGAGCCCCCAGGTCGCCGCCCAGTCGGCCGCTTCGGGCCATGGCAGCCAGGGATCATTGCGACTGGCCACCAGTTTGCCGCTGACCTGCAGAACGTAGCGCGGCAGCGCCCGGCTGAGACAGAAGCGCTCGTTGAGCAGCAGCAGTTCCGGCTTGAAGCCCATGCAATCGAAGCGCAGCGGATTGGCCGGCGCTACCAGCAGGAGCTGCGCGATCTTCTCGGGGCGGTCGGCAGCTGCTACCACGGCCGCCAGACAGCCGAAATCATGGGCCAGCACCCACACCGGTGTGGCGGAACGAGCGAGTTGCTCGCGCAGCGCCATGGCCCACTGCGCCAGCACGGGCTGCTGCCAGTCGATTCCTGTCGCAAGTTGGTAATCGGGTAATTGCTGCGCAAGCCAGTGCAGCCAGTGCTGCGGATGGCTGCCACCGAGGCCGGGCACGATCAACAAGGGCAAAGCCATGGCCGACCTCGGCGGGCAGCAGCGCTGCCTCAACGCAGTTCGTAGATCTGGTCGAAGATGCCACCGTCGTCGAAGTGGGTGGCCTGTGCGTCGCGCCAGGAACCGAACAGTTCGCGCATGGTGAACAGACGCAGCGCCGGCAAGCGAGCCACGTCGGCAGGGTCCGCCAATTCCGGGTGCCGTGGACGGTAGTAGTGCCGCGCGACGATGCGCTGCCCCTCGGCCGAGTACAGATACTCGAGATAGGCCCGCGCCACGGCCGCATTGCCCTTGCGTTCGGCGTTGCCCGCCACGACGGCGACGGGCGGCTCGGCCAGGATCGACTGCGACGGGACGATGATTTCCAGCGTTTCCGGACCCAGTTCCTCCACCGCTAGAAAAGCCTCGTTCTCCCAGGAAATCAGTACGTCACCGATGCCGCGCTGCACGAAGGTGGTGGTCGATCCGCGGGCGCCGGTATCGAGCACGGAGACATTGCCATAGAGCTGCTGGACGAAGCGGCGTGCCGTCTCGGCACTGCCCCCGGGTTGCTGCAGGGCGAAACCCCAGGCAGCCAGATAATTCCAGCGGGCGCCGCCTGAACTCTTCGGATTGGGTGTGATCACTTCCACTCCCGGCTTGACCAGGTCCGGCCAGTCCGTGATCGCCTTCGGATTGCCCTTGCGGACCAGAAACACGATCGTCGAGGTGTAGGGAGCGCTGTTGTCCGGCAGGGCACTCTCCCAGTCGCTCGCCACCTTGCCGGTGCGCTCAGCAATGCTGTCGATGTCGTAGGCGAGCGCCAGTGTGACCACGTCCGCGTCGAGCCCGTCGATCACGGCCCGTGCCTGACTGCCCGAGCCGCCGTGCGATTGGGTCACCTCCACGCGCTCTCCGGTTTCCGCCTGCCAGTGTGCGGCAAACACGCGGTTGAAATCCTGGTAGAGCTCCCGGGTCGGGTCGTAGGAGACATTGAGCAGCTGGCGGGTAATGGCTGGCGCGGTACCGCCTGCGGTGGCCGACTCCGGACTGTCGACCCCGCAGGCGCCGAGCAGCAGAGTGCTGGCCAGCGCGAGGGAACGGGCTGCAAGACGAGGGAAACGCATGACAAGACCTCCGCTGGGAAAACGGCGCGGATTGTGCGTGCCGGGGCCGGTGGCACGAACCAACGAAAACTGCTTTGCTTAGCAGAATTCCTGCTAACCGGCCTCGCCAGGCGCGCGCGGCGCTCGCCTCAGAAGGTGTAGCGCAGCGTGGCACCCCAGGTGCGGGGATCGCCCAGCACGCCGGCGTAGTGCCCGTAGTTGCCGGCGCCGGGCAACAGCTGCTCGAAGTAGTCGCGGTCGGTGAGGTTGCGTGACCAC
>CANGUU010000102.1 GCA_947457195.1 Gammaproteobacteria bacterium
CGCAGCGGTGAGCTGCAGGCCTGCAGTGGCTGGGAGCACGACAGCCAGTCCGAGCTGATCGCCGAGGCGCTGGCGACCTTGCTGCAGCTGAACGAGAGCCTGATCGAGGTGGTTCGCTTTGCGCGCGAGAAGCTGGCGGCCGAGCAGGCTGACCAGCACCACAAAGTGAGCGCCGCCCGGGCCTACCTCGGCGAGTCCTGAACCTCCCAGCAGCGCGGAAACACCACGGGGCCAACGATGTCTGCGCAGGGTACGAGCAGGACCGGAAAGACCAATGTGAGACAGCTACCATGACCGAGAGACACCACGAGGAAGACCACAACGACGGCCTGCGCTTCCATGGACTGCTCCCCGTCGCCGTGACGCCGCTGGCCGACGCACCGACCGACGCCCTGCTGGCTGTCCTCAACGGCAGCAATGAAGCCCTGTTGGCGGGGCTGCGCACCCTGCACGAAAAGCCCGAAACTGAAGACAATGACCAGAATCTCGCGGAGATCCGCCGCCTCGATCACAAGCTCTCGCTAGTGCTGGACCTGCTCTCCATGCTGCTGCAGCAGACCCACCCCCTGCCCCCGACGCAGCAGGTGGTACTCGATTCCCGCCACCTGCAACTGGCCGGCCCGCTGCCGCCAGCGGACTGCTACCGGCTGGATCTCTACCTCGAAAGCACCGTGGCCAAGCCCCTGCGCCTGCTGGCTCGGCCGGCCGCTGCGATGACTGAGCCCACGCCGACACGCGCCGCCGGAGCACCGGCGCTCGTCACCCTGGAATTCATCGGCGTTGGCCAGCAGGTGAGGGACGGTCTCGACCGCTTCCTCTTCCGCCAGCACCGCAAGCAGGTTGCCCAGCGCCACCGCACGCCCTGAACGCGGCCCGGTACGGGCGGACGCCGCCGGGGTTCCCCGACGGCACGGCGCCGCGACCTCGCCGCCGACCGTGGTTCGTGGTCTATACTGGCGGCGGATTTTTTGCCAGCCCCCCCCCATAGAGAGGACACGTCATGAACAAACTGCTCGCCCTCGCCCTGGGCCTCGGCCTCGCCGTCGCCGCCCACGGGCAGGAACCCTACCCCTTCATCAGCACGCCGATCGCCGAGTTCAACGAGCCCTGGGCACATGAATTCCTGCCTGACGGTCGCCTGCTGGTGACCGAAAAGTCCGGCACCATCCAGCTCGTGACCCAGGACGGCAAGAAGACCGAAATCACGGGCGCACCCAAAGTGGCCTATGCCGGCCAGGGCGGCCTTGGCGACATCAAGCTACACCCGGATTTCGCCAACAACCGCGTTGTCTACATCAGCTTCGTTGAACCCGGTGACAATGAAACGAGCGGTGCTGCCCTCGCAAAAGGCACGCTGAACCTCGACAAGAACGCCGTCGAGGGACTGGAAGTGATCTGGCGCGCCCTGCCCAAGCTGGCCGGCAGCAACATCCATTTCAGCCATCGCATCCTGTTCGACAACGAAGGCCACCTGTTCGTGTCGGCCGGTGAGCGCAACAACAACGCCGAAAATCCCGACAACGCCCCGGGCCAGAAACTGGACAACAACCTCGGCAAGATCCTGCGCCTCGACGACAACGGCAAGCCGGCGGCCGGCAATCCCTTTGCGAGCCAGGGCGGCATTGCTGCCGAGGTCTGGTCGATGGGCCACCGCAACCCGCTCGGCATTGCCTTCGACCCCAGCGGCCAGCTGTGGAACATCGAGATGGCCCCACGCGGCGGCGACGAGCTGAACCAGGTCCATGCCGGCGAAAACTTCGGCTACCCCTACCTGTCCAACGGCAACCATTACAACGGCAAGATCATCCCCGACCACGACACCGATACCTCCGGCAAGTACGTGGCGCCGAAAGCCTGGTGGAATCCAGTGATCTCGCCCTCCAGCCTGATCTTCTACACCGGTGACCAGTTCGCCGACTGGAAGGGCAACGCCTTCATCAGCGGGCTGTCGTCCATGTCGATCGTGCGGGTCATCGTCAACGCCCAGACCGGCGCTGCCGCTGAGGCTCAGCGCTTCGTGATGGGCAAGCGCATCCGCGGCATCGAACAGGGCCCGGACGGCAATCTGTGGGTGATCGAGGACGGTGCCGGTGGCCGGCTGCTGAAGCTGACCCCGCGCAAATAACCCCCGCTGCAAGCATCGGGGTGGGCGCCCGCCTGCCCCGGTTCACCCCCCGGCGCAACACCCTTCCGGCATAGTCTTTCCCCCAAGGCTTCGGTAAAGTGAGCCGCCTGTTGCTGTAGCCGGGAGCCCGTTGTGACCATCCATGTTGCACTCAATCACGTCACCGATTACCACTACGACAGGCCGGTCACGCTAAGCCCGCAGATCATCCGACTCCGCCCTGCCCCGCATTGCCGCGGCCGCATACTCAGCTACTCCCTGAAAGTGCTGCCGGCCGAGCATTTCATCAACTGGCAGCAGGATCCACAGTCCAACTACCTGGCTCGCCTGGTGTTCCCGGAGAAGACGCGGCAGTTCCGCATCGAGGTCGATCTCGTGGCGGAAATGAGCGTGCTGAACCCCTTCGATTTCTTTCTGGAACCGAGCCACGAGCAATACCCCTTCAGTTACGACGACAAGCAGCGTGCCGAGCTTGCCCTGTACCTCGCGCGCGGACCGCTGACGCCGGCCTTTGCCGAGTACCTCGCCGCCGTGCCGCGCGCGCCGGTCCACACCATCGATTTCCTGGTCGACCTCAACCAGCGCCTGCAACGCGACATTCGCTACCTGATCCGGCTCGAGCCCGGGGTGCAGACACCGGAGGAGACGCTCACCCAGCGCTCCGGCTCGTGTCGGGATTCCGCCTGGTTGCTGGTGCAGTTGTTCCGGCACCTCGGCGTGGCCGCCCGCTTCGTGTCCGGTTACCTGATCCAGTTGGTGGCGGACGTGAAGGCGCTCGACGGTCCGAACGGCCCGAGCGCGGACTTCACCGACCTGCACGCCTGGTGCGAAGTCTATCTGCCCGGAGCCGGCTGGATTGGGCTGGATCCGACCTCGGGCCTGCTGGCCGGCGAGGGCCACATTCCGCTTGCCTGCACGGCGGAACCCGGTGCGGCGTCGCCAGTGAGCGGCGCCGTCGACAAGTGCGAGGTGGAGTTTGCCCACCACATGCAGGTCTCGCGTCTCTGGGAGGCGCCGCGCGTGACCAAGCCCTACACCGCGGAGCAGTGGCAACAGATCGATGCCGTGGGTGCACTCATCGACCGTGATCTCGCCCGACACGACGTGCGACTGACCCAGGGCGGCGAACCGACCTTCGTCAGCATCGACAACCGTGACGCTGCCGAATGGAACACCACGGCGCTTGGCGAGCAAAAGCGTGCCGTGGCAGGCCGACTGGTGAAGGCCATCCGTGCGCACTATGCCCCGGAGGGTTTGCTGCATTTCGGTCAGGGCAAGTGGTATCCGGGGGAGCAACTGCCGCGCTGGTCGCTCAACGCTTTCTGGCGCAGGGACGGGCAGCCCATCTGGCGCTCGGCCACGCTGTTTGCCGACGAAAGCACGCACTACGGCGTGGATTCCGCGCGGGCCAGCCGCTTCCTCGCGGCGCTGGCACGCAGGCTGGGTGTAGACGAGCAGGGCATCTTTCCGGCCTTCGAAGACACGTTGTACTACCTCTGGCGCGAACGCCGCCTGCCTGCCAACGTCGATCCCTTCGAGTCGCGGCTCGAGGACCCTCTGGAGCGTACGCGGCTGCGCAAGGTGTTCAGCCAGGGTCTGGACAGCGTGATCGGCTACGTGCTGCCGCTGGCCAGCAAGGGCCGCACCTGGGAGAGCGGTCGCTGGTTCCTGCGGGACGAGCGCTGCTACCTCCTGCCGGGCGACAGCCCGCTAGGCTATCGCCTGCCGCTCGACTCCCAGCCCTGGGTCAGCAAGACCGATTTTCCCTGGCAGCACCCGCACGACCATTACCAGGAACTGTCGCCACTCGGGCCTTACCAGCAGATTCGCCAGCACGGCCTCGACTTCCACCACGACGACGGCGACCCGCTGCTGCGTCCCGGGCATGATGGCGCCGACCACGCGGCGGGCCGCGAAGCCAGCGGCTTCGGCGCCAGCGCCAGGCACGCTAGCGGCCAGACGGCTCCGCGGCTGCAGGACTCCCTGGGCCAGAGAGACCCGCTGCGCGCTCCAGAGCCCTTCGAATCGGCCCACTGGATCACGCGCACAGCGCTCTGCGCGGAACCGCGCGAGGGTCGACTGTACCTGTTCATGCCACCGCTGCAGGACGCCGAGGCCTATCTGCGCCTGGTGGCCACCATCGAAGCCACGGCCGAGGCCGAGCAGTTGCCGGTGATCCTCGAAGGCTACGAGCCGCCGCGCGATCCCCGGCTGGAAACGCTGCGGGTCACGCCCGACCCCGGCGTGATCGAGGTCAACGTCCAGCCGGTGGCGAGCTGGCCACAGCTGGTCGAACAGACACGTTTTCTCTACGAAACCGCCCACCAGCACCGGCTCAGCACCGAGAAGTTCATGCTCGATGGCCGCCACACCGGTACCGGCGGCGGCAACCATTTCGTGCTGGGTGGAGCCACACCGGCGGATTCTCCGTTCCTGCGGCGCCCAAGCCTGCTGACCAGCATGCTCTGCTACTGGCTGAACCATCCATCGCTGTCCTTCCTGTTTTCGGGTCTGTTCATCGGTCCTACCTCGCAGGCGCCGCGCATCGACGAAGCGCGGCATGAGTCGATCTACGAACTGGAAATCGCCCTCAAGGAACTGCAGCGTCTGCAGCAGGCAGGCAGCCTGCAGCCGTGGCAGATCGACCGGGTCTTGCGCAATTTGCTGGTGGACGTCAGCGGCAACACCCACCGCAGCGAATTCTGCATCGACAAGCTGTATTCGCCCGATTCCGCCTCTGGCCGGCTGGGCCTGCTCGAGCTGCGCGCCTTTGAAATGCCGCCGCACGCCGAAATGAGCCTCGCCCAGCAGATGCTGCTGCGCGCGCTGATCGCCCGCTTCTGGCAGCAGCCTTATCAACCGGCCCGACTCGTGCGCTGGGGCAGTGAGTTGCATGATCGCTTCATGCTCGGTCACTTCGTGTGGAATGACTTCTGCGACGTGCTCGACGATCTCGCCCAGAGTGGCTACCCGATCCGCCCCGAGTGGTTTGCGCCGCACTTCGAATTCCGTTTCCCGAAACTGGGGGACTTTGCGGTCAACGACATGGCCGTGGAACTGCGGCTGGCGCTGGAACCATGGCATGTCATGGGTGAAGAAGGCGCTGTCGGCAGTACGGTTCGTTACGTTGACTCGTCGGTCGAGCGCTTGCAGGTGAAGGTGCAGGGCATGGTCGACCCAAGACACGTGCTGACCTGCAATGGCCAGCAGATTCCGCTGCAACCAACCGGCAACGTCGGCGAGTTCGTGGGCGCGGTGCGCTACCGCGCCTGGCAGCCGCCCTCCTGCCTGCACCCGACCATCGGCGTGCATGCACCGCTGGTCATCGACGTGGTGGACACCTGGAAGCAGCGCTCGATCGGCGGCTGCCAATACCACGTGGCCCACCCCGGCGGTCGCAACTACGACACCTTCCCGGTGAACAGCAACGAGGCGGATGCTCGCCGTTTGGCGCGCTTCTTCCGCTACGGGCATACACCCGGTCTCCTAAGCGTACAGGCCGCAGTGCGCAATCCGAACTACCCGTTCACGCTCGACCTGCGACGCTGACGCCACCCGCCCATGCCGGACACGATGGCCGACAAGCTGCCGCCCCCGCCCGTTGCCGAGCCTGCACCGCAACCGCTGCTGACCGCTTACCCGCTGCCCGCCGAACGCTACGACGAGATGTTCGCCGCGGCGGAGCAGCCGCGTCCGCAGTGGCAGGCGCTCCACAAGGAACTGCGCAGCACCAGCACGGCCGAGCTCAACAAGCGCATCCAGAGCGCCGAGCGGCAGATCCGCGACAGCGGCATCACCTACAACGTCTACACCGATCCGGACGGCCTCGACCGCCAGTGGGAACTGGACGTGCTGCCCTTCATGATCTCGGCCGACGAGTGGCGGCAACTGGAGCGGGGGATTGCCCAGCGCGCACGCCTGCTGAACGCCATCGTCGCCGACCTGTACGGCCCGCAGAAGCTGCTCCATGAGGGGCTCATTCCCGCCCCGCTGGTGTTCGGGCATGTCGGTTTCCTGCGCAATGCCTGGGGCATGCAGCCGCCAGGCGGGCATTACCTGCACCTGTACGCGGCCGACCTCACGCGTTCGCCCGACGGGCAGTGGTGGGTGGTGGCGGATCGCACGCAGGCGCCGTCCGGCGCCGGCTATGCGCTGGAAAATCGTCTCATCGTTTCGCGGGTGTTTTCGGAACTGTTCCGACAGCAGAACGTGCGGCATCTCGCCCAGTACTTTGCCACGCTGCGCGACTCGCTGACCCAGCACGCCCCGCGGGGAGACGGCACCACGCTGGCCGTGGTGTGGACTCCTGGCCCCTACAACGAAACCTACTTCGAGCATGCCCTGCTGGCGCGCTACCTCGGCTTCCCCCTGGTGGAAGGCGGCGACCTCACCGTGCTGGGCGGCAAGGTGTGGCTGAAGACCATCGAGGGGCCGCGCCGCATCCACGCCATCATCCGTCGCCAGGACGA
>CANGUU010000103.1 GCA_947457195.1 Gammaproteobacteria bacterium
CTGGAGGCCCGTCCGCCCCAGTGCCTGTTCACCGTGGGTTCCCAGAGCGGGGCCCGCAACCTGACTGGCCTGTGGTGGAACCCCGAGGTCCCCGGCTGGGGTCTGGTCGCCGTTCATCAGGGGAGCCGCCTCTTCCTGGGCTGGCTCGGCTTCGACAGCGATGGCACCACCGGTTGGGCCGCCGGCCTGCTCGAACGGGGCAGCGATGGCAGCTTTCGTGGTGAACTGGGCCGACCGGTCGCTGGTGAGCCATTCAATCGTCGGACTGGCCAGGCGGCCACGCCGCTGCCCTTGCCTGCGGCAGGCAGTATGACGCTGCGTGCACTCGACGGCGAGCGCCTCACCCTCGACTTCGTCGAGGGTAGCCAGCGCTCCAGCACCACGGTGCGCCGCCTGAGTGGGGCCCTGCCACTGACCGAGTGCCGGGACTGATACGCCGGGCCACGGTCCACTCGCCGGCGCTGCCGGGACAGGGCGCGGGCCGGCGCCGTATCATGGCGCTCCTTTTTCTGCCTGGATCTGCCCCATGGCCTCTGGCCTTTCTGCCCTTCTGGACGACATCGCCACCATTGCCAAGGTGGCAGCCGCTTCGCTCGACGACATCGGCGCTGCCACTGGCAAGGCCGGCGCCAAGGCAGCCGGGGTCGTCATCGACGACACGGCGGTCACACCGCGCTACGTGGCCGGCTTCAGTCCGGACCGTGAACTGCCCATCATCGCCCGCATCGCGCGTGGCTCACTGATCAACAAGTTGCTGATCATCCTGCCGGCCGCACTGCTGCTGAGTTATTTCCTGCCCTCGGTGGTGACACCGCTGCTCATGCTCGGCGGCTGCTACCTGTGCTTCGAAGGCGGCGAGAAAGTGCTGGAAGCGCTGTCTCCGCACGGCAAGTCCCTGGCCAGCGACCTGGTTGAGCTCAGCAGCACCGAGCACGAAGAGGCGATGGTGAAGGGTGCTGTCCGCACCGACTTCATCCTGTCGACCGAGATCATGGTGATTGCACTGCAGGAAGTCAGCGGCCTCGGCATCGCGATGCAGGCGGGCACCCTGTTCGTGGTGGCCTGCGTGATCACGCTGGCCGTGTATGGTGTAGTGGCGCTGATCGTGAAGATGGATGACATCGGACTGCATCTGGCCCGCCGGCAGGCGGCGTTGCTGCAGCGTCTGGGCCGATTGCTCGTGGTAGGCATGCCGAAACTGCTGACAGCGCTGTCCACGATCGGTATCGCGGCCATGCTGTGGGTGGGCGGCCAGATCATCCTGCACGGCGTCGATCTGCACCCGGCTGCCTTCGTGGGCCTGCACGCCGGTGCCGCCGCGTGGCTGGCGGACGCCGGTCTTTCAGGGCTGTTCGGGCTGCTGCTCGGCGCCCTGCTGGCCTGGCTGCACCACCGCTGGACTGCGCGGACAGCGCCGTCCGCCTAGTGACGAATCTGCGACGTGATGTCTTCGAGTTCGTAGACCTCGCAGTTACCGCGCTCGGGCAGCAGGCCGGCATCGGCTGCGCCGTTGAGGCGCAGCACACGCGGCGTCATCACCCACGGTTCCAGCAGTACCTCCGGATCGTCCACCGTCACTTCGTAGAGGATTTCGTCGCCGTTGCGGGTGAGCCGCTCGGTGACGCGCATCTTGTCGGAGTGGAAGAAACCACCACGCGCCAGCCAGGTGTAGTCGTTGAAAGCAATCGACTCCAGCACCAGCGTGTCCGCCTCCCAGTGACCGACGGTATAGCCCATGTAGCGCGTGGTGAGTGTCTCGGCCGGATCATGCGGACGACCGTCGATCGGCATGATGCGGTACTCGCCGTAGCCCCCGCCGCCATCGGCGTACTGGGCGTAGAAGAACACGATGTCGTCCTCGCTCTGGATGATACGGCGCGGCGGCCCTTGGCGCGGGATACCGAGGGGCTGACAGGTCATCACCGGGTCCTCGCGGTTGGTCCACATGTCGAGTTCCTGGATGCGATCCCAGTACTGCGGTTGGTAGAGCGGGCGGTTGGGCCCGTAACGCGACGGCGCCTCGAATTCGAAGTCGATCGTCTGGTTCCAGGTCGGTGAGCAGTCTACCTGCGAGGGACCGCAGCGCCGGAAGCCATAACGCCAGTTCATGCCGCTGCTGGTCCAATTGCCGCTCAAGTCCGGCTTCTCATTGGCCAGGCGGGACGTGGCCGGGGGCGGTCCCTCCCGCGCCGGTGGCGGCGGTGGCAGCGCCACGGGTGGTGCCGACTGCGTGGCTGCCGGATGCGCAGCCTGTACATTGGCGGGTACCGGCATCACCACGTACACGCTGCCGGTTTCGGTAACTGCCGTGCGCAGTTCGCGCTGCAGGACGCCATCGCGCGATTCACTGAGGGTGCCGGCATACAGCACCTCGACCTTGTTGAGCGGATTGTTCCAGTCCTGGTAGTCGGCGTAGCGGAATTCATAACGGCTGCTGCCATGCGTGACGACGACACGCTCCGCCATGAAGCGGTCGTCGAGCGTGGCCACCGCCATGGCACCAGCTACCCCCGGGATCGGGAAACTCACCTGTGGACGGTCGGCGACCCAGGCCACGGACGTGGCACCGAGCGTGGCCTCGCCGTTGTCGGGCAGGCGATGGGGATCGGGCTGGCCCGCCCCGGCCAGTGCGGCCTTCGGCGCGCCCTGCGGACTGGCCCACAGGCGGATCAGCCGCTCGGCCACGGCATCCGGGCGGGGCGTGGCGCTACCCTCGGCGGCCACCAACCCGGCCCCCACCCGGTCCTCGTCCCAGGCCTGCTGCCAGTTCACCACTTCGATGGCAGAGACGGCGGCCCCGTCGGGCAAGGTGCAGGTGTACTGCACGCGCTGCCCGGGCAACTGGTAGTTGGTACTGACGCGGTACTGGACGATGGTGCAGGTCCGGTCACCGACCTGCAGAGAGCCGCTGCCCTGATACTCGAGCGAGGCGATCAACTCATGTTCGTCGATGCCGCGCAGCATGCCGAGCTGCCAGGTCCAGTTGAACAGCACGGCCTTGAGGTCGCGCGCTCCGGCCGCCGGCACATAGGGCGGTGGATCACTGCTGAACTGGGCAGTTGCGGCGCTGCCCACAGCGACCAGCCAGCTGAACAGGCAAAACCGCGCGCGGCGGACGAGACGCAGGGAGCCGGCCATGGTCAGAGTGCCTCGAATTCGACGGTGTTGGCGTTCGGCAGCGTAATGGTGCGAATGAAGCCGAGGGGTTTGCCGTTGCGGGCAGGAAAGTAGGAGATGGTGACGGTGTCGCCGGCCTTCACGTAGTTGACCCCACCCTCGCCAAACCCGAGGTTGGCCAGTGCATTGGCGGAACCGGTGGTCATGGTCCAGTCGGTGATGCTGCCATCGGCCGCCTTCACCTGCAGGTACATGGCGCCGTGCGGATTGGTGAAGGCGATCCTGGTCAGCACGCCGGTCACGGTTTCCTGTTTGCGGACTTCGTAGACCCCGGCGAGGGAGTGGTGCGCCTGCAGGGACGTACTGGCCAGCAACCAGCCGCCGACTACCAAAAGTGCTGCGATGATTCTGCTCATGAGCAAACCTCAGAGTGACGCGTGGACGGTGGCCTGAGCCTACTCCCGAAGCAGCCGGCACGGAAGCCGTCGTGCGCGCCGGCCACGCCGCGATTGGCGTGCCAGGTCCGCGGCGCTGGCAGTGTCGCGGTGCCGCCTGAACCGTGGCGCTTGCTTGCTGCTAGCATAGCGACTCCACCCCCCACGAGGAGCACGGCCATGGGCAACGCACTGCGGGACAGCCTCACACGTTCGATGCGTTTGGCGCTGGTCATACTGCCGCTACTGGCCGGGCCGCTGCAGGCCCACCACGGCTTCGGCAACTTCGCCATGAACGAAGACATCGAGCTCAGCGGTGTCATCACCCGACTCGACTTCGTCAACCCGCACAGCTGGGTCCACTTCGACGTGACCAACGCCGACGGCAGCAAGACCCCGCACCGCTGCGAACTGCGCTCGGCCACCACGCTGCGGCGCTCCGGCTGGACGCCGGCCATGTTTCCGGCGGGCATGCGCATCACCATCCAGGGCTCGCCGGACCGCAACGAAAAAACGGCCTGCTACACGAGTACCATCACCTTCGGCGACGGCAGTCGACTGGACCGCTATGGGCAGCGCATCGAGGCCGAAGTCAGTGTCAGTCGCCCCGCGCGCCTGCCGGGCGGCGAACCGAATCTGGCGGGTGACTGGGCGCAGGAGCAACTGGTGATGACTGATCCGCAGGGCCGCGATGGTGTGCTGGTGGCCCTCAGCCAGTCCACACAGTTTGGGGTCGGCGGCGTGCCGGAAGGCCAGCGCGAAATTCCCGGTGCGCGCGGTACCGCGGAAGCCGAGGCCGCCGGCCCGGCCAACCGCCCGCAAGCGGCTGTGGTGCCGCTCACGCCGGCCGGCCAGCGTGCCCTGCAGGCGCTGGCGGCCATCCCGCGCGCCGAGCGGGCCTGCAGCACCGGCAGCATCCTGTCGGACTGGAGCGGCGAGCCCGTCAACCGCATTGAACAAACGGCCGAGACCGTAGTGCTGCGCTATGGCTTCCTCGGACTCGAGCGCACCGTGTACCTCACACTGGCTGCACATCCGGCCACGCTGACCGCCACGCGCGCCGGCCATTCCATCGGTCACTGGGAGGGCGATGTGCTGGTGGTCGACACCGTGGGCTTCCTGCCGGGCACCCTGCGGGGCGTCACGCCCCACAGCGAGCAGTTGCATGTGGTGGAGCGCTTCTCGCTCGACAGCAGCACGCTACAACTGCGCCGCGAGTACACCGCCGAGGATCCGCTGTACCTTGCGGCGCCCTACACCGGCAGCGATGCGCTGAAATTGTCGCCCGTGTCCTTCAGCCCGGAGCCCTGCCAGGACCTGACGCCGCTGTTGCCCTAGGGCCTAGTCGTCGACGCGTTCGACCTGGATGAAGCCCCCGAGCCGAGTCGCGGGCAACCTGCTGAGCGGCGGGCTGCTGGCCGGCGGCCCTGAACCGCAAGCACGGCAGGGCGCAGGCGCAACCGGACTACGCAAGCCTGTCGGGTCCGTGCTCCAGCCGGGGAAAGCAGACGCTGAAGGCAGGGACCTCGAGCGGCAGGGACCAACTGCGACCGGGTCGGTAATCGGCGCACGCGCGGACGTCATAGTGCAGCCGTGTCAGTTGCCACAGGCCGGTGGCTGCCCGCGTGAGCGCCAGCGCCATGACGCCACCTTCCCACCAGACGCGCACGCCCTCCCCGTGCAGGCGTGCCATGGCAGAGAGCGAAGTGCCGGATTCCAGTACGCGTCCCGCCTTGATGGAATACGGCATCTCGACAGTGGCGCTGAGTGCATCTTTCGCCACCATCACTCGCCGGGGCGCCGTGAGGCCGGGCTCCAGACCGGGAGGCGGGTCCATGTGCGCGCCAATCGCATGCATGGCAAAGTATCCGCGGTACAAGCGACTGATGCCCTGACTGCGGCCGCGAAAGACGCCACCGTTGTAGCGCACCTCGGCATCCTCGGCAAACAACCCGAGCACAGCATCCATGTCGCGTGCATCCAGCGCGTGCTGGTAGCGGAGTTGCAGCGCGATGACCGCTTTTTCTGCGTGCAGTTGCTGCAGCTCGCGGCGAGTCGCGTCTCCGTCGGTCGTGCCGGCGTATGTGGCTGCCGAACCGAGGACCATCGATGCTCCTCCCCCGAGCGTGCGCAGAAACGCCCGGCGCGCCGCTCCCGTCTCCTTGCCCTTGTCGACCATGTTCATGCCCCCCGCCGTCCCGGCCCGTAATATCCCAGCGTGTCGAAACCGCCGATGTGGCGCCCGATGGCGCCGACCACGCGCAGATTCACGCCGCGTGGACCCCCGGTGAAACTGAAGCCGCAGTCGTGCGAGATCCTGGTGTTGATCAGCTCGATCATCTGCGCGCCGTTGCAGGCTTCCTCGTTCTGGCAGAACAGGTAGACGCCGGGACGTACCTTCACGTACAGGCAGGGCGAGCACCACTGCGATCCGAATGTCTGGTTGGCAGTAAAAATGGTCCACGACATCGAGTGGGGCGATGTGTAGAGATGCATGGAGGTCACCTGATCCGAGTAGGACCAGGACCAGGCCTGACCCACCAGTTCGTCGGTGAGTGCGTGCCGCACATACAGCGGCGCCTCGAGACCGGGCAGCTCCACAACGCCGAACAAGGCCCGGTAGGTCGTCTCGTTGCCGTAGTAGGCAGTGCCCATGCGGGACTCGATGCTGGTGACAAGGCCATTGCTGAAGTCGATGGCCACCTGCACGCTGGCGCGCGGCTTGCTGCCTGGAATGATGTGACTGAACCA
>CANGUU010000104.1 GCA_947457195.1 Gammaproteobacteria bacterium
CCCCAACTGCCTTCCAGTGTCACGACCGAGCGGTCACCGGTGGTGGGACTGCGCGTGAACATCACCCCTGAGCAGCGCGAGTTCACCATACGCTGTATCACCACGGCCATCGCCAGCTGCGCCTCCGGCAGACCGAGCCGCAGCCGGTAACTTACCGATTCGGCGTTGTAGAGCGAGGCCCAGCAGCGCTTCACCGCCGCCAGCATGGCCGCTTCCCCGCGGACCCACAGGTAGGTGTCCTGCAGACCGGCAAAACTGGCCTCTGCACTGTCTTCGCTGGTGGCGCTGGAGCGCACGGCCACGGGCTCACTGCCCGCAGCGCTCAACTGCGCATAGGCCTCGGTGATGGCGGCTTGCAGCGATGGCGGGCAAGGCTCGGCCACCAGTGCATCGCGTATGTCCGCGCAGGCTGCGTTGAGCACGGCGGTTTCGGCCCCTTTGAGCGCCATGACGCGGGCGTCGAGTCCGAGGGCCTGACGCCGTTCCGCAAAGAACAGCCGGAACGCTTCCGTGGTAAGCACGAAGCCATCGGGAATGGCGATGCCAGCCCGGCGGAGTTCGCCGAGACTGGCTCCCTTGCCGCCGACCCTCGGTACGGCCTCCAGGCCGATGTCACGGAACCAGGCGACAGCGGGACTGCCTGTATCGGTCATCCCGGTCTCCTAGGCAGCGTCGAGTATGGTGACGATGCCGCGGTCGCCGTCGACGCGGATGCGTTGGCCACTCTTGATCTTCTTGGTGGCAGCACCGGTACCCACCACGGCCGGCATGCCGTACTCACGGGCCACGATCGCCATGTGCGACATCGTGCCGCCAATGTCGGACACCGCAGCCTTCAGCTTGCTGAACAGCGGGCTCCAGCTGGGGTGAGTCACAGGGCACACGAGAATGTCGCCTTCCTGCACCTCACCAAAGTCATTGATGCTGCGCAGTACCCGCGCGACCCCCTCCACCACGCCGGCCGAGGCGGCATAGCCCTTGAGGTCACTGGCAGAGCCGGTGTCGGGCGCCGCCCAGCTGTGCAGGGTCTCGGTGGTGATGCCCCACAGCATCTGCAAGGCGGGATCCTCGATGTTCTCCGGCATGGGCCCGATGGCCGGCGGTGCCTGCCACTCCGCCAGCACTTTCAGCATGGCGCGGCGCTCCTTGACGATGGCCTTGAGGTAGCCGGCATTGCTCGGTGGCGAACCGGCAGCCCAACTGTTCATGACGTTGGCGAGCCCCTGCTCCACTTCGGTGTACTGAAGATGGAACACGTCCTCCTGATCATCGAGCACGCCGAAGCGCTGCAGCAGACTGCCGAAGCCGCGCACCTTGTTGAAGAAACAGGTGGTGAGCCAGTGCTCGCAGTAAAACTTGTGGTCTTCCACGTAGGGAAAGACCAGATGGCTGACCGCCAGCATCTGATCGAACGCGGCTTTCTCTTCGTCGCTGCCGAGCAGGGCCCGGTATTCGGCGATGATGCGGGCACGCTCCTGACGCAGCTGCTCGGTGGGTCGCTGCAGGCTCTGCCCCTGCCGGATCAGCTCGATGTAGTGCGGCAGCGCTGACAGCGGTACCGACAGGTCATCATTCCAACTGCGCTCGTAGTGGTAGAAGCCGTCGCCGATCGAAATGTTGAACCAGGGGTCCCGGGCCTCCGCCAGCGCCTTGAGCCAGCGCGCACCGGCATCACCACGCGCCTTCACCGCGGGCAGGATCACGTCGGGGTTGCCGTCGGCTGTGAAGAGGTCGCCGAGACCGAGTTCGACCGCCAGTCGCGCCAGCTTCTTCAACTCGTCGTCGGGGCGGAACATCAGCACGTCGATGCCAGCCACCATGCGTGCCACGTTCTGGTCGGTGATCTCCGGGAAGGCCTGTTTGCAGAACTGGAAGAACACCACATAGGCACCATAGCCGAGCATCAGCATCTCGAAGTGGTGGTGCCACATCTGCGAATAGAGCTCCATGGTGCGATGGAAGGCGACGCGAACGTAATGGTTCTGCGCCGTGCCACGCTTCTCGAAGATCACGGCATCGTCTTCGTATTCGGGCAACTCCGGAATCGTGATCGCGTTCATCTCCTTGATCAGCGCGCCCATGCGCTGCTCCCACTCGCCGAAGAACGTGTTCCAGTTTTCGTAGTAATGCCCGGCACGCTTCTGGAACAGCGCGAGTCGCTCGCCGATCTTGGCCGGATCGGTCACGGTGTTGGCGCTGATGTAGACCCGCCCATTGATCAGTCGGTAGTCGATACCCATCGCGGTCGGAAAGGCAAATACGCGGGTCATCACAGCGCCCATGGCATGGTAGGCCGCCTCGGCCGTGATCATGTCGAAGGCCGACATGGGTTCGGAGAAATGCATCGAGTTGTAAAACCAGAAACGCTTGTCGTCTTCGGCCTGCACGTGCATGTAGTACGGGTACATGCTTTGCCAGTTCTCGGCACCGGGCACGGCACCGATGGAACTGGGCATGGGAAATGGACTGCTGCTGCTTGTGCTCATGGGCTCCCCTTCAGTTGGCGGACGGTATGGGTCGGGTGACGGCGGACCCGATGCTAGAGCGGACGCCAGACGGCAGCAACCACTGGTGGCTGCTCGCCGCCAATGCCCATGTTTACTGAGTGGAATAGACCGGGCCTGCCGTGCGCTGGCAGGCAACGCGCCCGGTGCTCCGTGCGCGCTAGAGCCGGTTGTCCTGGCAGTAATGCTCGGGAGGGTCCTGCCCTTCCAGCCACTGGAGGGTCCAGGCCGACTTCCACGGACGCGTGTAGGTCGAGGGGTCGTCGATGGTGATCTCGTAGTTCAGCGTGTCGTAGTCGGGCCGGGTCAGCCGCTCGGTCACGTGCATGTCCTCGCTGTGCGGCAAACCACCGGGCAGCCAGAATTTTTCGTTGTAGGCCTCGGACTCGATGACGAAGGTGTCGCCCTCCCAGCGAGCCGTGTTGCGGCCGTAGTAGAGGATGTTGCTGGCGTCGAGCTGGAATTGCTCGCTGTCGAGTTCGCGGCCGTCGGTGTAGAGCAGATGCCAGTCATGATTGCCGTCGCCGGCGATCACGAAGATGCGCTGCAGCGCCTTCTCTTCCAGCAACTGGATGCCGTAGGGATTGAGCCACTTGCGGGGCCCGGCCGGTGGCCGGCAGTTGAGGAAGGTCGGATCGTCAGCAAGAAAGCGCTGCTGGCGGTACTCATACAGCTTCAGCGCCCAGGGCTGCAGCGGCGCCACCTTGGCGGCGTCGGTGAGAGAAAGCAGCTGGCCATTGGCGGCCATGTCGACCCCGGCGCCGCTCTCCTGCAAGGTCGTGACGGTGGGCACCCAGTAGCCCGAGCGACCGGGCGCCGCGCCGAGACGGACGCTACCATCAGGCCAGCGCGGTGTGGGCTCAGCCGTCCGCTCGGGGATGCTGCTGAGCAAGGTGGGGTAGCGCGTGGTCGTCAGCAGCTGCTCGCTGCTGCCCTGCAAGGTGACCTTGCTGCCCCACAGCTGGCGACTGCCGTCGCGGGCGCGTGGACCGTCAACACTGACGACGGCACCGGGTTGCAGCGTCCCTTCCTGCCAGCCATTCAGCTCGAGCAACTGCGGACTTTCAAGCTCGATGTACCAGGGCAGGTCTTCGCCGTTCCGGTTCACCGCGAGGAACAGATGGACGTGCGGATTGGCCCAATCCACCCGCGTGATGCGGCCCTCGAGATGCTCGATCTGGTCCGGATCGAACTTGGCTGTCAGCCCATGATGCGCGTCGGCAGCGGGCAGGTGGAGCGCCAGCAGGCAGCCGGCGACGAGACGAGGGACAGTCGAGGCGGGATGCAGTGACATCGGCGGACTCCAGATTTGGCTCTCGGAAACAGGCGGGGCCTCTGGCCTCGTGGCGGGGCATGCTAGCAGCGCGATTCGGGCAAGTTGAGCGCTTCGCCCCCACCGTGGCAGGTTTCTTTTTTCTTGCGCATACCGGGGCGGCAAGCCCCACGGACTGACGCCTGATTGCACGAAGCGGCAGCCGAACCGCACGGTGCTGGACGCCTGAAGGAAGTCTCTCTAGTCTCGCCGCCCAGTTGCGCTGCAGCACTGAACTTCCTGCCGACGCCAGCGCCCTGTCGTCCCTCTGAAAACTGCCCAAGGAGGCATCCCATGCCGTCCACCCCTGTCTTCTTCGCCATTGTCCTGGCCGGCTTGCGCTGGCGACTGACGCGTCTCGCCCTGAGCAGCTTCCTGCTCGGCACCGGCAGCGTCGGGCTGGCCGTGCAAGACGAGGCGCAGCCCGGTGATCCGGGGCTGCGCCACCGCGACGTACCCGCTTCCGTGCCCCACATATCGGGCATGTGGCAGGTGCGCGGCTACGACCGCTACATCAAGCCGGAAGACGGTTCGCTGCCGCCCTGGCTGCCATGGAACAAGGAGGCCTTCGACGCCCGCGCCGCCGCCGAAGCGGCGGGCTCCCCGCTCTACGATCCGACTGCCGCCTGCCTGCCGAGTGGCGTGCCGCGCATCATCGCGGCACCCTACCCGGTCGAGATCGTGCAGACACCGGACAAGACCGTCTTTCTCTACGAGACGCAGCACCTGTTTCGCGTGGTTCACATGAATGCCGAGCACCCGGCCACGCTGGAGCCCAGTTACATGGGGCACGCGGTCGGGCGTTGGGAAGGAGACACGCTGGTCATCGATTCGGTCGGCTTCGTCGACAGCACCCAGATCGATGAACAGGGCTCCAAGCACTCCGCACAGATGCACGTGATCGAGCGCATCCGCAAGCTGGAAAACGGCTCTCTCGAGGTGCGCTTCACCATCGACGATCCCGGTGCCTTCAGCCAACCCTGGACGGCCCGCCGTGTGTGGGAGTGGCGACCGGACGTGCGCTTCTTCGAGTACGTCTGTGAGGAAAACAACCGCAATGCGCCCGATGAAAACGGCGTGCTACGCAACTTCTGATCTGCTGGAGCCACGATGAACTACGTTGCCAGACTCCGCCGCCGGGCCCCTGTACTCCTGCTTGCCGCCAGCCTGCTGCCGCTGCTCGCGTTTGCCGCCGACAACCCGCCGCCGGACATCGGCGGCACCTGGCAGGTAAGCAGCTACGTGAAGGGCGTACGTGACCTGCAGGGCCAATTGCCACCATTTACCACCGCTGGCCGTCAGGCCTACGACAGCAATCTGGCCGAGCGCCGCGAAATGAAGCCGCGCAGCGACATGACACGCTGCGTGCCGAGCGGTACGCCACGCGTGATGTTTGCCCCGCTGCCCATGCTAATCCTGCAGACGGCGCGCAAGATCACGCTCATCCAGGAGTACCACCATCAGCTCCGCCACATCTATCTGGAGGAGCCGCTGCCGGACATCGATGCCATCGAACTGAGTTTCATGGGGGAGTCCGTCGGACGCTGGGAGGGCGACACGCTGGTCATTGACACCATCGGTCTGCACCGCGACACAGTACTCGATCGCGAAGGACTCCCCCACTCCACCGACCTGCGCATCAGCGAGCGATTGCGTCTGCTGCCCGGTGGCAAGCAACTCGAGAATGTCATCACCTTCACCGACCCGGCCTACTACAGTGCCCCGTGGTCCACACGCGTGGTGTACGACGCCAAACCCGGCGTCGAGTTGAAGGAATACAACTGCCTGGCCGTCTACGAAGACCTTTGACTGAGAGGAAGCTCCCATGAAATTGCGCACGATTTTCCTGCCCCTGCTGCTTTCCACCCTGGTCAGTGGCGGTGCCACGGCCCATCACGCTTTTTCCATGTTCGACCAGAAACAACAGGTGTTGCTGGAAGGCGAGATCAAGGAATTCCAGTGGGCGAACCCGCATGTGTGGGTGCAATTGCTGGTGAAAGGCAGCGACGGCAAGGTGGTGGAGTGGAGCATCGAAGGCTCCAGTCCGAACGGACTGCGCCGTCAGGGCTGGAGTTCGAAATCCCTGCTGCCCGGCATGAAGGTGAAGCTGCTCGCCAACCCGCTCAAGAGCGGGGAGGCCGGCGGCAGCCTGATCAACGTCACGCTCGAAGATGGCACGCTGCTGGGCCGTCGCGTCGATCCCAACGACTGACGGGGACGGGCGGCTCGCTGCCGCCCGCCCCATCCTATCTCAGAGACCTTTGGCCGCTGTTTCCCAGGTGGGCAGCGTGCAAAGACCGCAGTCTGCACCCACAAACATCTTGCCGGCCTCGGCATTGCCCTTGAAGTGGAAGCGTACCCAGTTGGAGGCGACGTTGGCGAACTCACCGCCGCCGGGGTGGTACATCGTCGCCGTGTGGCCGGCATTGGAGCGGGCCCCGTAAAACACCGGCACCTGGGTGATGGCCTCGAAGTTGGCCCGGGA
>CANGUU010000105.1 GCA_947457195.1 Gammaproteobacteria bacterium
CACGAGGTCGCTCTTGATCTTCTTGCCAGAAGCCAGATAGGTGACGATGTGGTCTTCGTGGTACTCGAAGTGGTCGAAGTGCTCATTGTGACGGCAGCGCACACTCATATTCAGCAGGTGGTAGCTCAGCGCCTCCGAGATCTCTAAATCCAGAAAGGACAGCAGGGAATTGGACGGATTGATCAGTTCCACCTTGCAGCCCATGCCGCCGAAGATGGAGGCGTATTCGCAGCCGATCACTCCCGCCCCGATGATGGTCACCTTGCGGGGCTGGAATTTGAGGCCGAGGATGGTGTCGCTGTCGAACAAAAGCGGATGGCCGAAGTCGACATTGGACGGTCGGTATGGACGCGCGCCCGTTGCGATCATGAAGTATTCAGCGTGCAGCTTCTGCTTGTCGCGACCGTGCTGGATTTCCAGCGTATGGGGGTCGATGAAACTGGCGGTGCCCTCGTAGATCGGTACCTGGTTACGCTGGTAGTGCCCCTGCTTGACGACTCCCTGCTCCTCCACAACCCGCATGGCATGCTTCATCAATTGCGGAAAGCCTACCTTGGGGATATCACCGAACTCCCTGATCATGGGATTGGTCTTGTACTGCATCAACTGCTTGACCCCGTGCCTAAGCGCTTTCGAGGGGATGGTACCGTAGTGGGTGCAATTGCCACCGGGACGCAGCTTGTCATTGACCACCGCCACCCGCTGCCCATGCTTCACAGCATTCATGGCGGCGGACTCTCCCGCGGGACCACTGCCGATGACAATGAGATCAAAGCTGTGTTTGGCCATGCGAAGTTCCTTGCGCTTGCGGTGTAAACGCCGAGAGATAGGGCTCGAAGGCCGGCGTATGGCGGTGCTGCCACCCCTGCTCTCCTTCCATGATGAAAAAGGCCGCGAGTCCCCGGTATTCGGCCAAGTATGGTCCATCTTCCGGCCCCAATACCATCAGTGCGGTGGCCCATGCATCGGCCTCTGCGGCAGTGGCTGCCAGCACCGTCACGGCGCTGAGTGTGTGCTTGACGGGATAGCCGGTACGCGGATCGATCTCGTGTGAGAAACGCACTCCATCCACCGTCCGATGGTTTCGGTAGTCTCCGGAACCGGCGAGACCAATCCCTTCTCCCCGGCTGTCGACGATGCGGTAGGCCTTTGGGGCAGCATCGACAGGCTCCTCGATGGCGATCTGCCAGGTTTGTTCAGCGGAGCTCCAGCCCTGAGCACGGATCTCTCCACCGACTTCCACCAAAAAGTGGGCATAGCCCGCCTCGAGCAGCCGCTCGGCCACGGCATCGACGGCATAGCCCTTGGCAATGGCGCTGAGGTCGAGGGTGACATCGGCAGTTCGCGTCACCGTGCGGGCGCTCGCGTTGATCTGGTACGCCGCGCTGTCGACCTTCGAGAGGGCCTCTGCAACACGTTCAGGCGAGGGCTCGGCGCCGTCCCTAGTCGGTCCGAACCCCCAAAGATTCACGAGTTCCCCGACGGTGACGTCGAAGGCGCCAAAACTCAGCTTGCTGAAGGTTCTGGACCAGAGCAGCACCTCCAGCAGTTCGCGCGACACGGCCACGGGCTCACCCACAGCCGCCCGATTGAGTCTGGACAACTCGGACTCGGGCGCGTAGCTGGAAAAGATGACCTTGTCGTAGCGCTCAAGCAGCGCTGCCAGCTCGGCAGCAAGCGCGGGAGACGGGGCTACGCCGCCCGCTTCCACGACTTGGACTTCCCAGGTAGTGCCCATGGTGCTGCCATCGAGCGTGTGCACTGTGGCCGGGACCACTGGGGCCCTCGGCACGGTCAGCAGGGCCAGCGTGAGGCCGACCGCCAAAGCCGCCACCAGCTTGGCTGTCCAGGGCCGCCAGTTCATGTACAGGAGGCCCGATCAGCTCGCCATGGTTTCGTTTTGTGGATAGGTCAGGTGATTGACCCCGGCCATCTTCGACACCATGCGAACCACCTGATTGCTGTAACCGAACTCGTTGTCGTACCAGAGATAGAGCACCATGTTCTTGCCGTTGCACACCGTTGCCGTGGCATCGAGTATCGCCGCCTCGCGAGACCCGATGAAGTCACTGGAAACCGCATCCTTCGACTCGGTATACCCCACTTGATTCTGCAACGGCGAGTGCAGGGCAATCTTGCGCAGATATTCGTTGATCTCGTCCTTCGTGCAACTGGTGATCAGGGTGAGATTAAGAATGGCCATCGAGACATTGGCGACCGGCACGCGCACAGCGTTTCCGGTCAGTTTACCCTCCAGTTCGGGTACGGCCTTGGATACTGCCTTGGCGGCACCGGTCTCGGTCAACACCATGTTCAGCGCTGCGCTGCGACCCCGTCGATCAGCCTTGTGGAAGTTGTCGATGAGATTCTGGTCATTGGTGTAGGCATGCACTGTTTCGACATGGCCGTGCACGATGCCCCACCGTTCGTTGATGAGTTTGAGAACCGGGGCAATGGCATTGGTCGTGCAGGATGCCGCAGTGACGATCTTGTCTTCCGCGGAAATCATGTCGTGGTTGATGCCGCAGACAATGTTCTTGAGGCTGCCCTTGCCCGGCGCCGTGAGCATGACCTTGCTGACTCCCTTCGACTTCAGATGCTGGGACAGCCCGGCCTCGTCGCGCCACTTGCCGGTATTGTCGATGACGAGCGCGTCCTGAATGCCGTACTGGGTGTAATCGATCGTGTCCGGGGCATCGCCATTGATGAAATGGATGATGTTGCCATTGGCAATGATGCGACTGTTGGGTTCATCGATGCGCACAGTCCCCTCGAAGGCACCATGCACAGAGTCGTTCCTCAGCAGGTTGACACGCTTCAGCAGGTCACCCTCCTTGCCCTTGCGCACCACGACGGCCCGCAGGCACATGACACTGCCGTTACCGGTGTTTTCCAGCAGCAGACGGGTGACCAGTCGACCAATACGCCCGAAGCCGTACAACACAACATCAACGGGTTTTTCGATCGGTTTGTGGGGGCGGTCCGTCAGATGCGCAAGTTCCTGACGCACCCAGGTATCGACGTCTACTCCCGTGCCCGCCTCGGCCTGATTCATGTAACCGACCGTGAGTTTGCCGAGATCGATCTGGCAGGGACACAGATTGAGCTTGGACATGGCAACCAGCACCGGATGACTTTCGAACTCCGACAATTCGTTGCGCGCCATCTCCCTCACGCGGCGGTGGGCCAGCATGATCTTCGGCACGGAGCGATTGCTCAGTGTGCGCCCGTACACGAACACCTGTACACCCTTCTGGTTTTCGAGGCGCCCGAGGATGGGGATCATCTCCTGTGCCAGCGCCTCACGCTGTTTCCAATCGCTGAAAAAACCTTGGTCTGCACTGGGTCTTACCACGGGACTCTGCCTCAATAGGGGAAATTCGGGCCGCATTATATACTCGCCGCCCTCAGGTATTGGAGCGTGGTTTGAACTCACTGGATCTCGATCGACTGCCACCGCGTCCGGCCGCGGGCAGCAGGCAGTTCTGGGGTGGCTTGCAGGGTGGTCTGCCGGGCCTGGCATTGGCCCAAGCCGCCCGGCAGTTCGCCGGTCTGACCCTGATCGTGACCGAAAATTCCGGGCAGGCCGTGAGGCTTCACGACGAGTTGCGTTTTTTTCTGGCCGACGCATCAGGTTCACCTGCTCTGCCTGTGCTGGAATTCCCGGATTGGGAGACGTTGCCCTACGACAATTTTTCGCCCCATCAGGACATCATTTCGGCCCGACTCGAAACCCTGCACCGACTGCCCGGTCTCCAACAGGGTATCCTGATCCTGCCAGTCGCCACCCTGCTGCATCGGCTGCCACCGCCAGACTATCTGGTGGCCAACTCCCTGCTGTTGCAGCGAGGTCAATCGCTGCACCTTCCGCTGCTGCGTAAGTCGCTGGAAGCAGCTGGTTATCAATGCGTCGACAGCGTCCACGAGCATGGGGAATTCGCTGTCAGAGGCTCCATCGTCGACCTCTTCCCCATGGGGAGCGAACTGCCTTACCGCATCGAATTGTTCGATGATCAGGTGGAAACGCTGCGCAGCTTTTCTCCCGAGACCCAGCTGTCTCTCGACAAGGTTGAGCGCATCCGCTTGTTGCCCGGGCGTGAGTACCCCCTGCACCAGGCGGCCATTGCCCGCTTCCGCCAGGCCTTTCGTGAGGCCTTTCCAGTTGATGTGCGCCGCTGCCCGATGTACGACGACATCTCCAAGGGGCTCGCCAGTGCCGGCATCGAGTACTACCTCGGTCTTTTCTTCGACCGTCTGGCCAGTCTTTTCGATTATCTGCCGGCCCAGCGCCAATGCCTGCTCGTCGGCGAGGTACATGATGGGGCTGAGCAATTCTGGCGTGAGATCCGCAGCCGTTACGAGGAGCGCTGCGTCGATCCGGAGCGGCCCCTCCTGCCACCGGATAAGGTTTTCCATAGTGTCGAGCAGGCTTTTGCAGACCTGCGGTCAATGCCCGTGATTCAGGTATCGAGTGCCCGGCAAGACGCTGGCATGGCGGGCTTCACTGTGGAGCAGGCGAGCCTGCCGGATCTCGCTGTAGAGCACCACAGCGAACAGCCTTTGCTGCGGCTCCAGCAGTTCGTCGCATCCCAACCGGAGTTGCATATTCTGTTCTGCTGCGACTCGCCTGGCCGACGCGAGAGCCTGCTGGAATTGCTGCGCCGCATCGATCTCGCGCCGAAGTCGGTCGCTGGCTGGCAGCAGTTCACGGACGACATGCCGGCCCACGGCATTCTGGTGGCTCCGCTGGAATCCGGTTTCTGGCTACCGCAACGCCGGCTGTGCGTCATCACCGAAGCCCAGTTGTTCGTACATCACGTTTCCCAGCGACGTCGCCGAGGCCGGGTTCAGGACAACAGCGACTTCATCATCAAAAGCCTCAGCGAGTTGAGTCCTGGTGCACCGGTCGTTCATGTCGATCATGGAGTGGGTCGCTATCTCGGACTGCAGAGCTTCGAGGTGGAAGGCCAGCTCACGGAATTCCTGGTGATGGAGTATGCCGACAAGGCCAAGCTCTATGTACCGGTATCCAGCCTGAATCTCATCAGTCGCTACCGCGGCGGTGATCCCGACTCGGCGCCTTTGCACAAACTTGGCAGTGACCAGTGGCAGAAAGCCAAGCGCAAGGCCGCCGAAAAAATCGTCGATGTCGCCGCTGAGCTGCTGGAGCTGCATGCCCAGAGGGCGGCCTACAAGGGGCATGCCTTCAGCCTGCCGGCGGCAGACTATGCACTGTTCTCCTCAGCCTTTCCCTTCGAGGAAACCGAAGACCAGCGTGAAACCATCGAGGCAGTGCTTCGCGACATGCAGAATCCACGCCCCATGGACAGACTGGTCTGCGGCGACGTGGGCTTCGGCAAGACCGAAGTGGCCCTGCGGGCCGCTTTCGTGGCCGTGAGCAACCACAAACAGGTGGCCGTGCTTGTTCCCACCACGCTGCTGGCCCAGCAGCATTTCGAGACTTTCCGTGACCGCTTTGCCGACTGGCCTGTCAATATTGCCCTGCTGTCACGCTTTGTGGGAGGCAAGCAGCAAGACTCGACGCTGGCGGCCCTGGAAGCCGGCACGGTTGATATCGTCATTGGGACGCACAAACTCCTGCAGGAAGACATCCGCTACAAAAGCCTTGGCCTTCTCATCATTGACGAAGAGCACCGCTTCGGAGTGCGCCAGAAGGACCGGCTGCTCAAATTGCGGGCAAGCACCGATGTACTGACACTCACTGCGACTCCGATTCCGCGCACGCTAAACATGGCCATTTCCGACATGCGCGATCTTTCGATCATCGCCACACCCCCGGCAAGAAGACTGTCGGTGAAGACCTTCGTACGCCAGGCAACACCGGCCTTGGTCCGTGAGGCGATCCACCGCGAACTGCTGCGCGGCGGTCAGGTGTTCTATCTCCACAACGAGGTGAAGACCATCGAAAAAACTGCCGAGGAGCTACGCAAGCTGGTTCCGGAAGCACGGGTCTGTATTGGCCACGGCCAGCTACGGGAAAGCGAGCTGGAACGTGTCATGGCCGACTTCTACCACAAACGCCACAACGTCCTGGTCTGCTCAACCATCATTGAAACCGGTATCGACATACCGAGTGCCAATACCATCCTCATCGATCGCGCCGATCAGTTGGGTCTGGCTCAGCTGCATCAGCTGCGTGGGCGTGTCGGTCGCTCACACCACCAGGCCTA
>CANGUU010000106.1 GCA_947457195.1 Gammaproteobacteria bacterium
TCGAGCATGCCCTGCTGGCGCGCTACCTCGGCTTCCCCCTGGTGGAAGGCGGCGACCTCACCGTGCTGGGCGGCAAGGTGTGGCTGAAGACCATCGAGGGGCCGCGCCGCATCCACGCCATCATCCGTCGCCAGGACGATACCTTCTGCGATCCGCTGGAACTGCGCGCCGATTCCACGCTCGGCTGTGCCGGCCTGATGGACTGCGTACGGCGTGGCACGGTGCTGATGGCCAACGCCCCCGGTACCGGCGTGCTGGAGGGCGGTGCGCTGTACGGCTACCTGCCGCGCCTCTGCGAGAGCCTGTTAGGCGAGGCCCTGCTGCTGCCGTCCATTGCGACCTGGTGGTGTGGTGAACCCGCGGCCATGGAGGCTGCACTGGCCCGCGCCGACCAGTTGGCCTTCAAGGTGGCCAACCGAGGCTGGGGCCGCGATGCCCAGCTTGGAGACCAGCTGACACCGGAGCAGCTGCTGGTGCTCAAGCGCAGCATCAGCGCGCAGCCCGAACTGTATCTGGCGCAGGAACTGGTGCAGGTCTCACAGACGCCCATCCTCGACATGCACGCCGAGCAGCCGCTGGCATCCCGTGGCGTGGCGCTGCGCCTGCATGCCTGCCTCAACAGCAACCACCAGTTCACGGTAATGCCGGGCGGGCTCACCCGCGTGTCGAGCGAGGCCGATGCTCGCATCGTGGCCATGCAGCGTGGCGGCAGCTCCAAGGACACCTGGGTGCTGCCGGAGGGCCCGGAGGACACCCAGTTTTCGCTGCTGCGCAGCACACTGACCTCGGCGGACCTGGTCGATTCCAAGGCCATGCTCACCTCGCGCGGGGCCGAGAACCAATACTGGTTCGGGCGCACCAGCGAACGCTGCGAGCACGTGGCGCGCCTGCTGCGCGTGGCGCTCAACGCCGTACTGCAGGAATCTGAGGACGGCTTCAGCAGTCCGGTATTCACGCTCGCCGGCAGTTATGTTGTTGCCGAGGACGAGCGACCGCTCGATCGGCGCCTGCTGGATGCCTGTACGCTGGAAAGCGAGGGCTTCGGACTGGCCGCCAACCTGCGCCGGCTGAGCCAGCTCGCCTTCCAGCTGCGCAACCGGCTCTCGCTCGACCACTGGCGGACCATCACCCAGCTGATGCGCAACCCGGCACTCAATGAGACGGTGACCCTGTCGGAGGGACTGGCCTGGCTCGACACCGCGATCGTCGCCACCACCACGCTGTCGGGCTACGCGCTCGACAGCATGACCCGCTCCATCGGTTTCCGCTTTCTGTCGATCGGGCGCCGCCTGGAGAGGCTCAGTTTCCTCACCCGTGCCATCCAGCATGCCTGTCTGGAGGGGCGCCACTACGGGCTGACCTGGCTGCTGGAGCTGTGCGACTCGCTGATTACTTACCGCTCGCGCTACATGGCGCAGCCGGAATGGCTGCCGGTGGTGGACCTGCTCATCCGCGACGAGAGCAACCCACGCTCCCTGCTGTTCCAGGCCGTTGGCATCAGCGACTACCTGCGCAAGCTGGAGGAGCGCCATGGTCCCTGCGGCCGCGAATTGCTCGAGCCGGTCATCGCACTGGTGCGCGACCTCGATGCCGATCGCGAATACCAGCCAGAAAGCCCGCGCCTGCTCGAGGCGCTGCAGCAGTTTTCCGTGGCCTGCCTCGCCCTCAACGCCCATCTGACGTCCCGGTTCTTCGCCCACCCGCGCGCCACGGTGCAGAGCGATCGCAACCTGAGTGATGCACCATGAGCCGCATCCAGTACCAGGTCGTGCACCGCACCACCTACAACTATGCCTACCAGGTATTGAACGGGCAGCACTTTACGCACCTGACCCCCCGCCATACGGCGCAGCAGGAAGTGCTCTGGCATGCACTGGAGTTCACGCCGCGGCCGGCCGAAAGCACCAAGTGCCGCGACTACTACGGCAACCACTGCCACAGCGTGCTCATCCAGGCTCCGCACGACAGCCTGCAGGTGACCGCCACCACGCTGGTGCGCGTGGCGGAATTCGCCCCGGCCCGCGAGTTCGGCCAGCGCAGCTGGGAACGCGCGCTGCTGCCGTCGATCTACCAGACCGAGGCACTCGAGGTGGCCGACATGCGGCTACCCTCCCCACTGACCCCTCTGCTGCCGGCCGGCCAGGCCTATGCCGCGCGCTTCCTGCAGACGGGCCGGCCCTGGCTGGAGGCGCTGCTGGACCTGACGCAGCACATCCGGCAGGAATTCGAGTACGACCCGGAAGCGACCGACGTGGATACGCCTCTCGCCGAGGTATTTGCCAGCAAGCGCGGCGTCTGCCAGGACTTCGCCCATGTCATGCTGAGCTGCCTGCGCAGTGCCAAGCTGCCGGCGCGCTACGTCAGCGGCTACATCCTCAACGAGCCCCCGCCCGGCAAGGAGAAGCTGATCGGCAGCGATGCCTCGCACGCCTGGGTCGAGAGCTGGTATCCGGGGCTGGGGTGGGTCGGCTTCGACCCCACCAATGGCAAGCTCGCCAACACGGAGTTCATCACCATCGGCTGGGGCCGCGACTACGGTGACGTGACACCGCTGCGGGGTGTGGTGCTCGGCGGCGGCGAGCACGAGCTCGACGTGCGCGTGGCGGTCACCCGACTGTAAGACGCAGCGCGCGCCGCCACGGCCACCCGCCGGTGGCAAGCGCCGCCAAGACCTCAGCGTTCCTGTACCTCGCCGGGGCTTTCGTGTATTCTGCGCCGCCGTTTTCCCATACTGCTCAAGGTCTTAACACGGTTCTTGCAAACGACCTCGCAGATTCGCGGGCAGTGATACCCAGCACACCCAACACATCACCCAACACACCATCGAAGAAGGCGTCATGAACGATTTATCCCTCTACAGGAACATAGGCATTTTCGCGCACGTGGACGCCGGCAAGACCACGACCACCGAGCGCATCCTCAAACTCACCGGCAAGATCCACAAGATCGGCGAAGTGCACGAGGGTGAATCGACCACCGACTTCATGGTGCAGGAGGCCGAGCGCGGCATCACTATCCAGTCCGCTGCCGTCAGCTGCTTCTGGAAAGGCTGCCGCTTCAACGTCATCGACACTCCGGGCCACGTCGACTTCACCGTCGAGGTGTACCGCTCGCTGAAGGTACTCGACGGCGGCATAGGCGTGTTCTGCGGCTCGGGCGGTGTGGAGCCACAGTCGGAAACCAACTGGCGCTATGCCAACGACTCGAAAGTCTCGCGCCTCATCTTCGTCAACAAGCTCGACCGCATCGGCGCCGACTTCTTCAAGGTGGTGGCGCAGATCCGCAAAGTGCTGGGCGCCAACCCGCTGGTGATGACGCTGCCGATCGGCTTCGAAGACACCTTCGTCGGCGTGGTGGACGTGCTGAACCGCAAGGCCTACGTCTGGGACGAATCCGGCCAGCCGGAAAACTACAAGGTCACCGACGTGCCCGCCGATCTGGTGGACCAGATGGAGGAGTACCGCGCCAAGCTGGTGGAAACCGCCGTGGAAGTGGACGACGACGTCATGACCCGCTACCTGGAAGGCGAAGAGATTTCGGTGGAGGACATCAAGCGCTGCATCCGCAAGGGCACGCGCGACATGACGTTCTTCCCCACCTACTGTGGTTCTGCCTTCAAGAACAAGGGCATTCAGCTCGTGCTCGATGCTGTCGTCGACTACCTGCCGGCACCCCACGAGGTCAATCCGCAGCCGCTCACCGACCCGGAAGGCAACCCGAACGGGCAGTTCGCCATCGTGTCCCCCAACGAGCCCTTCCGTGCGCTGGCGTTCAAGATCATGGACGACCGCTTCGGGGCACTGACCTTCGTGCGCATCTACTCAGGCCAGCTCAACAAGGGCGACACCATCCTCAACTCGTTCACGGGCAAGGAAGAGCGCATCGGCCGCATGGTGGAGATGCAGGCTGCCGAGCGCTTTGAACTGACCCACGCCGAAGCCGGTGACATCATCGCCATCGTCGGCATGAAGAACGTGCAGACCGGCCATACGCTGTGCGACCCGAAGAACGAGTGCGCCCTCGAGGCCATGGTGTTCCCCGAGCCGGTGATCTCCATCGCCGTGCAGCCTAAAGACAAAGGGGCCAACGAAAAGATGGGCATTGCCATCGGCAAGCTGGTGGCCGAGGACCCGACCTTCCGTGTGGAAACCGACCAGGAAAGCGGCGAAGTCATCCTCAAGGGCATGGGTGAACTGCACCTCGATATCAAGGTGGACATCCTCAAGCGTACCTACGGTGTGGAGCTGATCGTCGGTCAGCCGCAGGTGGCCTACCGCGAAACCATCACCAAGGAAGTGGAAGACAGCTACACCCACAAGAAGCAGTCCGGCGGTTCCGGTCAGTACGGCAAGATCGACTACAAGATCCGCCCCGGTGAAACCAACTCAGGCTACACCTTCATCACCTCCGTGGTGGGGGGCTCGGTACCGAAGGAATTCTTCCCGGCCATCGACAAGGGCTTCAAGTCGATGATGGGCACCGGTCCGCTGGCTGGCTTCCCGGTGCTCGATGTGGAAATCGAACTGATCGACGGCGGCTACCACGCCGTGGACTCGTCGGCGATTGCCTTCGAGATCGCAGCCAAGGCCGCCTTCCGCCAGACCATGCCCAAGTGTGGCCCGCAGCTGCTCGAGCCCATCATGAAAGTCGACGTGTACAGCCCCAACGACAACGTCGGTGACGTGATCGGCGACCTGAACCGCCGTCGCGGCATGATCCTCGACCAGGAAAAGACCACCACCGGTGTGCGTGTGAAGGCCAACGTGCCGCTGGCCGACATGTTCGGCTACATCAGCACGCTGCGCACCATGACCTCCGGGCGCGGGCAGTTCTCCATGGAGTTCTCGCACTACAACCAGTGCCCGAACAACGTGGCCGAAGCCGTCATCATCCGCGAGAAAGAAAAGAAAGCGGCTGCCAAGAAGTAGCGCACAGCCCGCTGCACAGCACAAAGCCCCGTCAGCGCAAGCCGACGGGGCTTTTTTCTGCCTGCAGTTATCGCCGGCGATTTCCGGCGCTACGGGGCAGTGCGCGCGCCTTACTCGTAGGGATGTTCGTCGAGGTGCTTGCCGCTGGCGAGCCACCCGTTGTCCTGCCAGCGCTTGAGCACGCCCGCCGGTGCACAGGAGCCGTCGTTGGGCATGAGTGTCTGGCCATCGTCCTTCAGCACGAAGCACACAGCGCCAGCAGGCCGACCGTCGCGCATCGGTGTCATCACGATCCGGACGTGCTCACCCAGGCGAAAGGAGTCTCCTCTCACACCCTGGCGGATCACCATCAGCGGGGCACCCCCTTCCACGCCCCAGCGCACCGGATCGCCCTTGGCATCGGGGGCGTCGATGTAGAGCCAGATATGCGGGCTGTTGTACTGCCACTCGGCGACGGTGCCCTCGATCAGCTGCGTTCTGGTCTTGTCGAACATCGTGAACGAATGGTGGGCGCTGGCGGCCGTCATCCAGCCGAGGCCCACGGCAGCCGTCACGACAGTCGCCAATATCTTCTTGTTCATGGCCAACTCCTTGGTGTGGTTCTTGTTGTGATGATCGGCAAGCGTCACTGTGCCGCCTGGGCTTCCAGGATGGGATCCAGCGACTGTCCCGGCAGGTCGGCGAACTCGGTGGCGCCACGCGGGTCCTTGTAGCCAGGCTCGCCCGGCAGCCGCGACTGCGTCCTGCCCTCGGCGTCCTTGTAGGTGTTGGTGCTGGTCGTGCATTCCCAGTTACGGACGCGCACACCGGCGTCTTCCAGCTCGGGGGCATGGTTGTGCACGTAGACGGCCGACTGCGGTGCCACGAGGCCAATCGGATCGTAGAACGTCACCTGCGTGATCAACTGCCGGCGACCTTCGGCATTTTCGACCTGCTTCCAGCGCTCCACCATTTCGAACTGGTTGGAGGTCAGCGGCATGCCGCGCGTGTAGTCCGCCGGGTTCACCCACGTGGTCCAGATGACGAGCTCGTCGCCGTTCCAGAAGCCGATCGAATCGCCGGTGGAGGAATGCTTGGCTTCGAAATTGACATGCTCCTTGCCGATGTAGACGCGACGCCCCTCGTTCATGAAGTCGTTCAGCATCCACGACTGCTCGGGCAGGTTGACGAACTCCTTCACGTAGGGCTCCCACAGCCAGCGCGGCACACCCGGATATTCACAGTTGGCCAGGCGATCGAACA
>CANGUU010000107.1 GCA_947457195.1 Gammaproteobacteria bacterium
GAAGAAGGTGTCGTAGAAGCCGGAGGTACAGGTGTAGTCACCGGCACCGAAGGCAGGACGCGGGGCCGGGAGGGTCTGGCCACCCACCGTGTAGCTCAAGTTACCGGTGCCCTTGGCACCGCGACCGTAGTCGCGCTGGTTGGTGAGCAAGCGGGTACGGGCCAGCGACAGGTTGCCGGTGGCGATGTTGGCGGTGGCCGATTCGCCGTGCGAGGCGTACAGCTCGGCGGTCCAGTCGCGGAACGGCAGGTCGATGTTGGCGCCGATCTCCACCTGCCAGACACCGTTGGTGTTGTAGGTGTTGCGCGGCGGCAGGCTGTTGTCGGGCTGCCACTGTGGCTGCCAGGGACCCGCTTTGTTGGGACGGGCGTTCAGCAGCACGGCGAGTTCGGCCGGGACCGGGAACTGGGCCGTCGGCGACCCGGTGGGGATGAAGCTGGGGTTGCGGAAGGCGCCGGGGTTGGCCACCACGGCGCGCACAACGGCCGGATCCGTGTAGTTCAGGTTCGGGTCCACCGGGCTGTCGGTGGTCGGGTTATACGGGATGGTGGTTTCCCAGCCGGTGATGACGCTGGTGCCGAACAGCACGGTCTTGGTCTTGCTCTCGGCGAAGGTGCCGCGGGCGTAGACGTTGACCTGGTCATTGATGTCGAAGTTGGCGTTGGTGAAGAACGAGTAACGTTCCTGCGGGGCGCTGGTGAAGGCGTCCTGGCTGTACCACTTGATGTTGTCCAACGTCTTGTCGCCGGGCGGGATTGAGCCGTCCAGGGTGATCTGCGGCAGGTACTCGCCATCGTTGCGCGGGCCCTTGTAGCGCGACAGACCGCCGGCGCTACCGGCCACCCAGATGGTGCCATCGGAGTTGAAGTTGTACGCACGGTTGTTGGCGTTCACCTGCAGCGGCGAAAACACGTTCGTGCCGGCCGGGCGGGCGGAGAACATGCCGTCGATGGTGGAGTTGGGCGGGCAGTTCAGGTTGCACTGATAGCCGTTGATGCCCTGCAGACCGAAGGTACCGCCGGTGTAGGGATTCAGCTGGAATTCGCGGTTGAAGTCGTTGTCGATCTGACGCAGCGCATCGCGATTGTAACGTTCGACGCCCATGGTCACGTTGCCGCGACCGTCGGCCAGGTTGGCGCCGAAGATCATCGAGATTCGCGCTTCGTCGGCCCCGCCGTCATCGGTCACGCCGTACTGCGTGTCGAATTCAAAACCTTCAAAGTTGTTGCGGAGGATGAAGTTGGTCACACCGGCCACGGCGTCGGCACCGTACACGGCGGAGGCACCGCCCGTGATGGTTTCCACGCGCTGCAACAGGGCGGAGGGAATGCCGTTGACGTCTGTGACCATCAGCGGGTTGATCGGCACCGGACGCTTGCCGTTGACCAGTACCAGGCTACGGTTGGCCCCGAAGCCACGGAGCGAGATGGACGCGATGCCCACCGAGTTGACGGGGGTGATCTGGACGTCGCCCTGGGTGGTGGTCGGTGAGGCGGCCGGGTTGTACTCCGGCAACTGGTTCAGGTAGGACTCGACGTTGAGGCCGGTCTGGGTTTCGAAATCGGCTGCTTCCACGGTTACGATCGGGCTGTTCGACTCAAAGTCCTTGCGCACGATGCGTGAACCGGTGACCACCACTTCTTCGAGCTCATCCTCTTCGGCAGCAGCAGCGTAGGCGGCCGGCATGACGCCGACCAGGGCCATCGCCCCAACTGCACCGGAAACCGCCAGCGCCAGAAGCGAAAGCTTCCGCGTATATGGATTTGTGGACATGGGTATCCCCTTTATTGGTAATGATGTGAAGACTTGCGACACAACTGCCAAAGATTCGTCGGCAAGCTGCGCGAGGCAGGCTAACGGACGGTTCCAAACGAGTCAAGTTAATGGAAACATTATGACAATTTACGGTGAAGACGCCGAGTGTCGCTGTGGGCGCTGGCAACAGGCATGGTTTATCCTGTGGGCCGTTTCCGCCACGAGAGTCAAGCCCATGCACCGCAGTGCCCAACCCGCTTGCCGCCGTCTGCTGACCGGCCCGACCCTGCTGGCCCTTTTTGCGCTGTCCTGCGCGGCGACCAGAGCCCTGGCGCAGGCGCAGGACCAGTCCGTTCTCGACGCGATCAAGCAGTGTTCTCAGCTTGCCGATGCCACCGAGCGCTATGCTTGCTTCGATCGGGCCACAGCGGCGGCAGGGCTGCGACCGGGCGGCGCTGCCGCTGGCGCGCCGGCGCAAAGCCCAAGAGCACCCGGGGCAGCCACAACCCAGTCGCGCATTCCGGCCAGCCCACCCCGTCCGGCCGAACCCGCCGCCCCTCCTGCCGCCCCCCCGGCGCCCGCGCCGACAGCGGCCGAGGGCAGCCGCCCAGGGGCGCCGTTTGACCCGCCCGCGGTAGAAGCCCGCCGGCAGGCCACGGAAAGTGCCGAGGAGAACAGCTACCGGGATCGCATCGTCGATCTGCGGGAGCGGGAACCGGGCAAATGGCTGATCACGCTGGAGAGCGGCCAGCAGTGGTACCAGGTGGAGAGCAAGCGCTACGCGCTCGGCAAGGGCATGGACGTGCGCATCTACCCGGGCTTGTTCGGCTCGTCCTGGCGCCTGACGGCCGATGACTTGAAGGGTTTCGTGCAGGTGCGGCGGGTCAAGTAGCAGACGCCGCAGCGAGGCGGAGTCTGCAGCGCGCTGCGTGCCGCGGACGGCGCGAGGGTCACCCCGGCGCGCTACAACACCCCGGGGCGCCCCTGATCAGACGCGGTTACTGCTGGGCAGCAGGCGCATCCTGATTGGCGCGCATGATGATGTAGGCGCGCACGGCTTGGGCCTGCTCCTGATTCATTACACTGGCAAAGGATGCCATGCCGTTCGGCGCCAGGGCCCCGCCAATGACGACCTGCGAGAAGGCCTCTGCATCGTGCAGGTAAGGTGAACGCCGCAGGTCAGGCAACAGACCCACTCCCACCACGCCTGCGCCGTGGCAGGAGCCACAGTAGGTTTCAAACAGAGGCGCGCCCACGGCGATCGTGCCGTCGGCCGCCGTGTGCGGCGGCGGTGTCATGGGCGGCCGTACCAGACTGGTCGGTGCCGGCAGTTGCAGCGTGCCGCCACGTTTGTACACCAGCAGGCGGGATTCGTTGGGCAGCGCCATCCCTTTCATGTTGCTGTCGCCGCCGATCATGGCCCAGGAACCGCCGGTGCCTGCCATGATGGCCACGTACTGCTCGCCGTCGAGCATGTAGCTCATCGGCGCCGCAATGATGCCGGTCTGGGCGTGGCTGGACCACAGCTCGGCCCCCGTGGTGGCATCGAGCGCGGTGAACTGACCGGAGCCGGTGCCCTGGAACACGAGCCCGCCAGCCGTCGCAAGGGCGCCGCCATTGGCCGGACCCGCGCGCTCGACGCGCCAGACTTCTTCCTGCTTGACCGGATCCCAGGCAATCAGCCGCCCGTAGGTCTTGGCGAGCACCTCCTGCGGATCCAGGGCGGCATTGCCGCTGAAGTCGGTGCCCAGATTGGTGGCCATGGCCGTCGTGCTGTACTCCTTGGCACCGCCATAGATGAACGGTGTGCCATGGATGGGCAGGTAGACGAGTTTGGTGAGTGGACTGAACGACATCGAATGCCAGGTGTGCGCGCCGTTCGGATTGTGGGTCGACAGGAAGGGCTGCCCGGTGCGGTCGTAGCGCGCCGCCGGGTTCTCCACCGGCCGACCGGTTTCCAGATCGATATGGGTGGCCCACGCGACGTCGGTGAAGTTCTTGGCCGAGATCAGCTCCCCGGTGGCTGCATCGAGCACGTAGAAGAAGCCGTTCTTCGGTGCCTGCATCACCACATGCCGGGTCATGCCGTCGATGTCGAGATCGGCGACGATGATCTGCTGGGTCGCGGTGTGATCCCAGGTTTCACCCGGCGTGCTCTGGTAGTGCCAGACGTAGGAACCGTCGTCCGGGTCGAGCGCGACGATCGACGACAGGAACAGATTGTCTCCCTTGCCCTCGCTGCGGAAGGTGTGGTTCCACGGCGAGCCATTGCCGACCCCGATGTAGAGCAGGTCGAGGCCCGGGTCATAGGACATGCTGTCCCACACCGTACCGCCGCCGCCGATCTTCCACCACTCACCACTCCAGGTTTCGGCGGCCTTCTCGAGAATCGGGTTTTCGAAACCATCGGCCGGATTGCCGGGCACGGTATAGAAGCGCCATGACAGCTCGCCGGTATTGGCATCGTAGGCAGACACGTAGCCGCGCACGCCCATCTCGGCGCCGCCGTTACCGATCAGCACCTTGCCCTTGATGACCCGCGGCGCGCCGGTGATGGTGTAAGGCTTGGTCTTGTCGATGGTGTTGACGTCCCAGAGCTCCTGTCCGCTGTTGGCGTCGAGCGCGATAAGGCGGCCGTCGATGGTGCCGACGAACACCTTGCCTTCCCACACGGCCACGCCCCGGTTCACCACGTCACAGCAGGCGTTGACGGCCCACTGGCCGTCGACTTCCGGATCGTAGGACCACAGCGGTTCGCCACTGCGGGCACTGAAGGCCTTGACCTTGCTCCACGCCGTCGACACGTAGATCACGCCGTCAACCATGAGCGGTGTGGCTTCCTGACCGCGACGGGTGTCGAGATCGGCGTACCAGGCCAGCCCCAACTGGTTGACGTTGGCGGCTGTGATCTGGTCCAGCGGGCTGAAGCGCTGCTCGGAGTAGGTACGACCGTGCGACATCCACTCGCCGGGCTCACTTTCGGCGTTGGTCAGGCGCTCGGCGGTCACCGCCGCGCCGGGAGCACGGGCCGCCGGGGCCGCAGCATCAGCGCCTGCGGCGGGAGCCGCCGCGCCTTCGGTCGGTGGCGTGTCGTTGCTGCAGGCCTGCAGTGCCAGTGTGGCCAGCAGCACGGACGTTTGGCAAAGCGAACGAACGAACATGGTCCCCTCCGGGTGCGAATGCAAAACGGTGTAGTCTGAACCAGGTGGGGCTACCCCACGCTGGCGTGCGGCGCAGAGCATAAGCGCCGTACTGCTGGGCGGCAAACGCTTTCACCGGGAAGCCAGCAGGAAGTAAACCCTGCAAATCCATGGGGTTGAATGACGGCGCGGGAGACAGGCTCCTTGGCGCTACGTGCAGCAAGGAGGGAGACGGAATACCCTGCTTGATCTACATCAGCCGGGGCGGTCGCGCCGCTTGCCGGGCCATGCCGGGCCCGTTATTGCTGACTTGGCGTGCAGGCACAGGCCGCCCGCTTTCCTCATCGGAGTTACCATGAAAGTCCTTGCCGTGCTGCCTGCCCTCCTGTTCAGCCTGGCGCTTGCCGGCGGACCAACCGCCAGAGCCCAGGTTGCTGCGGTCAGCGAGTATGACCTGATCGGTTACGGCGAGCCCGCCATGAACAATCGGGTGGCGCGACTGGCAGAGCGCCTGCAGCGCGGCGATGTGGAACTCGTCTTCAATGGTGCGCGGGGCTATCTCGATTCGCTGCTGGCAGCGCTGGAAATCGACACCGCTTCCCAGGTACTGGTGTTTTCCAAGACCAGCCTGCAGTACCCCCTCATCGACAGCCGGCGGCCCCGGGCGATCTACTTCAACGACGATACCTACATCGGCTTCGTGCAAAACAGCCGCATCATCGAGATCACCACGATGGATACGCGACTCGGTGCGGTGTTCTACACATTCAACAACGCCGAGCGGCAGGCCAAGGTGATTCCGGAATCGCAGCGCTGCCTGGTATGCCACGACAGTACGGGGGCCACGGGCGGCGGCATACCTCAGATACTGGCGCGCTCGGCGGTCTACGGCAGCAATGACAGCAACCTGCTCGACCTCAGCGGCAACGGCAATACTACCGACAAGACACCCTTTGCCGAGCGCTGGGGTGGCTGGTACGTCAGCGGTCTGCACGGCCGCCAGCATCACCTCGGCAACCTGCGCGTACAGGGGCCTGACGATCTCACCCGGCTCGACGAGCTGCGGCGCGGCAACCTGCCGACCCTGGCCGGGCAGGGCCTGTTCGACACCAGCCCCTATCCGACGCCCACCAGCGACATCGTGGCGTTGATGGTGCTGGAGCATCAGCTGCTGATCCAGAACCA
>CANGUU010000108.1 GCA_947457195.1 Gammaproteobacteria bacterium
ACCGGATTGTTGCTGACCGAGGCCGAACTGCAGACCACCACACTGGCGGCCGAGGAGCTGGCGCAATTTCCCGAACAGGCGCGCACGGCGAGTCTGGCCGTGCCCCTGACCTATGCTTTTGCGCCTGGCGCGGCCGATGATGGCGCGGCGATAACGGTTCCTGTCTCCGCGCTCAGGCAGCTGCGCGCCGAAGAACTCGACTGGCTGGTGCCGGGTCTGCTGCGTGACAAGTGCATCGCCCTCATTCGTGCGCTGCCCAAGGCGCTGCGCAAGACCTTCGTTCCGGTACCGGATGTCGTCGATCGCCTTCTCCCGGAGCTCCGGCCGGAGCAGGGTTCGCTGCGCCAGGCGCTTGCCTATCAGTTGCTCCGCTACAGCGGTCAGCCGCTCAGCGCCGACAGCTGGGAGGGAGTGAGCTTGCCGGAGCACCTGCAACTGCTGATCAAAGTCGTGGATGACAAGGGGGTCTTGCTCGGCCAGGGCCGGGATCTTGCTGCGCTGCGTGCGCAACTTGGCACACTGGTGCAGCAGAGCATCTCTACAGCGGCAGCGGGCCAGTTTGACCGCAAGGGTCTGCAGGATTGGGACTTCGACAGGCTGCCGGAGCAGTATCAGGCCAGCAGCGGGGGTATGGTCGTCACCGGCTATCCCACGCTGGTCGATCGCGGCGACAGCGTGGACCTCTGCCTCAGCGATACGGCCGCCAAGGCAGCGGCGGCGTTGGTGGCCGGCAGCGCGCGACTCGCGATGTTGCAGAGCAAGAAGCAGGTACGCTTCCTGCAAAAGCAGCTTCTCCAGCAGCAGGTACTGAAGGATCCCCGGCAGCTACGCGCCCTGCAAGGGTTCGGTGATCGCGAGAAACTGCTCGATCAGCTGATACTGAGCAGCTTCCGCGAGGCCCTGCGACTCGCGGAAGCGGCGCCTCGCACCCAGCAGGACTTCCGTCTCCGGCTCGCCGAGCGGCAGGGGGAGGTCACTGCCATCGCGCTGCGGCTGGAAAGCCTGCTGCAACGCATTCTCGGCAGTCGGCTGGAGATCAGACGGCGACTCGAGCAGGCCCCCTTTGCCGGTCTCGAGGGCGCAGCGCTGCGAGAGGATGTCGGTCGACAGCTGGAGCATCTGCTGCCCGATGATTTCCTGCTGCAGACACCGTGGACGCAGCTGCAGGAGCTGCCGCGCTTCCTGCAGGCCATCCTCCTGCGGATGGACAAGTTCCCGCTGCAGACCACCCGCGATCGCGAACATACCGCGTTGCTCGACCGACTCTGGCGGCAGGTCGAACAGCGTGCTGCCCAGTGCCGCCGGCAGGAGATCGAGGACGCGGCGCTGCTGGAGTACCGCTGGCTGCTGGAAGAGCTGCGGGTTTCGCTGTTTGCCCAGCAACTGGGTACACGGGTCAGTGTGTCCGAGCAGCGCCTTCAGCGATTCTGGCAGGAAAAAGTCGGTAAATAGGCCTCCCGCATTTTGAGACACAGGGTTTACTTGTTGCAGCAACTGACTGTCTGAAGTAACGTTTCTGCCGTGAATCATTCCCCGTATTTCCCTCAGTCCTTTCCCGCCACTCCGTTATCACATGCTCCCCGTCAGCCCACAGTCGAGTGATCTCGGCATCCTCGTCATCGATGATGACCAGAGTGTGCTCGACAGCCTGATGCCCATTCTGACCAGCAACCAGCGTCGGGTCGTGCTGGCGGCTGACCCGGCTGCGGGCCTCGAACGTTTCCACTCGGCCTGTCCCGATCTTGTGATCGTCAACGTGGATCTGCCGGATGCCGGTAAATTCGCCGCCATCGAGCAATTGCTGCAGCTGGCGCCGGAGCTGCCCATCATCGTGCTCGCCAAGCGCGGCAATCCCGAGGATCTGCTGCGCGCCCTGCGACTCGGCGTCAGCGACTACCTCTTGCTGCCGCTGGACAGCCCGGACATCCTTGAGCATTCGATAGGGACGAGTATCCGCAAGGCACGGCTGGTCGGCGAAAACATGCGGATCCGGCGCAAGCTGGAGCAAAGCAATGCGGAGCTACAGCAGCGCATCCAGATCTTCCAGCAGGATCAGCAGGCGGGGCGGCATGTACAGATCAACATGATGCCGATCCCCCCCAAGGACATCGGAGGCTTCCATTTCAACCACAAGGTCGTACCTTCGCTGTACCTCAGCGGAGATACGGTCGACTACAAGCCCGCTGGCCGTCATGAAACCCTGTTTTACATCGCCGACGTGTCGGGACACGGCTCCTCGTCGGCCTTCATCACCGTCCTGCTGCGTTTCAGAATCGACCAGATGCGCATAGAGCATCTACGGGGTCGCTTCGAGGGAGAGTTCTCGCCCGCCCACATCCTCGCCATGCTGAACCGGGACTTGCTGAAGACGCGACTCGACAAACACGTCACCATTTTCATGGGCATGCTGAACGACAAGACCCGGCAGTTGCGCTACAGTGTGGCCGGTCATCACCCGCTGCCCATCCTGTACAGGGACGGCGCCGCGCAGTCCATTCCCGTGGCGCGCAGCAGCTTTCCGATCGGTCTGTTCGAGGAGGCTGACTACTTTGACGAAACCCTGCCGGTGAGCGACGACTTCGCGCTGGTGCTGTTCTCCGACGGCATCCTCGAGGCCCTGAAACAGGGGGACTACGCCGCGAAGGAGGCGCGTCTCGTGGACGTGGTGCAGCAGAGCCGAGGCCGCTTCGAGGAAATCAAGGCGGCTCTGGCACCTCCCAAGTCGATGCAGGTACCGGATGACATAGCCATCATGAGCGTGACGAGGGCACCGGGTGCCCCGCAAGAGTGAGCGTTCTTCCCGCAACCGATATGAATACAGGCAAGATTCTGGCAGCCGACCACAAGCACATGGCCATGCTGAAGTTCGTGGGCGAGGTGCGCGTCGTCATGAGTTCGACGCTCGATAACTACTGCAACAGCCTTTACGCCCGGGGCATTCTCGACGCGATGGTCATCGACATGAGCGAAACCCGCAGCATCGACAGTACGGCGCTCGGGATGTTGGCCAAACTTTCCATCCAGCTCCGGAACCGCTTCAACGTCATGCCCACCATCATCTGCCCCAGCACCGATATTGCGCGGATTCTGCGTGGCATGGGTTTCGAGATGATCTGCCGGATCGTTGCCAGCGTGCCACGTCAGCAGGCCCAGTACAGCGAGCTTGCGCTGCAGATGGAGTCCGAGGCGACGGTGAGGGACAAGGTCATCGATGCCCATCTCACGCTGATGGCCATGAGTGAAGAAAACCGACTGGAATTCCAGGATCTGGTGTCCGCACTCAAGCAGCAGGGCTAAGCGCTGTCGACCGGCTTGGCAGCCAGCTTGGCGCGAATGAAGTCACCGTGCGACAGATACAACAGATCGGCAATCTTGCGGATCAGGTGTTCTTCGTAGCGATCGATCCGTCCATCGGCGTAGGCAACCTGCCAGAGCTGCTCGAGCAGTTGAAGCTTGTCGTCCCGGTCGAACCCCTCGTTGACGAGCGCGGTGAACTGGTACAGCGATGTCGCTCCCCGTACCTCCTGCCGCGCGAGCTCGTCGAGGGACTGCAGTGCCTCGCCATCGAGCGTGAATCGCCTTTGCAGGAGCGCGAGTAGCAGGGCCTGCTCGCGGTCGTGCTGCTCGTGGTCGGCGCTGCTCACTTCCAGGAGGAGCGCCGCGGTGGCGAGTTGGAGTTTGTGCTGATGTCGCGCAGTACTGTCCCCGGAGACGGCTCTGAGATTGGCGTCGAAGAATTCCTTGATGGATCGCAGCATCGGTGGTTTCCTTGAGCAAAAGTGGTCAAGCCGACACAGGTGCGGCGTCTGTCCTGTCCCGCTGGCCAACGAGGGACACCGCATCCAGAAGCACCTGCAGACCGGCGCCGGCCCGGTGAGCGTTTTCGCTGAGATGACGGCGGAAGCGCTTACCCCCCGGCTGTTCATGGAAGAGGCCCAGCATGTGGCGTGTGACGTGATTCAGCGGCACACCGTCACGTAACTGGGCCTCCACATAGGGCAGCATTCTGGTCACGACCTGCTGCCGCGCAGCGACGGTGGGTGACGCGTCAAGCAGCTGCTGGTCCACTGCGGAAAGCAGCCAGGGATTATGGTAGGCCGCCCGTCCCAGCATCACTCCGTCCACCGACTGCAGCTGCTGACGGCAGTGCGTCAGGTTTGCCAGACCGCCATTGATGACGATTTCCAGTGCCGGCCGCTGCTGCTTCAAGCGGTGTACGCGCCCGTAGTTGAGAGGCGGGATCTCCCGGTTTTCCTTAGGGCTGAGCCCCTGCAGCAGCGCGATGCGGGCGTGAACGATGAAGGTCCGGCAGCCCCCCGCGGACGCCACCGTATCCACGAAATCGAAGAACGCCTCGTCGCTGTCCATGGCGTCGATACCGATTCTGCACTTGACCGTCACCGGCAATCTGACGGTGGCCCGCATGCTGGCCACGCAGTCTGCCACGAGGGCGGCATCGGCCATGAGACAGGCACCGATACGGTTGTTCTGCACGCGGTCGCTCGGGCAGCCTACGTTGAGGTTCACCTCGCTGAAGCCGGACTCCTCTGCCATGACCGCGCAGCGGGCCAGTTCGTCGGGATTGCTGCCGCCGAGCTGCAGGGCGAGGGGTAGTTCGGCAGGATCATGCAGCAAGTGACGACGCCAGTCCCCATGCAGCAGGGCGCCGGTCGTGACCATTTCGGTGTAGAGCAGGGCATGGCGGCTCAGGAGACGCAGGAAGTACCGGCAGTGCCGGTCGGTCCAGTCCATCATCGGAGCGACGCAGAAGCGGTGAGAGGGCAGAGTATCAGGCATGCGCGCATTATAGAGCCGGTTGGATTGAGAACACTGCCTGCTTAGGGTAAGTTGCCGTGCCGTCGGGAGCTTACCCGCAAGCCAAAACAGGAGTCTCGAAATGAAGGTTTTTCGCAAAAGTCTGATCGCCGCTTGTCTGTGTGCTGGCGTCGCTGCGGCCCAGGGCGCTGAGTACGTTATCGATGGCAGCGGCGGGGGCATGCACAGCTCCGTGACGTTTCGCGCATCGCACATCGGAATCAGCGCGTTGTGGGGACGCTTCAACGATGTTTCCGGTACCTTCAGCTACGATGCCAAGAATCCAGGTGCAGCCAAAATCAGTGTGAAGATCGCCCCGGCTTCCATTGACACCAACCTCAAGGAACGCGACACGCACCTCAGCTCCGCGGACTATCTTGATGTGGCCAAGTTCCCGGACGCTGGCTTCGTGAGCACCCACATCATGGACATGGGCGCCGGCAAGCTGCACGTGATGGGCAACTTCACCCTGCACGGAACCACCCGTGAAATCAGCTTCGAAGCGGTGAAAACCGGTGAAGGCGAGACTCCCTTCGGTGATTACCGCGTCGGGTTTGAGGCAGAAGCCAAGCTCAACCCGAAGGACTACGGCATCAATTTTGCCGACGAACTGCGACTCATCCTGGCCATTGAAGGCATTCGCCAGTAACCCCTGCCGCGGCAGCTGGGCGGTCGTGGTGTCCGGCGCTCAGCGCCGGTACTGCAGCGGTCGTGGTGTTCGGCGCTCAGCGCCGGTACTGCAGCGGTCATGGTGACCGGCGCTTAGCGCCGGTACTGCAGCGGTCATGGTGACCGGCGCTTAGCGCCGGTACTGCAGCGGTCATGGTGACCGGCGCTTAGCGCCGGCACCATAGCAAGATTCCTGCCCCACACAGGCGTTGGCACCAGCCGAGCACGGCGGGCCGCGCGCCAAGCTGACCTGCCTGCAGCGCCTGACCACTGCTGAGTGCCGTCAGGCAGCGCCGCAACCCGGCGCTGTTGGGCAGGCGCTCCATGTCGCCATTCACGAACACGTGCAAGTGCCGGCCGTTCTGCTGCCAAGCGAGTCGCGCAGCGCTGTGCAGGCGCAGGAGACCCGTGGGTTGCCAGGCAGGTCGACGTCGCGGTGGCGTGATGAGCTGCTCATCCCGGGTTTCTGTGACATGGCGTCCGAACCAGAGATCGAGCGCCGACTCGTCCCG
>CANGUU010000109.1 GCA_947457195.1 Gammaproteobacteria bacterium
GCCGCCCCTCACGGAGCAGAAGCATGGCCACCGCAAAAACACTACTTGGCGTCGTCCTTGGCAGTCTGCTGCTGGCCTGTGGCGGGGAGGCTCCGACGGTGGTCACAGACGAAGCAGTTGCCACTGCCGCCTCTGGGGTTGCCGCGACGCCTCGACAGGGCAACGTCACCGAAGCACGTTTGCTGGCGGCCGACAGTGAACCCGGCCAGTGGATGAGCACGGGCAGAACCTACGACGAGCAGCACTACAGCCCGCTGCAGCAGATCACCCGCGACAACGTCGCGGGGCTCGGACTGGCGTGGTACGCGGACTTCAACATTCCCCGGGGTCAGGAAAGCACGCCGCTCGTGGTGGATGGCGTGATCTATGTCACCACCGCCTGGAGCAACGTACGCGCCTACGATGCGGCCACCGGCGCAGCGCGCTGGGTCTTCGACAGTGAGGTGCCGCGCGAATGGGGTGTGCGGGCGTGCTGTGACGTCGTCAACCGCGGTGCCGCCATCTGGAATGGCAAGGTATACGTGGGCACCATCGATGGTCGCCTCATCGCTCTCGACGCCGAGCGTGGTACCAAGCTGTGGGAAACCGACACACTCATTTCACGGGAGGTTTCGTACTCCATCACGGGGGCGCCCCGCGTGGTCAAGGGCAAGGTGATCATCGGTAACGGCGGTGCCGAATATGGCGTGCGGGGTTACGTGTCGGCGTTTGATGCGGAGACCGGGGCGCTGGCCTGGCGCTTTTTCACGGTGCCCGGCGACCCTGCCCTCGGCTTCGAGAACGCCTCCATGGAAATGGCCGCCAAGACCTGGAATGGCGAGTGGTGGAAACTCGGTGGTGGCGGCACCGTCTGGGATTCGATGGCCTACGATGCCGGACTCGATCTTCTTTACGTCGGCACCGGCAATGGCTCGCCCTGGAACCAGGATATTCGCAGTCCCGGCGGCGGTGACAACCTGTTCCTGGCCTCCATCGTTGCGCTCGATCCGGACGATGGACGCTACGTCTGGCATTACCAGACCACACCGGGCGAAACCTGGGACTACACGGCGACGCAGCCCCTCATGGTGGCAACGCTGCCCATCGATGGCAGTCCTCGCCGCGTGGTCATGCAGGCACCCAAGAACGGGTTCTTCTATGTGCTCGATGCGGCGACCGGCCAGTTCATCTCGGGAACGCCCTACGCAGCGCTCAACTGGGCCACTGGCATCGATGCCTCCGGTCGGCCCATCGAAAATCCGGCAGCGCGTTTCGATAAGACCGGCAAGGCGTTTGCCCAGCAGCCAGCGCCGTCCGGGGCCCACAACTGGCATCCGATGGCCTTCGATCCCGAGACGGGATACGTCTTCTTGTCGGCAGCCGATAACTCGTTCCTGTATGCCTACGATCGCGACTTCGATCCTGATCCGCTGACCAGCAACCTCGGTGTCGACCCGGCGGCGGCAGCGGCTGAACTCGGGCCCAACGCCGCGGCCGACCTGCCGAGTGGTCAGTACCTGGTGGCGTGGAATCCGGTGACCGGGCAACCCGGCTGGAAGATCGAGGGCCCAGCCGCCGGCATGCTCGCCACGGCGGGAGGACTGGTGTTCAAGGGACAGCAGCGCGGGCTTGCCGCCTACGATGCGGCCAGCGGCGCCGAGTTGTGGCGCTCCCTCGATACGCAAACCGGTGTGGTGGCGGCTCCGGTCACCTTCACCGTCGACGGTGTTCAGTACGTGGCGGTCGTCGCTGGCCGTTCCAACAGCCAGTACTACGCCCCCGATTACTCGCGACTGCTGGTGTTCAGGCTCGGTGCCAGCGGCGCCCTGCCGGAGCCAGTCAGCTACACGCCGCCGCCCCTTGCACCGCCGCCGTCGGTAGCAGCGCCGGAGCAGATCGCCCGGGGCGAGAACCTGTATCTCGACAATTGCTGGATCTGCCACAGCGATGTCGGCAACGCCGGTGGACTGCTGCGCCGCGGCTTGTTTCCGGAGCTGGCCGTGTCACCTTCGCTGGCGAGTGCTGACCTGTTCCGCGCCGTGGTGCTCGACGGCGTCCGCAGCCAGAACGGCATGGTGTCCTTCGCCAACGTGCTGACGCCCGACACGGCCGAGGATGTCCGCGCCTATCTGATCGACCGTGCCAATGCCGCGCTGGCTGCACAGCGTCCGCGCCGGGCGCCATGACGGAGCAAGGCAGCCGGCGCAGCACACAGGATTCCAACAACCGCGAGGGGAGGCTACATGGCTGGCTGCATCATTCGAAAGTCACTGCTGGGGCTGCTGTTGATGGCCAGCACCGCGCTGCAGGCCGCCGAAGTCACGGGCCTTGTGTACGGCACGGTCGAGGGCAAGCCACTGGCGCTCGACCTCTATCTGCCCGAGGCCAAGGCCGCGCCGCTCGTGGTCTACGTGCATGGCGGTGCCTGGCGAGCCGGTGACAGGACGGCTGGCGCCGCGTTTGCCCGCCGACTGGTGGCCGAGGGTTTTGCTGTCGCGTCTGTGGATTTCCGCCAGAGCACGGAGGCACCGTTTCCGGCCAACGTGCAGGACATCAAGGCGGCCATTCGCTACCTGCGGGCCAAGGCGGCAGAGCAGGGCTATGACGCCACGCGGATTGCCCTCACCGGAGAATCCTCAGGGGCACACCTCGCACTGCTCGCCAGCGTGACTACGGGCGTTGCGGCGCTAGAGGGTGAGGTGGGCGGCAACCTGGAGCAGTCCTCTGCCGTGCAGGCCATCGTGAGCTATTTCGCGGCCACCGACCTCACCACCATCCTCGCGCAGTCCACCCCTTTCGGCGTCGGCGTGCGCGAACCAGCCCTGAAACTACTGCTGGGCGACCTGCCGGAACAGCGGCCGGATCTGGCAAAGCTGGCAAGCCCCGTGCTGCACGTGGATGCCGGCGATCCGCCGCTGTTTTTGCTGCATGGCGACCGCGACCCGCAGATGCCGATCAACCAGACCCTGCAGATGTGGGGCGTCTACAAGTCCGTGGGTCTGCCGGTCACGCTCGACGTCGTCCACGGCGCCGCCCACGGTGGCGACGCCTTCTTCACAGCGGAGCATCAGCGACAGGTCGTGAAGTTCCTGCAGCAGCACCTGCGCTCAGAAGCGGTAGCGCAGCCCGGTCTCCAGTGAGCGACCCATCTCCGGCGCAAAACTGCGCAGGAACGACGTCGACAAGCGAATGGTGTCATCACCCAGGTTGCGCCCACGGGCAAAGATCAGTAGCTCGCCGTCGCTGCGCAGGTTGACCTTGTAGTCTGCACCGAGATCGAGCCGGGTCCAGCTGTCGGTCGGCAATTCGTTCTGGCCGGCGCGGTCCTGACGGTCCGCCATCATGACAGAGGCATGTACGTTCCATGGACCCTCGGCCACCGACACCTCGAAGCCGAGGCGGCGTGGGGGCATGCGCGGCACCGCACCGCTGTCGTCGAGTGAACCGCGGGTCACATCGCCAAACAGCCGCATGCCCACACGCTCGTTCAGCTGCCAGTTCACATCCACTTCCACCCCGCGAAATACCGCATCTTCCTGCTGGTACTCTCGCACCGGCAGATCGCCGGCCATTTCACCGGTCGTGATCTGGGCGATGTAGTCACTGAAGTCATTGTTGAACAGGGTCACGGTGGCGTCGAACGCGGCGTAGTTCCAGGCCAGCGTCAGATCGACATTGAGCGAGCGTTCCTCGTCGAGCTCCACGTGGCCGATTTCGCAGGCGCCGGTGGCGAAGTGGATCACGCAGTCGTCGACGTCCTTGAGCCCGTAGTTCGAGTACAGCTCTTCCACCGACGGTGCCCGTTCCGCATGCGACACGGAGAGCCCTGCGGTCAGCGGCTCGTCGATCTGCCACAGTGCCGAGCCTGACAGGTTGCCGGTGGTGAATGAACGACCAGGCGCGCTGCTGTTGCGCGGTGCATACTCGTCGCGGTTGATGCGTGCACCAAACTCGTAAGTCACCGCACCGGCGTGGAAGTCCTCGACCACGAATACACCGGTGGCGTCGATGTCGGACACCGGAATGAAGCTTTCTTCACCCACGGCACCGAACTCTTCGCTGCTGTGCTGCAGGCCCAGGGCGCCATGCCAGCCGTTGAACTCCGCATGCGTGAGCTGCAGGCGATGCTGCCAGGACTGGTTATCGAAGCGGGTCCCCACCACCGTGGCGTCCTCAAGCTCGGCATGCTGGTAGTCAATGTAGCTGGCCTTGTAGCTGAGGTTTTCCAGCCAAGGGGCGAGACTGCGCCACTCGGCATCTACGTCATATCGCTGCCGCTCCATATCGATGGAGACGAAGCCCTCGTCGCCGTGGTCCTCATCGTGCCCGGCGGCGCCGTGCCCATCCTCCTCGTGGCCGTGGTCATGGGACCCGGCGGGCAGACCGTACTGGTTGTCGAGCAGCGAATAGGCGAAGCCAACGTGTCCCGAGTCGAGAATCCAGCTCACTCCCCCGGTGAGGTTGGTGGTCTTGCCGCCGGTATTGGCGATGTAGCCCAGGGTGTTCTCAACCTCCTCGTGGTGCTCGTCCTCATCTTCGTCGTGATCGTGAGCCTCCTCCTCCGCCTCCAGGTACGCGGGATCGATGGCCAGTCCCGGTACTTCCTGGTCGTTCCACTCACGGCGCACGCCGTCGAGGTGCCACACCAGGGACCCGGTGGAAAAATCCAGCATGGCGACCGTGCTCTGCAGATCCAGCGCCGTGTCGTGGCGGGTTTCGATGGCGAACGCGGGTTTTTCGGGCAGCGTACTGCTGAACCGGCGATCGATGACGTTCACCACCCCGCCAATCGCGCCGCCGCCGTAGAGCAGCGTCGAGGGTCCGCGCAGGACCTCGAGAGAAGTCGCCAACAGGGGTTCGACGGTTTGAGCATGGTCGGCCGAGTTCCCGGACGCGTCGGCGTTGGGGATGGAGTTGGTCAGGTTCATCACTCGCCGCCCCTGCTGACCACGGATGACGGCCTGCCCCACGGCAGGCCCGAAAGAGGCAGAGTTGATGCCGGGCTGCGTGGCCAGGGTGTCGCCGAGCGTCGCTCTGACGGCCCGATGCAACGCATCGCCGGTCATGATGGTCACTGGCAGGGCGGTTTCGGCACTGCGGGTATGCAGTGCGGTGGTGACGAGTTCATAGATCTCGTTGTTGGTGGCGGTCTGGCCGAGGGCCTGTTCAATGCCAAGCGCCAGCAGACTGAGGGTCAGGTAATGGGTGCTGCAGTTTTTCATGGGAGGTCTCACAACGCAGGAGGTGCCGCCGGGCGAGGGCCGGCGGGGGAAGCAAGGAGCGAGCGAACCGCGAGGCAGTTCGGTGAGGTCAGACCACGAGGGGTGGAGCGCGCCCCTGATAGGGGCTGGGGGCAGGGGCCGTGGGGGCAGCAGGCGACCCGACCACGGGGCGGGTTGAGGCCTGTACGGCATGCAGGTTGAAACTACGATCGAGGGTGCTGTCGTCGCCCAGCGCGGGCGCATGGCACAGGGCGCAGTCCACCGCTTCGCGGGCATGGTCGTGCAAGGCAGATACCTGCAGCACTTGCACGCCCGCGAAGGTCGCCACCAACAACAAGGTGAGCCACGACTGGCGGTGACGTTTCAGCAGTGAGAGCGCGAATCCGAGCATCGACTGAAAACCTGAGGTGTCGTACGCATGGTAGAAGCGTAATCGCTTTCTGTAAATTGCCGGCTGCGGCTGATTGTGGGTTTTGCGCGGCAATACCCAGGTTTCTCCTGCCTTTACTGCGGTGGGCTCGCCGGCTCTACGGGGCAGACAGCGGTACGATCACCCTCGGTAGATGCTTGCTCACAGCAGAAAATGGCGCGGATCCAGCAGCGCCTCGCGTCCCTTCGGAACGAACAGCAGATTCTTGTAAAGCCGGGTCGGCTCGA
>CANGUU010000110.1 GCA_947457195.1 Gammaproteobacteria bacterium
ATCGCTGGAGTAGTCGGGGTAGGTCTTGCACCCGGCCAGCAGCAGCGTACCGATGACCGCAGTGGCCAGCAGGCGAAACGGAAACTTCATGGCGAGCTCCTTGTGATGGAAGACAGCGCCAGTCTAGGTGAGCCTCTGACTCACGCCTTGACATAGGTCAGTCGGAGGCTTGGTTGGCAACGAACTGCAGGAGGTAGCGGCCACGCAGGCCGTGCCCGGCGCTTGCCTGCGTTCTCACCATTCCCTGCTGCCCTGCTCGAGGTGATAGAACAGCACGGTGGGCTGTCCGTCGCTGCGTCCCACGTGGGCGCTGACCCGCAGACCGAGCGTGATCTTTTCCGGCTCGACATCCACCAGGGGGCCCCACAGCCGCGGGCCCTCCTCCAACGCGACCATCACCCAGCGGCTTTCCGCCATCCCGTTCGGCTCGGACCCTGACCGGCGGGATGCCTGCCCGGCGTCTGTGTCGGGGGCTGCTCCACTGCCGCCCGGCTCCTGCGCGGGCAGGTGGGTAGCGCACACCACGCCGCGGCCGGTCGGCTCCATCCAGCGCAGCGCGGCGGCACCACAGTCTGGACACAGTCGACCGGGCGGGAACAGGTGACGGCCGCAGTCCCGGCATTGCTGGATCAGGAACTGACCACGGGCCAGATTGCGGTGAAAAAGCTCGAACGGATCCGTGTCGTCGAGGGGGACAGCCGACATCGGCGACCTCCAGTCAGAAAGAACGTGGCGGCGAAGTATACGGGGCCCCGCACAGCATGCCTCCGGCAGCGGGCCCTCGGCCGCATGACGCAGGCACCGGGCGCGGCCACTCGGCTCGGTACAACCCGGGGTGAATCCGCCGGGGTGATGATCTGGATCATACGACCCGCGCCGCCAGCATGGCACCTTGGCTCCGCGCTCGACCACTCAGCCACCGGAGGATGCCATGACAGAAGCCATCTACGTCGTCGTTGCCGACAGCAGCCACGCCGACATCTATCTCAGCCAGGACAAGCTGCACAGTCTCGAACTGCAGCAGACGCTGGAACATGCGGCTTCGCGCCAGACCGCACAGGAGCTCGAAAGTGATCGGCCCGGTCGCGCGGCCAGCAGCGGACGCGGCTACCACGGTTTTGGCGGCGATCACGATCCTCAGCGCCAGCAGGCGGAAGTGTTCGCGCGCCAACTCGGCCACTTTCTCCACCAGGCCCACGGCGAGGGTCGCTTCGCCCGGCTGGCAATCGCAGCACCCCCGCAATTTCTCGGCCAATTGCGGCAGCATCTGTCGAAGGACTGCGAACAGGTCTTGTTGCGCACGGTCGACAAGCACCTCGGTCGACTGGACGCCTCGGCCGTGCTGGCGCACTTCGCCTGACCCGCCGCAGCGGCCGCTAGCCGGCCGCGTGCTCCAGCGCCACGGCTTCGAGCGACTCACAGGCTGCGCGCAGGCCATCGTGGCCGGCGCTGCTGCGCCGCGCGCGGGCGCAGTGTGCCGCCACCTCGGCATCCTGCAGCAAGTGCTGCAGCATGCGGCTGACACGCGCCAGCGTGAACTGCCGGGGCACAATTCCGTCACCCACACCCAGCTCGCGCAGTCGACGCAGGTTGTCGTGCTGGTCGAACGCCAGTGGCATCACCAGCTGCGGCAGACCGGCAGAAAGTCCCTGAGCCAGCGTGCCAATGCCACCGTGGTGGATAAGTGCCGCACAGCGTGGCAGGAGTGCGGCGAACGGGGCGTAGGTGTCGGCCAGCACCGAGGCAGGCAAGCGGGTGGGGAGCTGCTCCGGAAAGCGCGTGAGCAGGATACCGCGCTGCCCGAGCCGCTCGCAGACAGCCACTGCCGTGGCGAAGAAAGCCTGACCCTGACGCATTGCCGAACCCGGCGTGAATACCAGCGGTGCCGCGCCGGCCGCCAGAAACTCCTGTAGTCGAGGCGAAAGCCCGTGGCTGTCCCCCTCGTCGAAGAGCGGAAAGCCGACAAGGCGTAGTGCAGTCGGCCAATCCGGTGCAGGGGCGGCAAACCACGACGGCCACAACCCCAGCACGCGTTGCGGTGAATTAGCCCACGCGGCCAGCACACGCCGCACGGGAGCCAGCCCCAGTTCGGCGCGCAGGGCATTCAGCGGCGGGCACAGCACGGGATCAAGCAACACGGCATCGAGCAAGCGCTGCACCTGGCGAAGCCAGCCGGGCGGCAATCGCAGCGGCGGCAGTCCGGGCAGCGTTACCGGTTCATGCGCGCTGCGTAGCGCCATCGGCTGCAGCTGCGTGGTCACCAGCGGTACAGCGTGGGTTTCGTGCAGCAATCGGGCCGCGAGACAGAGCGGTGAGGCCACCAGCACCAAGGGCTGCTGTTGCCAGAGCGCGAGCAGGACCTGATACGCGGGGCGCAGCAGCGCACCGATGGCAGAAAACAGCAGCAGCGGGCCTTTGCGCGGGTGCCAGATCTCCGGCCGACTGGTCAGGTCGAGATACTGCTCCACGCTGCCGAGTTCGATGAAGTCCAGTCCACGCCCCGCGATCATGGCGCGGAAATAGCCGTTGGCGCAGAAGAGGCAACGGTGGCCCCGTGACTTCAGTGCCAGCGCCAGCCCCAGCAGTGGATGCACATCCCCGTGGCTGCCCACGGGAACGAATACAAAGGTGCACGGCGCCATGCGGTTGCGTCCGGTAAGCAGAAAGCAAAAGGCCACGCTGCGCGTGGCCTTTTTCACTCGACGTGCCGGCTCAGAAGTCGGTGTAGGGAATCAGACGACCGAGCACGATGATGATGACCCACAGGATCACCGACAACAGCGCGATGACCTTGGCGCGGAACGGAGCATCCGCCCCATCGGCCAGCTGGCACAGCTCCTTGTGTTCGCCAAACCAGAACCACAGGGCATTGATGCCAGCCACCGCTATCAGACCGATCTTCCACTGGAAACCGATATTGCCGAGATAGGCATTGGGGTCGGCCGTGAGGAAGGTATAGCCGCTTACGAGATTGATGGCGAACGCCCCGATAGCAAGCGGGATGAACTTCATGGCCTCGTTCATGTTGATGAATTTGCCGATGCCGAGCACGCGACCATCGACGACGAGCAGCGAACCGAACAACAGGCAAAGGCCGACGAAGTGGAAGGTCTCCATGAGCGGAAACATCCAGTAGAGCTCTACCATCCAGTTGTGGACGATGCCTGATTCAAACCATGCTGCCAGCGCTTCTTGATTCATGATTCTCTCCTCTCAAGCCGTGACGTAAGCCATGAGGCGACCGGTGACGACACCGACCAGCCAGCAGAAAGCGCACAGGGCTGCCAGCAGTTTCTGCTTGCTACCGTTGGCGCGCACTTCGTTCATCACGAACTTCAGCAGTATGCCTCCGAGAATGATGGCGCCGAGCTTGAGCTGGAACGTCCACTGGTAGAAGTAGACGCTCGCCGAGCCGGCGAACAGCACGATGCCCGAGATGAGATTGAGCAGAAAACCGGCCCAGCCGACGATGAAGAGTTTGTCGAGCGAGGTGATGGAAATGCCCTTGGCGAAACCGAGCACGCGCAGGCAGAGCATCCAGGCCACACCGAGCACGGTGGCCATGCCCACGGCATGGCTGGCCAGCACGATGGGGTAGCCCCAAATCGATTCGCGTATGAACAGGCCAACGGCCCCGTTCTCATACGCCAGTAACAGTTGATCCATGATGAGTTCTCACTGGTTGGCCACAGCCTTGTGATGAAGATGAAGATTGCCACCCCGGCAACCTGCCGCGACCAGATGAGAACACAGGAAGTAGCGACGTGACAGGACCGACACCTGCTAAGCAAGGCCTGCTTGACCGGAATCAATTGTCTGATGCCGGATCTGCTCCGGTCTTCGATTCATTGCGCAACACCTGAACGGCGCCGGTAAAGTAAACCACGCCCCCCGAAGAATCAAGCAAGGCAGCGTGCAAGAAAAAATGGCTTTTTTGCCGGGAAATCCGCGCTGTACTGCCGTGATCAATAGTGCGGATCGTACATGGCGGCTGCCACCTTGGTGCGGAAATCGGCCGGCAGTGGTTCGCGCAGCAATCCCTGCTGCATGGCTGTATCGGCCACTGCTACGGCGATCTGCAACGACACCTCGCGAATGTCGCGCAGCGGCGGGTACAGGCAGCCTTGCTGGATGCGTGCAGGGCTCACGGCATGCGCGAGTGCCTTGGCGGCCGCGATGAGCATTTCGTTGGTGATGCGCGTGGCGCCGGCCTGCAGCGCACCCAGTCCGAGCCCGGGGAAGATGTAGGCGTTGTTGCCCTGTCCCGGCACTTTCAGTCCCTCGACCACCTGCACCGGTGCAAAAGGACTGCCGCTAGCAAAGATGGCCTTGCCCTTGGTATAGCGATAGGCCTCTTCGGCGGTGCACTCGGCCTTGGAGGTGGGATTCGACAGCGCAAAGATGATGGGCTGGTCGTGCAGCGCCGCCATTTTTTCGAGGATGGCCGGGGTAAAGGTTCCGCCCTTGGCAGTGGCACCGATCAGGGCATGCGGCTTCAGGTGATCGATGGCTTCTTCGAGCGTCATCGGTGGCAGGTCGGCCGCGAAGGGCGCCGCATGGTGAGTGATGGTGTCGCGACTGCGGGTGATGAGACCCTTGCTGTCGCAGAGCAGGCAGCGCGCCCGTGCCTCGGCCTCACTCAACCCTTCGAGCTGCATCGCCTTGCTGACCAGATCGGCAATGCCGGAGGCGGCCGAACCGGCACCGGCAAACAGCAGGGTCATCTCCGAGAGCTTGACGCGATTGATGCGCGTGGCGGCGTAGAAACCAGCGAGAGCCACCGCCGCCGTGCCCTGGATGTCGTCGTTGAAGCAGAGCAACTGGTCCTGGTACTGCTCGAGCAGGGCCACCGCGTTCGGCGTGGCGAAATCCTCGAACTGCAGCAGCGCCCGCGGGAAATTCCGCTTCACCGCTTGCACGAACTCATCGACGAATTCGAAATATTCGGGGCCGCGCACGCGTGGCTCGCGGCGACCCTGGTAACGGGGATCCTGCCGGAAGCGCAGATTGTCGGTTCCCACGTCGAGCACGATGGGCATGCACTGCGCCGGATCGATTCCGGCGCAGGCGGAATACAGCGCCAACTTGCCGATCGGAATACCCATGCCGCTCACCCCGAGATCCCCGAGTCCGAGGATGCGCTCACCGTCGGTCACTACGATCAGGCGCACCTCCGGGTCGAGCCAGTTCTTCATCAATTCGTCGACACGCCCCTTGTGGTCGATGGAAAGGTAAAAGCCGCTGGTTTCCCGGAATATGTTGGCGAATTCCTGACAGGCCTGCCCAACGGTCGGCGTGTAGACGATCGGCATCAACTCTTCGATGTGGTCGATGAGTAAACGGAAAAACAGCCGCTCGTTGCGCTTTTGCAGCGAGGACATGAAGCGGTACTTGTCGATGTCCTGGGGCTTGCGCCGCAGATTCTCCAGGGACCACTCGACCTGCTGTTCCAGCGTGCTGATGCGAGGCGGCAAAAGGCCGTGCAGGCCGAAGCTGTCACGCTCGGCCAGCGTGAAGCCCGTGCCTTTGTTGAGCCGCGGATTATTGAGCAATTCAAACGCTTTGGAATTCATGAACGCCTGGGGGCAAGGGCCGGGTCTGGCCGACAAATACCGAGGAATCGTCGAGTCATGCGGGCGGCAAGAGTAGCCATCCGGGTGGGGCCTGTAAAGCGCGTGACCGGTCGCCGCGGCATCCACATTCATTGCACGTTGCCGGCGTTTTCACTGCCGCACCATCTCGAGATAGCCATGCCCCGCGATCAGGCCACTGCCCTCATCGATGATGCGCACGGCACCCTCCCAGTA
>CANGUU010000111.1 GCA_947457195.1 Gammaproteobacteria bacterium
CAAGTGCGGCCAGCACCCACCAGCCGGGAGCAGGCGGCCACCAGGGCACCAGCGCCGGCAGATGGATGTCGGCGAGGTTGCTTAAGGGGTCTTGTGCTTCCACGTCTCGAGCTGCTCCATCACGAGTTGGTTGGTGCGTATCGTCAGCAGGGGGACTTTCATGGCGGTGAAGCCATCCTGCAGGGCCTGGACTCGCGCACTGAAGGCCTGCTGGTAATGCTCGCGCAGGTGGCGTTGGTGCGTGTCGAGCGTGCTGCGGCGCGTGCCGTCGGTGATGCTGTAGAGTCCCGGACGTGGCAGCTGTTCCTCGAGGGCATCGTAAACCAGTACGCAAGTCATGCTGTTGTGCAGGGCCAGTTGCTGTACGTACTGACGGCAGCCTTCGTCGAAGTCGTTGAAATCGGAAATGAGGTAGACGTTGGAGCCCGCGCGGGTGATGCGGCACAGCTGCTCCAGCGCCTGCCTCAGGTAGCCCGGAGAGGCATCCGCCGCATGCTGCGACACCAGTTGCTGACTGCTGCCGGCCACCGCATTCAGGAAGCGCAGCGCCGAGCGCTTGCCGCGCCTCGGCTTGATGAGTTCCTGCTGGCTGCTGCCAAAGACCACGCCGCCCACGCGATCGCCGTTGTCGATGGTGGTCCAGCACAGGATGGCGGCCGCCTCGGCGGCAATCACCGACTTGAATGCCACCTGCGAGCCGAAGTAGAGGCTGCTGCTCTGGTCGACACCGATGATGACCGGTCTTTCGCGTTCTTCGCGGAAGACCTTGGTGAAGGGCCGGCCGGTACGCGCGGTCACCCGCCAGTCGATGCTGCGGATGTCGTCGCCGGGCTGGTAGGCACGGTGCTCTTCGAAGTCGACACCGCGGCCCTTGATCCTGGAGATGTGGGTGCCGGACATGCCGAGCCGCGTACGCGAGTGGTAGTCAAGCTGCAGCTGGCGGGCCACGTGGCGCTGGTCCAGCAACTGCTGCAGGGTCACGAAGGCGCCCCGGCAGCGGTAGCGCTCCTGCTCGGGGTTCAGTTGGCGCAGCCGTGCCATCGCAGCGTTCCCGTCTGGCTCAGGCCGTGGGGACCAGTTCGAGGATCCTGGTCAGCACCCGGTCGGCGTCGACGCCGGCGGCTTCGGCTTCGAAGCTCAGCAGCACCCGGTGCCGCAGCACGTCGTGGAAGACTTCGTGCACGTCCTCGGGGCTGACGAAGTCCTGACCCTTGAGCCAGGCGTGCGCACGCGAGCAGAGGTCGAGCGCGATGGTGCCGCGCGGACTGGCGCCGAAATCAATCCAGCTGGCGAGTTCCTGCGAGTAGTGTGCCGGCGACCGCGTTGCCATCACGAGTTGCAGGATGTACTCCTCCACCGCCTGCGCCATGTGGATGTTCAGCACCTCCTGGCGTGCGGCAAACAGCTGTTCCTGCGTGACGCGGCGCGGCGGGGTGGTCTCGATGCGGCGTGCCTCGTTGCGGACCAGTTGCAGAATACGGCGCTCGGAGTCGAGGCTGGGATAACCCACCGTCACGTGCATCAGAAAGCGGTCGAGCTGGGCCTCGGGCAGGGGATAGGTGCCTTCTTGCTCGATCGGGTTCTGGGTTGCCATCACCAGGAACAGGGCAGGCAGCTTGAAGGTCTGGCGGCCGACCGATACCTGATGCTCCGCCATGGCCTCGAGGAGGGCAGACTGCACCTTGGCCGGTGCACGGTTGATTTCATCGGCCAGCACGAGGTTGTGGAAGATGGGGCCCTGCTGGAAGCGGAAGCTGCCGTCCTCGGGTCGGTAGATTTCCGTGCCGGTGATGTCGCTCGGCAACAGGTCGGGCGTGAACTGGATGCGGTGAAAGTCCCCATCGATCGCGTCGGACAGATTCTTGATGGCCTTGGTCTTGGCCAGTCCGGGGGCTCCCTCCACCAGCAAATGCCCATCAGCCAGCAGAGCGATCAGCAGACGATCGATCAATTTTTCCTGGCCGATGATTTGCTGCGACATGAAATTGCGCAGTTCGGCGATGACGGCATGATGGGCCATGCAAGGGCTCTCTTATTGATGAAGGGGGGCTGACGCAATGCTTCGTGTAGGCAGGGCGAAGGGGGCACAGACAGCAGGTCGCCGGATTCTATAGGCAGGCTTCCGGCTACCACAATGCCAATGTATCCACGTCGGTGGGCTCTGCCTTGAGCGTGTCCTGCAAGCTGCCTATAGTGCGGGACTTTCCGCTGCGACGCGCCCGCCATGCTGTTCCGACTTCTGCAATGTTTCCTTTTTCTGCTGCCAGCCGAGGCCTCCCATGACCTCGGTCTGCGTGGCCTGCGTTGGTTGGAGCGGCTTGGCTGGATCGGATTGCTCAAGCCGAGTATTCCGGCGCGGCCGGTGACGGTGTTCGGTCTGCTGTTCGACAATCCGGTAGGACTCGCGGCCGGGCTCGATAAAAATGCCGATTACCTCGACGCGCTCGGTGCCCTCGGTTTCGGCTTTGTCGAAGTCGGCACCGTTACCCCCAAGCCACAGCCGGGCAACCCACGGCCACGCCTGTTTCGCCTGCCAGCCGAGCGTGCGCTGATAAATCGCATGGGCTTCAACAACAAGGGTGTCGACCATCTGGTGGCCCAGCTTCGGCGACGACGGTACCGCGGCATCGTGGGAGTCAACATCGGCAAGAATCTCAGCACGCCGGTGGAGTCGGCGGTGGATGACTACCTGCACTGTCTGCGCAAGGTCTACGCCGAAGCCGACTACGTGGTAGTCAATCTCAGTTCTCCCAACACCCCCGGTCTGCGCGCGCTGCAGTTCGGTGAACCGCTCGCCAGACTCCTCGCCACGCTCGAGTCCGAGCGGCAGCGCCTCGCGCTCGCGACGGCGCGTGAAGTGCCGCTGTTGCTCAAGATCGCGCCCGATCTCACGCGCGAGGAAGTCGAGGGCATAGCAGCCACTGTCCGCCACAGTGGCATCGCCGGCGTGATCGCTACCAATACCACGCTCAGTCGCAGCGGAGTGGAGGGCTCGGCGCTGGCCGCCCAGGCGGGCGGGCTGAGTGGTGCGCCGCTTGCCGCCAGTGCGACGGCGGTGCTCCACCAAATGACCGCAGCGCTGGGCTCTGCCGTGCCCGTGATCGGGGTCGGCGGCATCGTCGAGGGCCGGCAGGTGGCCGAAAAGCAGGCGGCGGGCGCGGCACTCGTGCAGGTTTACAGCGGCTTCATCTTTCGCGGGCCCGTGCTGATTGCCGAGGCCGTGCAGGCCTGGCAGGCATGAGCGAGCGGCCCACCCTTCAGTTACTGGCCACGAGTGCCTGCAGCCTGTGTGAGCAGGCCGAGGCGCTGCTGGCGACGTTGCCGTTGCCGCAGCCACTCGAGGTGGAATGGGTGGACATCAGCGAAGACGAGGCCTTGCTGGCCCTGTACGCCGGGCGCATTCCCCTGTTGCTGCACCGGGGACCCGTCGACGTCCGGGAACTGGGCTGGCCGTTCACCCGGCAGCAGGCGCTGCAGTTTCTGGGTGACTGCGGCAACGGTCACGCCACGCCGGATTCCTGAGGCAGTGGCAAGTCGAAGAATGCCCGGGCAGTGGCCGTCGTGGCGCGGGCTACCCGCTCGGCCGATTCCCCGCGTCCCAGCGCCACCTGCGCCAGCACCGCTGGTAGATTCGCCGGTTCGTTGCGGCGGTTCTTCGGTCGCGGCTGCAGCGTGCGGGGCTGCAGGTAGGGGGCATCTGTCTCCAGCATGAGGCGCTGCGCCGGGATGTCGGGCAGCAGCGACATCAGCGGCAGTCCACGCCGCTCATCACAAACCCACCCCGTGATGCCGATGTAAAGATCGAGATCGAGATAGTCGAACAGTTCGGCGCGGGTCCCTGTGAAACAGTGCACGACTGCGCGTTGCAGCCGGTCGCGCTGCTCTTTGAGTATGGCAAGAAACCGCCCATGCGCCTCGCGCTGATGCAGGAAGACCGGCAGCCTGGTCTGGGTAGCCAGCTGCAACTGCTCGGCAAAAGCCAGTTCCTGCAATGGTCGTGGTGAAAAGTCGCGAAAGAAGTCGAGGCCTGTTTCGCCAATGGCCACCACCGACGCCGCCGTGGCCAGTTCGCGCAGTTGCCCGGGTGTTTCCGAGGTGAAGCCGGTGGCCTCATGGGGGTGCACGCCGGCCGTGCAGAACAGCGTGCCGGGCTGCTCGCTGGCCAGCGCCGAGGCCTTGCGGCTGCTCGGGACAGACGTCCCGGTCACCACCAGTTGCACGACACCCTCTCGGCGCGCCGCTGCCACAACCTCGCTGCGATCGTGGTCAAAACTGTCATGGCCGAGATTGACACCGATGTCGATGAGTTCGAAGGGGCTGCCGGTATCGCGCATGCGGGGGTCTCACGAAAACCTCATGATGGGGTCGGCTGGAAAATTGGTCAACATGGGTGCCCTATTTGCCGGGCTGTCGCTATAATTCGGCGCCACGTTCGCCGCCGGAGACCAGCCCTTGAACAAGCAGCCGCTCGATTGGAGCAAACTGGGTTTCGAATACACCAAGACGGATTTTCGCTTTTCGGCCAGCTGGGAAAACGGCCACTGGTCGAGCGGCGAACTGATTACTTCCGAGTTCATTTCCCTGCACGAGGGCTCGCCGGCGCTGCACTACGCCCAGCAGTGCTTCGAGGGCCTCAAGGCACAAACGGCCGCAGACGGTCGCATCCTGCTGTTCAGGCCCGAGCTCAACGCCGAGCGTATGGCGCGTACGGCCGTGCGACTGGCGATGCCGGTAGTCCCCGAGGAGCTGTTTCTGCATGGTGTTCACTGCTGTGTGCGTGCCAATGCCTCGTGGGTACCACCTTACGGCAGCGGGGCCTCGCTTTACATCCGTCCCCTTTTGATCGGCATCGGTCCGAACATGGGCCTCAGGCCTGCCAAGCAGTATGAGTTCCGGGTCATGGTCTGCCCCGTGGGTCCTTACTACAAGACCGGCGGGTTGTCGCCCATTTCGCTTGCCGTGTCGGATTTCGATCGGGCTGCGCCGCATGGACTGGGGGACGTCAAGGCGGGAGCCAACTACCCTGGTGGTCTTTACGCCACCCAGAAGGCCAAGGAGCAGGGTGCCTATGAGGCGCTTTATCTCGATGCCGCCGAGCATCGCTATATAGAGGAAGCAGGGTCCGCCAACGTCATCATTTCCCTGCCCGGTAACCGTCTGATCACACCCAAGTCCGCGGCCATCCTTCCCAGCATCACGCGGCGCTCTCTCATGGAGATCGCCAGCCGGGAGCTCGGCATGCTCACGGAGGAACGTCCCATCGACCTGCGCGCCGAGATACACGCGTTCCAGGAAGTGGCCGCCTGCGGGACGGCTGCCGTGCTGTCGCCGGTCGGCAAACTCTACTTCGATGGCCACTGGCATCGATTCCATGGCGACGGGGAGCAGGTGGGTCCCGTCATGCAGACCCTCTACGATCG
>CANGUU010000112.1 GCA_947457195.1 Gammaproteobacteria bacterium
GGCGACTGGAAACTGCTGCACCGTCAGCCCATCTACGAGAAGGACCGCATCGACCCGCTCGACCCTGCCGTGGTGCCGCGCCTCGACGCCGAGCGTCTCGCCAGCTTCCCCGAGGGCTACCGCCACCTGGCCTACATCCAGACCGGCATCGGCTATCAGGTCAAGCGGGACATGCCGATGCTGAAAGGGCCGCAGGTAGCGGCGCTGTACGAGCGCGGCGCACACTGGCTGGCAGGGGGTGAATTGAAACAGCCCTAGCGGCACCGCAGACCGTGCTGCCCCGCAGTTGCCACCTTCGCTGCGGGCCCTACAGCGGAATGACCAGCAAGGTGTCGGTCTGCCGCGAGTCGGTGATCACCAGCCGCTCGGCAAATTTCAGCGTACCTTCCTGCTCCACCACGTGGTCCAGGTAGCGCCCGGTGGCGAATACGCTCATGGCCCCGTGCTGCAGTGTGCGCACCACCAGGAAATGGCTCTGACAGCGCCAACCGCCGCACGCCGCGTCAGTGACGACCAGGGCACTGGTCTGATGCCGGTACACCTGCGGCTCGTACACGTTGATGCGCCGGTAGCCCGTCACCCGATCCTGCAGCATGCCGTGACCCGTGCAGCTCAGCAGCGCCAAGGGCAGGCCGGCGACGTGGTTCTCGCGGGTGGTGATGGCATAGCGGCCCTCGGCGGTGAAGAGCGCGGGCCAGTCTTCCAGCCGGTCGTCGTCGATGGTCTGCACGTAGTGTGTCTGCAACTGCTGCACGCGCAGGAACAGGGCGGACTCAGTCATCGAGCGCGTCTCCCATCAGCGTACGGTAACCCTGCCAGAAGCCGCGCACCGTCGCTTCGTTGGCGCGCGAATCCGTGACGCTGGCGATGCCTTCACCCCCCATCAGCAGCAGGGCGGTTTCGCCCGGTGCTGCGCCGGCACTGCCGCGCTGCACGTATTCACCGATGACGCCGTCCTCCATGGACACGTAGCCGGCCGGTCCGATCAGGTTGGCCTGGCGCAGCCGCAGGGCCCGCAGTTCAGCGTCGTCGTCGGCGTAGCCGAACACGGTCCAGTGCAGCTCGCTGCGGTCGTGGCTGAGCGGTACCAGTTGGCGCAGGGCGAGGGTGTTGTAGATCTGCTGGTGCACGCAGCCCGGGAAGATCGACTGGATCGCCACCGTGATGCCGTCGGCAAATTCCAGACGGTGGTCGAGCAGTTCGGGACTCGCCAGCCCGATGTCGGGCAGCACCGAGCGCAGCTCGCGCGCGTCGTACTGGCCTTCCTGCAGCGAGGCACCGATCGAATAGTTCATGGTGTTCCAGCCGTCATGGTTGACGACGAGACCACCGCCCATGGTCAGCCGGTTCAGCCTGAACGTGGCGTAAAAGGCGTGCAGGATGGTGGCGTGATAGGAGTCGCGCGCGTTTTCGGCATAGAGCTTCCAGTTGTTGTGCAGCACCTGGTGGAAATAACCCAGTACCTCGACCGGCTTGCAGAACACGCGCCGGAAGTGCCGGCACATGTCGGGCCCGAGGTAGTCCTCGAGTGGCTCGGTGGCCTCCGACAGCGTGCCGAACACCACGCCGTGCAGGCGTGCACTGCGCACGGGGTGCAGACCGTGCTCGCTTTTGTCGAAGCAGGGCGGCATACCGCCTCGACCGTCGACACCTTTCTCGAAGGGCACGAGGCGCAGGCGGCCGTCGAGCTGGTAGCTCCAGCCGTGGTAGAGGCAGCGCAGGGTAGGGGCGCGACCGCGCGGCTCTACGCACACCAGTGCGCCTTTGTGGCGGCAGCGGTTGACCAGCGCGCGCAGCTCGCCGTCTTCACCGCGCACCACCACCACCGGCGTCTCGCCGATCCGGGTGGTCACAAAGCTGCCGGCCTCGGGCAACTCGGCCTCGAGGCAGAGGTAGTGCCAGGTCGGTCCCTTGAAGATGCGCTGCTGTTCGACCGCGAACAGCGACGGGTCCTGCAGGAAGCGATAGGGAATGTGGGCAGGTCCGCGCATCGGCTAGGCTCAGACCGTGGCGGCGCGGAAGTAGCGCAGGCCCAGCAGGGTGATGGCGCCTGCCGCCACCAGCATGGGCAGGGCGGCGAGCTGCATGAGACTGGCGTAGCTCCAGCCCCAGCTCAGCAACCAGCCACCCACCACTGGCCCGAGGATGGATCCGAAGCGGCCGATGCCGAGTGCCCAGCCCACGCCGGTGGAGCGCATGTCGACCGGGTAATACAGCACGGCGAGCGCGTTGACGCTCTTTTGCGCCCCGCTCACGCAGAAGCCGGCGCAGAAAGTAGCCAACGCCAGCAGGGCCGTGCTGGCCTGACCCATGGCTGCCACGAAAACGGTACCCGCCGCGTACAGGCCGGCGAGCACCAGGCAGGGGTTGTAGCGGTCCATCAGCGGACCGGACAGCAGCCCCGCGGCGATGCCGCCCCAGGAGATCAGTGTGCTCATCAGCACCGCCTGCTGCTGCCCGAGGCCCGCGTCGGTGAACAGCGTCGGCAGCCAGTTCTGCAGGAAGTAGAACACCATCAGGTTGCAGAAGAACACCACCCAGAGCAGCAGGGTCGCGTGGCGGCGACCGCCTGTGAACAGCAGGGTGACCGGCAGTCGCTGCTCGGCGCCGGGCTGCAACAGGACGGAGGTCACGTCGTGCCGCGGGTTCATGCGCTGCAGCAGCGCGTGCACGACCGGGACCTGCTGCCGGCGCACCAGCAGGAACTGCAGCGACTCGGGCAGCGCCCACAGCAGGAGGGGCAGCAGCAGCAGCGGCAAGGCCGCTCCCACCAGGAACACGGCGCGCCAGCCGAGGCTGTCCAGCAGCGCGGCAGCGAGCACGCCGCCGAGGATGGAACCCAGCGAAAAGCCGCAGAACATCAGGATGGTCAACGTGGCTCGCAGGCGGCGCGGACAGTACTCCCCGGTCAGCGCCAGGGCGTTGGGCATCGCGCCGCCCAGTCCGATGCCGGCGAAAAAGCGCCACAGCATGAGGTCGCCCGTGCCTTGCGCGAAGGCCGTCAGCAGCGTGAACACGGCGAACAGCGACACCGAAAACAGCAGACAGAAGCGGCGGCCATAGCGGTCGGCGAGCGCACCCACCAGCAGCAACCCGGCCATCAGGCCCACCAGCGAGGCCGAAAACACCGGACCGAGCTGCTCGCGCGGAATCTGCCATTCAGCACTCAGCGCCGGCCCGAGGTAGCCGATCACCTGCGTATCGAGGCCGTCGATCAGCACCACTAGCGCACACAGCACGATCACGCGCCACTGCAGGCGACTCAGCGGCCAGGCGTCCAGCAGGTCGTCGGGATTATGGGCAACAGGGGTCACGGCAGGGGCCTTGGGAAATGTCGGTGACTGTAGCCGCGATGCCTGATTTTGCAAGGGCGGGCAATGGCGGATCCCGGGCGCTTCTGCCGCTACTGACCGAGACGGAAACCTTCCAGCTGGTCGTGCCACAGCCCCTGGCTGCAGGCGTACTCGCTGGTGGCTTCGTCGCTCATGCGCTGGTAGTAGGCGATACGGCGCTGCGGGCCGTCGTAATAGGCCGGGTCGGTGATGGTGATGTCCACCGCAAGAACATCGTCGTTCAGCGGTGGCAGTACGCCGGCGATGAAACCCGACCGCCGGGCGCTGATCTTGTCCATGCGCGTCAGCTGGAAGCGCTCGACGATGCTGGCGTCCTCGCTGCGGGGCCAGGGCCGCAGGGGCCACTCCTCGAACAACGTGGTGTCAACGACCAGTGTGTCACCCTCCCAGTGCCCGAGCGAGTAGCCCTGGCCGGTCGGAAAGATAGTGTCGCTGGGCGGGCGACCGTCGATGAACACCCGCCGCACCTGCGTTTCCAGCTCCGCGACCATCAGGATGCGCGAGGCGTTCTGGACGAACTCGATCGGATAGGAGACCAGCGACAGCATCACCGCGGGCATGCCGGCGCCGACGCAGGCGGCGCCGGCTTCGGGGACCTCGCTGAATTGCGCGAGGAAGGCCTCGAGCCGGGCGACTCCGGCGGCGCTGTAGCGCGGTGCCGTGCTGCCGCCGGCCGGGTTTTCCACGCCAATGGCCATCCACACACCGGAGAAATCCGGGTGGGCGGCGCCGGTGTCGGCTGCGTGGGCGGGGCCGGCCAGCAGCGCGATCGGCAGGGCCAGCGTGGCCCACAGTCGCGCACCTTCGGTGCTTGTGGTGGCGTCGAGCGGCATGACCGTGTCCTCTGCATTGATCGCTGGCTGACCGGGAGGTCGAGCGCGCACGACGCTAATCACCTTTGCGCACGATTGCAACGACAGCGGTCGGCTCCCGCGGGTGAAAGCACCTGGCGCCGCCGGCCGGTCTCGCCCCGGTCGGTTGCAAGCGCTGGTCGGGTTCGTGCATCTTGTCTCGCCAGCCAGCGCGGCTGCCTTTTTTGGCAAGTTCGCCGGCACGCGCAAAGGCATGATGCCCGACAGCGCAAGCGCCGGGTTGCCGGACACGGCGTCGCCACAACATCAGAATGCCGACCGTCCACGGGACGCGCGGGCAGCGGCTCATCCAGAGGGAGGAATCATCCATGCAAACCATGAATCTCGTCGGGGCATGCTCGCGGCTCGCGCCACGCCCACTCACGCTCGCCCTGGCCGCCGTGGCCCTCGCCAGCGCGCCCACGGCCTTTACCGCCGAACCGGCGCCGGCCCACTACAACACCGTCATCGACAAGCTCGCACGCGGCGAGCAGGTGGTTGGTGGCACGGTGAGCACCGCCGATCTCAATGTCTACTGCGCCATGGCCAGCGCCGGCTTCGATTTCCTCTGGATCGAGATGCAGCACAGTTCGCTCACCTACCAGGAAGTGGCCACCATGATCCGTGCCTGCCCCGGCCCCGCCATTCCCTTCATCCGCGTGCCGGACGGCACCGAGGGCGACATCCAGAAGGCCGTCGACATCGGTGCGCTCGGCATCATCGTGCCGATGGTGGACACCCTCGAGAAAATCCAGAACGCCATCACCTTCGCCAACTATCCGCCACTCGGCAAACGCAGCCAGGGTGGCGGCCAGTACGGCGCCCTGTGGGGTCGCAATTACCGGCAGACCGCCAACGACAACATCATGATGGTGGCGATGATCGAGAATCCGGCAGGAGCCGAGATTGTCGACCAGATCGCAGCCCTCGACGCTGTCGACGTGGTGTTCGTCGCCAGTTCCGACCTCAGCAGCTTTACCGGCCTGCGCCAGGGCGACCCGGCCTACGAAGCACTCGTCACCAAGATCAAGGATGCCTCCCTGAAGGCGGGCAAGTACGTGGCCGGTCCCTCGGCCTGGAAGGGCACGCGCGATGGCTACAGTTTCTTCCAGGGTCCGCCGGAAACGGCGCTGATCCAGAGCGGCGCCCGCCTGTCGCTGCGCGGCGAGGCCGACGATGGCCAGCCCCGGGGCGTGGCACC
>CANGUU010000113.1 GCA_947457195.1 Gammaproteobacteria bacterium
CCGCGCCAGTTGGTGTTCTGGCTGGGCTATCTGATTTTCTTCGCCGTCCTCAACGAGACCGTCTTCAACGTATCCACGCCGAAGATCGCCGAGCAATTCGCCCTCAGCGCGGCCAGCGTCAGTTGGGTGATGACGATCTTCATGGTCTTCTTCGGCATCGGCTCGGTGATCTACGGCAAGCTCGCGGATCTCTACAGCCTGCGACGCCTGATCGAAGCCGGTACCTGGTTCTACTGTGCCGCCTCCGTCCTCGGCTTTCTCGGTCAGCAGTCCTACCCCCTGGTCGTGCTGTCGCGAGGCCTGCAGGCCGTTGGTGCCTCCGCCATACCGGCGCTGACCTTCGTGGTGATCGCCCGCTGTATCCCCGAAACCGGTCGCGGCAAGGTGTTCGGCACCATCACGTCGATGATTTCCGTGAGCGTGGGCGTGGGGCCGGTCATCGGCGGTTTCGTGTCGGGTCAGCTGCACTGGGCGCTGCTGTTTCTCATGCCACTGCCGACGCTGCTCGCCCTGCCGGCCCTGCGCCGGTACCTGCCGGAAGAAGCCGAGCGTGGCGGGCAGGTCGACATCATCGGCGCCGTGCTGGTGGCGCTGGTGGTTGGACTGCTGGTGCTCTACCTCAATTTCGTCGAGCCCGGATACCTCGCCGGGCTGATCGCCACCTCGCTGCTGCTGGTGCTGTGGTTGAGACACTGCCCGGCCCCCTTCATCGAGCCCGCGCTGTTTGCCAACCGGGGATTTCGCAACGGGGTCTTCGTTGGCATGACTCTGTTTGCCGTGGTGCTCGGGGTCTTCTTCCTGATCCCGCTCATGCTGACCAGCGTGCACGACCTCAGCACACAGCAGATCGGCCTGTTGCTGTTTCCCGGGGCCATCAGCGCCGTGTTCTTCGGTCCCATTGCCGGCACCCTCGCCGACCGACGCGGCTCGGCCTTCGTGGTCACCATCGGTGTGCTGCTCTTGGCCGGCAGCATGCTGGCCATGGCGGCCTTGCTCGGTCTGTCGCCGTGGGTGACCCTGTTGGCCATGCTGGCCAACTACATTGGCTTCACCCTGTTCCAGACGGCCATGATCAATGCCGTCTCGCAGACCTTGAGCGAGGCGCAGTCCGGGGTGGGCATGGGTATTTTCAACCTGATCAGCATCGTGGCCGGGGCACTCGGGACCACGCTGGTCGGCCGTATCCTCGATGGGCGCTGGCTGGACGTCGGTGTCATTTCCTGGGTGCGAGAGGCCGAGGCCTACCCCTACAGTGACATCCTGCTGCTGTTCACCGCCGTGGTGCTGACCGGCGGCTGGGTCTTCGTTCGCACGTTCAGGGCGGTGCGCCCGCTGCCGGAAACCGTGCCACCGGTGTGACCGGCCGCAGCCAGAGGCCGAGTGCCATGCCAACCAGCGAAGCGGCCAGACCGCCGAACAGGGGTGGCAGGCTCACCCAGCTGGCATACTCGCAGACGGCGTAGGTGCCGAGTCCGCCTAGCATGCTGAGCCAGGCGCCGAGCGGTGAGCGCGGCCAGTCGAACAACGCGAACAGCATCGGTACCAGAATGGACACGGCGCCCAGCATGGAAGACGCTGCGACCAGTTCGTAGATGGAACTGCCACTGAATGACAGCGCCACGGCCAGCAAGGCCATCACCACCACGCAGCTACGTACGACCGGCAGCAGCGCGGCGTCGTCGCTGTGCTTGAGGAACAGCGGCTTGACGAGGTTTTCCGCCATGATCGATGCCGGCGCCAGCAGGGCGCCGCTGCAGGTGCTGAATACAGCCGAGATCAGCGCACCGAAGAACAGGCCCTGTAACCAGATCGGCGCCTGCAGTTGGACCAGCTTGATCAACACAGCCTGGCGATCTCCCTCGGCCAGCAACTGCGGCTGTAGTTGATGCACGAGCAGGGCGAGGAAGAGTGGCAGCATCGCGCAGAGGAGGTACAGCACGGCCCCGAGCAGCGTGGAATAGACCGCGATGTCTTCACTGCGGGCGGCGTTGGCGCGCTGGAAGATGTCCTGTGAGGCCAGTGAACCAAGACCGAGCGTGAGCCAGGCGGCGAGGTAGTCGCTCCAGCGCAAGCCATTGGCGGCGGAGGGCAGGAAGTCGAAGTAGTACGGCGCCGGCGGCGTGCGTAGCGCGGCAAGGTCTGCCTGCGCGCCCAGACTCACGCAGACCGCCAGCAGGCCGCCGATGATCACGATGCTCTGGACGAAATCGGTCAGCGACACGGCCCACAGTCCGCCGCTCACCGTGTAGAGCGTGACGATCAAGGCGCCGAGCAACAGGCCGGGCTCGGGTTCGAGACCGAATACGTTGGCAAACAACAGGCTGAGCGCGATCAGTTGACCCGCGCTGTAGCCAACAAAGGTCAGGATCATGCAGAAAGCAGCTAGTGTTTCGGTGTGCGGCCCGTAACCGCTGCGAAAGAGGTCGCCCAGCGTCAGCAGGTTGCGGCGGTATAGCGGTCGCACCAGCAGCAGGGCGAACAGCACGAGACACAGAAAGCCGCCGAAGGGATCCTCGATGACACCAAGCAGCCCGTGGCTAAGGAATTCGGCGCTGGCACCAAACAGGGTTTCCGAGCCGAACCACAGCGCGAACAGGGCGAACGAACTCAGCAGCAGGGGCAGGCGTCGGCTGGCAGTGAAAAAGTCGCGCGCGCCTTGCACGAGGCTACCGGCGGCGACCCCGATGACCAAGGTGAACAACAGATAGATGGCGACCAGCCACGCAACACTCATGATGCGCGTCAAATGGCCGGTATCTGTCTTGGTCGACAGCAAGGACTGAAGTTTTGCACAATGCGCCGCGTCAGGCGTTCGCCTGTTCGTCATCCAAGGAGAAACATATGCGCAGCATGGTAGGGGCACTTCCCCGTAAAGGCACGCTTTTGGCACTGTCGCTGGCACTGGCGGCGGGTGCCCACGCACAGGACATCAAGTGGTACGGCGGTGCCGGTCTCGGCGAGGGGCGCGCCGATGCCCGCACGGCAGAACTGACCAGTCGCCTGTTCGGGCGCGGCTTCAGCACCACCAGCAACGACATCGACGACAGCGACAGCGCCTGGCGCCTGTTTGGCGGCTATCGCCTCAACGAGCGGATTGCCGTGGAAGGCAGCTACCAGGATCTGGGTGACTTCGGCATTGCCCGTTCACTGGTCGGTAACCAGACCTTCGCCGGGTCTTCAGAGACCAGCGGCTGGGGCCTCGATCTCGTGGGCACCTTTCCGCTCAGCGAGAAGTTTGCCTTCCTCGCCAAGGCGGGCATCAACTACACGCAGATCGAAGATGCCATCCGGCCCGGTCCAGGCAGCAGCTTCATCCCGAGCGATGACTACAAGAGCATCGGCGGTACGTACGGGCTCGGCGCCGAGTACAACGTCACCGACCGGCTGGGCCTGCGCGCCGAAGTGAGTCGTCTGCGCCTCGATGACGACAGTGCCCTCATCGACGATGACCTGACCCTGCTTACCGTCAGCGCGCTCTATCGCTTCGGAGCCAAGCCCACGCCGCCTCCGCCGCCGGCAGAGCCCGCTCCTCCACCGCCCGCTCCCCCGCCGCCGGCCCCGCAAAAGATCACCCTGTCGGCCGATGCCCTCTTCGATTTCGATCGGGCCGAGCTGAAGCCGGAAGGGCGGGTGGAACTCGACGCCCTGGTGCGGGACCTGCAGGGTGTGACCTATGAAATCATCATCGTGACCGGCCACGCCGATCGCATCGGTACCGAGTCCTACAACCAGGCACTTTCCGAGCGACGTGCCGCCACGGTGCGCAACTACCTGGTTGCCGCCAACGTCAGCGCCCAGACCATTCGTTCCGAGGGCCGCGGCGAGAGCCAGCCTGTCACCACGCCGGCCCAGTGCCAGGGTCGTAGCGGCGATGCCTTGAAGGCTTGCTACCAGCCCGATCGCCGGGTGGAAGTGGAAGTGTCGGGAGAGCGTCCGGCTCGCTGAGCCTCGGCTGAACGATGATTAACCGCCCCCGTCGCTGACGGGGGCGGTTTTTTTGCGGTTGTGTTCCTGTGGAAGTACCCCGGCAGGGCCCTCGACGGCAGCGCCCCAGTTCCGCCGTTACTGGGGCGAGTCGCCGCACGCCCGGGGCATGGTCGCTGTGATGGGTCAGGTATGCCGGTTCGTCCGGCGCGGCGACCGGGCTGGCCTCAGTCTTCCCGGCGGTAGACTTGCACGCGCCGGTTGGTCACGTCAGCGATGTAGGCATTGTTGGCTGCATCCAATACCAGATAGTGCGCTTCACCGAACTGGCCGGTTTCCTTGCCCGGGCTGCCCAGTGCGCCGAGCAGCTTGCCCTCGGCATCGAGCTTGGCCCACTCGCCGTCGAAGCCGCTGGTGATGTAGAAGTGCCCATCGCTGTGCAGGTACAGGCCACAGACCATGGCGTTGTACTTCCACTCGCCGAGGAAGTTGCCCTCGGTATCGAAGCGCTCGATGCGCATGTTTTCCCGGTCTGCCACGTAGAGCGTGTCGCTGGCATCCACTTCGATGGAGTGGGCTGCGAAGAACTCTCCTGCACCGGTACCGCGGGCACCCCATTGCTTGATGAAGCGGCCCTCACCCGAAAACTTGAAGACGCGGGGTTCACCCACGCCGTGTCCCTGCACGACGTAGAGATTGCCCTGGCTGTCGAGAGCGGTCTCGTTGGGCTGGTTGAACAGTCGGGTCCCGGCGGCTTCGTCCCACAGCCCGGCCTGGCCGGATGTGCCGAGGGTCATCAGTACCTTGCCGTCCGCGTCCATCTTGTAGACGACGTGCAGTCCCACGTCGGTCACCCACAGGTTGCCGACATCGTCGATGCGCAGGCCGTGCGCGCGGTTGAACAGCGTCGGGTCACCGAAGCTGCGCACCAGAGTGCCGCTGGCATCGAACTCCAGGAAGGGCTGGGGGCCGCGGTTGAGGACCAGCAGGTTCCCGCCCGGGGTCATGGTGACCGCCGCGATCTGGCCAAACTCCATGCCTGTCGGCAGCGTGAACGCCTCGGCGGCAGAGACGGCGTGATAGCCAGGCAGCGACCAGGTGTCGAGGGCGAGCAGGGGGCGCTGCGGCGGTTGGGCCACCACGGTAGCAGTTGCCAGCAGGAGCAGGGCGGTGAAGTGGCGCATCGGAGTTACCCTCGGCAGTGGACCGCAGGCTGTACGCGCTCGGCGACGCAGCCTGGCAGTCAGTCGGTGAATTGTTCTGTATCGATCTCGGTCTGCGTTGGTGCGTTGTAACGCTCGCCGACCACGGTGCGACGGTTGATCAGGCTGTCGAGCCTCGCCACCTGGGCTGGCTCGAGTCTGACGTCAACGGCAGCAAAATTCTCGCGGGCATAGTCGAGGTGGCGCGTACCCGGGATCGGAATGACATGCGGCTGCTTTGCCAG
>CANGUU010000114.1 GCA_947457195.1 Gammaproteobacteria bacterium
ACGCTGAACCCCGCCACCAACCCGTTGAATCTCAGCCGCGTGACGGTGGACCGGGCCAGCAGCGCCTGGACCGACAGCGTGGGCCTGTTCGGTCAGGCCACGTGGACGCCCTCAGCCATGGACAACCTGCACCTGACGATCGGCGGGCGCCAAACCAGGGACGACAAGCGCGGCCAACTGCTCACACTGAATGGTGCACGCTCGACGCTGGCCTTTGACGCCTCCTGGGACCGCTTCGATCCGATGGTCAATGTGGCCTTCGACGTCAGCGATGACATCATGATCTACGCCAAGTACAGCACCGGCTTCAAAGCCGGTGGTGCCAATTCCCGCTCGCTCACCTATCGCCCGTTCAGCCCGGAGGAAGTCACGGCCACCGAACTGGGAGCCAAGAGCCAATTCTGGGAGGATCGCGTCCGCATCAACGTCGCGCTGTTTTCTTCCGACATCAAGGACAAGCAGATGGACTTCTTCTACCCCTTCACGGTGGGAGGATCACAGCGCACGGTCTCGGACACCACCAACGCCAGCACCGACGGTCAGTCAAAAGGGGCGGAGCTGGAGGTGACCTTTACGCCGGTGGAGAACCTGGTGCTGGGGCTGAACTACGCCTACACCGACATCGACTCACTGGTGGCGCCGAACCCGTATGCCCCCAACCTGGCGCCCAGCCGCGTGCTGCCCTTGTTCGCCCCCGCCAACGCCGGCAGTGTCAGCCTGGATTACACCTGGCCCGTGGGCACGGCCGGCCTGCGACTGCACCTGGACGGTAACTGGTCCGATGGTTATTACACCAGCGAGATCGAACAGACGCTGACCGACGACTACTTCGTGGTAAACGGACGCTTGGTGCTGGCCGACCTTCCCATCGGCAGGGAAGGCACCACGGCTGACTTTTCCCTGTGGGTCCGCAACCTGCTCGGCGAAGACTACATCTTCTACAAGAGTGCCAATGCTAGCACCGGGGTTACCTTCGGCGTCTTCAACGACCCGCGCACGCTGGGTCTCGATGTCCGGGTGCGCTTCTGACGCTTCGCTCTCATCTCATGCAGCAAAGCCGCTCCAGCGTCATCCGATGGTTCGCGACGAAGAAAAGCCAGACCGGGTAATCCTTCCTGCGCCAGCGTGCGTCGCCCACCTCCGCAGACCGCTCGCATAGTCGGTGCCCGAGAAGCCCCGGGGCAGCATGCACGAGGGGAAACAGCAGCACGGCAAGCTTCCAGAGCCCCGGTGACGACAGTGTGAACGGAATCCACACCAGACCGGCCAAGGTCCCTGCCACGTGCAAGGCGATATTCAGCGGATGCAGGTGTTCGGGCAGGAAGACCTCGCGGTAGAAGGTCTCGAAGGGCAGACGAGTCGCACTCATGGGGATTCTCCGGTTCGTTGCGCGGCAGGATCTGTCCAACCAGCCACCATCAGGATGCAGGATTTGTGTGTTGCAGGACAGGTCTGGCATGATGCGAGCAATTACTCACTTTAACTACTCGCATTCCCTGCCGCTGATGCCCCGTCTGCAACTCAACGCGCGAAAACAGCCAAATCAGCGGCGGTCGCAAGCCACGGTAGAGACGATCCTCGCGGCAGCTGCTCGCGTTCTGACGAAGCATTCACTGGCTGGCTTCAATACCAACCGCGTGGCCGAAGTCGCCGGCGTCAGTGTGGGATCGCTGTATCAATACTTTGCCAACAAAGAGTCGCTGGTGGCGGCGCTCATCGATCGTGAGCAGGAGCGGCTGGCGCTGGCTGTGGAAGACACGGTCAAGGACTGTGCGGGGAAAAGCCTGGGCGACGGTCTTTTGGCGTTGGCACGACTGGCGATTGACCAGCAATACCGCAACCCGACTTTCGCTGCCGCCCTGGACCACGAGGAGCGCCGTCTGCCCATCGGCTCGCGTCTGCGCCGTCATGAAGAGCGTCTGGGTGCCGCCGTGATCGCCTTCCTGATGATGCACCGGTCGGTGCTGCCCGCCGACCGGGTGGCACCCGATACAGCGCGAGACCTGCTGCTCATCACGCGGGCGCTGGTGGAAGCCGATGCACAGGAGACAGCAACGCCACCGCGAGACCTTGAGCGGCGACTGCTTCGAGCACTGACGGGTTACTTGACCGCCCCGTAGGCGGAAAGCTAACGGCGCAGTAGCCGCGCAGGCAAGTGGGTATCACCCTGCCTTCGTACACCCAGTGGAAGTCCACCAATCGCGGGAAGGAGGCTGCTGATCTCATGCGGGTAAAGGAACCTGAGGCAGGGAATCCCAGGGTCGAGCGACGCCGTGCCGAGTTGGCCCTGTACAATGCGGCAGTGAATCAGGCTGCAACGCTCACTCCTCCGCAACCTTCTGAGCGTGGCAATGGCACTGGAACCGCGACATTGGTAACGAGTCACCATGGATAAGCATGACCTTCTCGAACGATTGCTAAAAAGCTGGCAGACGTCGCCCTATCCTAGCGTCAAGATCACCTCCTACTTCCCGGCTTATGTCGAACTGTTTGGACACCTCGTGGGAACCCGATGTGTGTTCATCGAAACCGGCGTTCTCGATGGTGGCTCCTTGTTCATGTGGCGAGACTGGCTCGGACCCCAAGCCCGCATCATCGGCATTGATCTGAATCCTGGAGCTCAACGGTGGCGTGACAGTGGCTTCGAAATCTTTATCGGTGATCAGGGAGATCCGAATTTCTGGAGACAAACCCTTCGGGAGATCGGGAGTTTCGATGCCCTGCTGGATGATGGCGGACATCAATCCTTTCAGCAGATCGTGACGGCAATCGAAGCCATGAGTTTCTCAACGACTGAATGCGTCATCGCCATAGAGGACACGACAACCAGCTTCATGAGGGATTTCTCGGCGCATGGCGCCCACTCTTTTCTGGAGTATGCAAAAGACGCCACGGATCTTTTGACTGGCAAATCGTTCAGTCTTTTCAGGAACCGTTTTCCGGACAAGATCAACAACGACGCTGTCCACGATTTCAGACATGTCTACAGCATGCGATTTTACAGTGGGATCGTCGCTTTTTGCGTCAACCAGGAGTATGCCCAGACACCCAAACTCGTGCGAAATAGGCCGCCAGCCGGTGCGGCCGACTTTCGTTACAACGGCGTCACCTCCGCCACCGTCAGCTGGCCAAGCCTGCTGTCCGAGGCGAATTTGGTCGAAGTAAAAGGCGGGACAAACGGGGACTAGTGTTTCGCAGACCGCCCTCTGAGGCTTGGTCCGCCTGCGAGACGCTGGCAAGCTTGCACCCACCGCAGACCTGCTGTTCGGGAGTGGATCATGGTGATGACACCTACGCCAGAATACCTGCCCCAGGGCAAAGCGAACTCGGTGCTACTGCCCGCTTTCGTAGCGGCACTGCCGCTGCTGTTCGTGCTGTGTTTGCTCGCGGCGCCGCTCCAGGCCCAACAGCCGGCCAATCTGCCCGGCTGCGAGCAGCCTCTTCCCGCGGCGCGCGGCGACTACGCGTTCGTGCGTGAGCGGGAGCCACTGCGGCTGCCGGGCGGCCCCTACCGCATCGGCAGCGTCCGCTACACGCGGCTGCCCGTCTTCGACACCAGCGACCCGAAGGAGAACACGTGGATTTACCGGCTCGCGAACCGTGTGCACGTGCTCAGCCGGGAGGTCAGCATAGCCCAGCAGCTGTTGTTCGCGTCTGAAGAGAACTTCGATCCACGCGTCCTCGAAGAGACGCAGCGCCTGCTGCGCAATCAGGGATACCTGTTCGATGCCGACATTCGACCGTTTCGGGTCTGCGGCGACCACGTCGATCTCGAGGTCATCACGCGCGACAGCTGGAATCTCACCCCCAGCCTCGGTTTCGACCGCTCAGGGGGCGAGAACAGCTTCAGCATAGGGATCAGCGACACCAACGTGCTGGGACTCGGCAACGAGATACGCCTGCGCAGCAGCAACGACATCGACCGTCGCAGCGCAGAATTCCTCTACCTCGACAACAATGTGCTGGGCAGCCGGGTTGGCACCCGCGCCGAACTGCTCGACAGCGACGACGGCTTCACCGGCAGTTTCCAGCTCGGCCAACCCTTCTTCGAACTGGACTCGCGCGAGGCCTGGCGCGTTTCGCTGGAGCGCCATGAACGCATCGACGAACTGTTCCTGCGCGGCGAGGAAGTGGCCGGCGTAGTGCACGAGCGCGAGGATTACGCCGTCGAAGTCGGCACGTCGAAGGGTCTGGTGGCTGGCTTCAGCCGGCGCTGGTCCTATGGCTACGGCTACCGTCGGGATCGCTTTTCAGAAAGTGACCGGCTGCCGCTGCCGCGCCAGCCGCCGACGGCACGCGTGCTTTCGTTTCCGTACCTGCGCTTCGAGTCGATCGAGGACCGCTACGTCACAGCGCTCAACCTCAACCAGATCTACCTCACCGAGGACCTGCAGGTGGGCAGCCAGCTCAGGCTCAGCCTCGGTCTTGCCGCGGAGGCCTTCGGTTCGGACCAGGATCGCTGGGTCCTGGAGGGCAGCTTCAGCGATACGTTGCGGTACGACGGTCGCCAGCTCTGGCAGCACAGCATGTCGATGGACGGCTTCTGGAATGTCGGCCTCGGTGCCCTGGAGGACTTCGTGCTGCATTACGACAACCGTTACTTCCACCGCCAGAACCAGCGCTTTGCCTTCTTTGCGGACCTCTCGGCCAGTGCCTCGCGCAATCTCAACAGCAACCGGCAGTTGTTCATGGGTGGTTATGCCGGCGGCCGGGCCTTCCGCAATCGCCTGCAGGCCGGCGACCGCCGCGTTGTGCTCAGCCTGGAGGAGCGCTACTACAGCGATCTGCACCTGTTCAACCTGATCCGCGTGGGGGCCGCCGTGTTTGTCGACGTCGGCCGGGCCTGGCAGCCCGGTGTCGACGATGGCCTTGCCGATGCCCTGCTGGCAAACGTCGGCTTCGGGCTGCGCCTCGGGTCGAGCAAGTCTGCCTCCTCACGCGTGGCCCACGTCGACTTTGCCGTGCCGCTGACCAACCGAGGTGATCCGCTGGTGGACAATGTCACGCTCTCGGTCGAATTCAAGAGCGGGTTCTGAGGGCGGACCCAGCCTCCGTTTCCGGGCAGACCTGCACTGCCGCTTGCGCCCCCGGATCGATGTCAACCAGTCGCCCGCGTCTGCGTTGAAGCGAAGGTTGACGGATCAGCCCAGCGGACAAGCCCATGCGCAGTGCAGCCTCTCTCATCTCGCCGTATCTGCAGCCGATACTGCTGCTGGTCCTGCTGGCCAGCAGCGCGGTAGCAGCCCCTCCCCCCACTGCAGAGCAGATCGCCGCGGCCCGCGCCTACCACGAAGCGAGTGGTGGCCAGGGGTTGGTGGTGCTGCACGACGGCCG
>CANGUU010000115.1 GCA_947457195.1 Gammaproteobacteria bacterium
GCCTCAGTACAGTGCGCGCAGGGCGTAGGGGTCGCCGCTGCCGCGGCGCGGAGCGCCCTGCCGGGTGAGACGCGCGGCCACTTCGTACAGACTGGCGGTCTCGAGACTTTGCTCCCCGCCGCCATACAGCGCCTGATCGAGGCGACGGATCTCGGCCGTGAGGGCCGCATCGGCAAAGCGCTCGGCCACCTGCGCCAATGTCAGGAGCTGCGGCGTCTGCAGCACGCCCTGGCCCCATTTCAGCAGTGCCCGGCGCACATCGGCGAGGCGCCCGCTCTCGCAGGCCATTTTCAGAACGCGCAGTGCTGCCGCTGCTTCAGGTGCTGCCGGGCTGCCGTCGCTGGCTGCCGCCCGCCGATCCCTGCCCCTGCTGCCCGCGCTTTCCGGCAGCGCCGGCGGCGGTTCCATCCCTGTTGTGGTTTCCACGTACATGAGCTGCTGCCGACTCCGGACCAGCAGCAGGGCCGTGACGGCCCACAGGCCGGCGAACAACAGGGTGCTCGCGATCCACAGCGGGTTGCTGCCGGCGGCGCCGCCGCGGTCTGCCGGGTCTGTCATGGTGCTGCCGACCACAGCCGGCAGTCCGGGGTTGACACTGTTGACGTCCGGTTGCTCCACCGACGGCAAGATCGAGATCACGCGGACCGGCAGCGTGGCAATTTCCAGACGATCCTCTGCCGTGTTCCACCAGGGGAGTTGCACCTCGGGCAAGCGGAATTCACCCGGCTGGGAGGCGACGATGGCTGTGCTCTCTGCCCGGGTACCGATCACGCCACCCGTGTTTGCGGCGTCTTCACGCGTGGGCTGGTCTGGATAGAAGCGCAGACCCTCGACCGGGGCGAAGGTGATGGCCGGCAGCAGCGAGCTGCTGAGACCTTCCGTGGTGATGGTGATGTTGCGCGTGATCGCATCCCCAACATGCAGCTCCTGCTTGTCGCCGCTCCAGGTTTCGGTGAGCTGCAGCGAAGCGGCTGGCAGCCAGGTCTGGCCGTCGAACTCCTCCGGCGTGGGCTTTACGGAGACCACGTGCTCCTCGCTGACGAGATTGATCTCGCGCACCGTCTGCCGGTTGTTGAAGAAGCGGTTGATGCCGCCGCGTCGACCCACCGTGGCATTGAAGGTCACGGGGGGGATGCGGAAATCACCGCTTTCCTGGGGAAACATCACGAAGCGCCGTTCCGTGACGTTGTAGCTGATGCCCTCGAGTACCTCCTGGTAATTGTTGTCGCTGCCGAGTTGTTGCACCACAGCATTGTCGACCTGCGGCGCACTGAGCTGGGCGCCCTGGTCGAAACCGATCGAGTAGTAGATCTTGATGGTGTAGAGCAATTGCTCCTGCACGTAGCTTTCCGTCTTGCTGATGCTGGTGCGCAGGAAGATCTCGTCACTGCTGCCCCCCGTGCTGCTGGCCGCATCGGCCACAGAGATCTGGATGGGCTGACTGGTTTCGTTGCCCACACGGAACGCCGGAATGGTCAGGGTTCCGGTGCTGAGCGGGCGCAGCATCAGGCTGTACTCGGTCCAGGCCTGGATGTTGCCGTTGGTGTTCGTGTAGGTGCTGCGCGAGCTGACGCCGCCCACCTGCTCGAACTGCTGGTTGAGTCCGGTCAGGGAGGGTCGGCTGCCGCCGAGACTCACATCGAGCCGCAGGGTGAGCGTGATCACGTCGTTGATCGTGATGTTGGTGCGATCGACGAAGGCCGACAGCGGCTGCTGGGTCTGGGCGTCGGAGGCCGAGGGGACGAGCAGCAGCACCAGCCCGAGGGCCAGGGTCTGCGCGAGCGTGTACCAGAAAATCTTCACCATGTTTGCCTGTTGGTTGGGGGAGGCGCAGGGTTCTGCAGTTGCTGGAAGGCCTCCTGCTGGGCCTGGTAGCGGAACTTGTTGCGCAGCAATTCTCCCGGGTCGTCCGGTATGCGCATCAGCCATTGCTGCATGGCCTGGTCCTCCTCGGAGGGCCGCTCCGTGTCTTCGGCTTCCTGTTGTTCCTGCTGCTCCTGCTGTTCTTCCTGCTGATCCTTGGCTTCCTGTTCCTGCTGCTGCTGTTCCTGCTGCTGATCCTGCTCGTTCTGCTGCTGGTCCTGTTGTTGCTGTTGTTGCTGTTGCTGTTGCTGTTGCTGCTGTTGCTGTTGTTGCTGCTCCTGGTCCTGCTGCTGTTGCTGATCCTGCTGCTCGTTCTGTTCGCTCTGCTGCTGCTGTTGCTGTTCCTGCTGCTGGTCCTGTTGCTGTTGCTGCAGCAGTTTCTCGACGATGGCCTTGTTCTTCAGGGCATCGGCGTGGTCGGGCACCTGGGCGAGTGTCTGGTCGTAGGCGGCCAGCGCGGCTTCGTACTGGGCGAGATGGGCGAGGGCGTTGCCCCGGTTGTAGTGTGACTCGGGGTCATCCAGCGCGCTGAGATCGGCGGCAGCGGCTTCGAAGTCGCGGTTGCGGTAATTGGCGCTCGCGCGCCAGGCCGGATCGCGGAACTGGCTGGCGGCATCGGCATAGGACTCGGCGGCGAAGGCGGCCTGACCTTGCTGGTCCTTGCGCTGCCACAGATCTCGCCATTCCCAGGCGTAGCTGTCCTGACTCGGCAGCAACAGCAGGCCACCGAGCAGGCCAAACAGCAGCCCACGCCGGAACGCCAGGGCGGCGATCGGCAGAATCAGCAGCACCAGCCAGGGGCCGGTTTCGGCCCAGGTGTCGAATTGCCGATCCTCGACGGCCTTCAACTGCTCGTCGAGGGACGGCAGTGCGGTCTGCTGCAACAGCGCGAGTACGTCTGCATCGGTGAGCTGGGCATCGGTGTAGAGGCCGCCACCGACGGCAGCCAGTTGCTGCAGTGGTTCTCGCTCCAGCCGCGGGATCACGATGGCACCGTTGCTGTCCCGCAGGTAGCCCTGCTGGCCGGCCGGGATCGGAGAGCCGGCTTCGGTGCCGAAACCGATGACCGACAGGCTGTGGCCGCTGCCCGCCAGCAGCTGGCTGATGGCGTCGATGTCGCTCTGCACGATGCCGTCGGTCAGCAGCAGCAGGCGTGCCTGCGGAAGCTGGCTGTTGGCGAGCAGTTCCAGCGCCAAGGCAACGCCGCTGGCAGGCAGACTGCCCACGATCGGCATGATGTTGGGTTGCAGCGAGGGCACCAGGTTGCGGATGGTTTCCACGTCGTCGGTCATGGGAGTCACCGCGTGGGCATCGCCGGCGTAGACCACGAGACCTGTCTGCCCCTCCTGCTTGCGGTATTCGAGGATGTCCATGATCTTGCGCTGGGCACGCGTGGTGCGGTTGGGAGAGAGGTCGGTCGCATACATCGACATCGACAGATCCTGGATGATGACGAGCGCGTCTTCACGTTCCTGGACCGGCACCGGCACCTGCTGCCAGACCGGGCCGGCCAGCGCCAGCACGCCCAGCACCCAGGCCAGCAGCAATCCGTAGAGCGGCAGGCTCTGGGCCGGCAGCGAACGCTTGTCGAGCAGATAGGGCAGTAGACGGGCGTCGATGGCCCGCACCCAGCTGTTCTGCGTGGTCTGGGCGAGGCGCAGCAGGAAGACCAGCAGCAGCGCCGGTGCCAGTGCGTAGAGCCAGAGCGGACGCAGGAAATGGAAGTTCTCGATCAGCGCGGCGGGCAGGACGTTCATGCCTTGCCTCCCTCGCCGAACGCAGCGGCCGCGTTGGTCTGGCGACGTGCCAGCCACTGCGGCCACGGCAACCTGATCAGCGCCAGCAGGAAGGTCAGCAACAGCGCCCCGCCCAGCGGCCAGTAGAACAGCGACAGCGTGGGCCGGAAGGTTTCCGCTTCCTGATCGACGGGTTCGAGCGCGTCCAGCAATTGATAGATGCCCTCCAGTTCGCGCTGGTCGCGCGCACGGAAGTAGCGACCGCCGGTGCTTTCGGCAATCGTGGTGAGCGTGTCCTCGTCCAGATCAGCCGAGGGATTGACCGTGCGAGGACCGAACAGCGAATTCGACGTGGCCGCCTCGGCGCCGATACCGATGGTATAGACCTTGATGCCCTCGCTGCGCGCCAGTTCGCCGGCCTGTTCGGGGGACACTTCGCCGGCGTTGTTGACGCCGTCGGTGAGCATGATCAGCACACGACTGGTCTGAGGACGCTCGCGAAGATGCTTGACGCCGAGGCCGATGCCATCGCCGATCGCCGTGGCGTTCTCTTCGATGATGCCGATCTGTGCTTCGAGCAGCAGCGTCTCGACGGTGGCCCGGTCGAAGGTCAGCGGCGCCTGCGTGTAGGCACGGGCGGCGAACAGGATCAGCCCGAGCCGGTCGCCGGTTCGGCGCTGCACGAATTCACTGACCACGGATTTGACGACCTGCAGGCGGTTGGCGGTCTGACCGCCGAGCGACATGTCCTGGGCCTCCATCGACCCGGAGATGTCGACCACCATCATGAGGTCGCGTCCGGTTGCCGGCAGCTGTATCGGCTCCCCTACCCACTGCGGACGTGCCGCCGCCAGCACGAGCAGCAGCCAGGCCAGCGTGGCCACCAGTGCGGCCAGCAAGGCGCGGGAAAGCCGCGGCGCCTGTTGCTGCTGCAGGCGACTGAGATTGCGGAAGAACGGCACGAACAAGGCGGCATCGCGGGAACCGGCCTTGGGCAGCAGCCAGCGCAGCAGCAGCGGCAGCGGCAACAGCAGTCCCACCCATGGCCACACGAACTCGATCATGCGGCCTCCCGTGCCGGTGCGGAACCGTGACGGCCGCGGTATTGGATCCGTATCCACTGCTCGGCCGCGCTGAGCACGGCCTGCACGGTGGCGGCATCGGCGGCCACGCGCGGACGATAGCCGGCATCACCGAGCAACTGTGCCGGCCCGCTGCCGAACGCAGGCGTACTGCCGCCGGTCGCGTCAAGAAACTGCAGCCAGGCGAGTCCACTGAGCGCCGCCACTTCTGCCGCCGGGTAATGCACCAGTGCCACGCGTTTGAGCACCGCGTTGCAGGTACCGAACAGCGCCATGGCATCGCCGTCTTCGCGCTGCTGCCAGGCACTCGCCGCCGCGCGCAACTCGCCGAGGCAGCGCAGCAGTCTCTGTTGCTGCTGCCAGCGCCGGTACCACTGCAGGCCGAGTGCTGCCAGCGCCGCCAGGACAAGTGCGGCCAGCACCCACCAGCCGGGAGCAGGCGGCCACCAGGGCACCAGCGCCGGCAGATGGATGTCGGCGAGGTTGCTTAAGGGGTCTTGTGCTTCCACGTCTCGAGCTGCTCCATCACGAGTTGGTTGGTGCGTATCGTCAGCA
>CANGUU010000116.1 GCA_947457195.1 Gammaproteobacteria bacterium
GCGAGCAGCAGCAGTGTGACTGGTGCCGGAGGCGCTGCCTGCGGCTGCCAGCACAGCAAGCCCAGCAGCAGGGCGGCGCCACTGCGGGCAGCGGTGCCGGTCAGCATCAGCGCCAGCGCCAGCCAGGCCAGAGGCACCGTCGCCGCCGGTACGGGCAGCGACAGCGTCAGCGGCAGCAAGGTGGCGAGCAAGAGCCGCAGGGCCGGCAAGCCCCACGCAGCGCTGAGCCGGGGCAGGCGCTGATACAGCCACTGCGCCAGCGCACCCTGCGCAGGCAGGCGAGCGCTGACCACGCACCAATCGACCACGAAACCCAGCAGCAGGGGCAGCATGAAGCAGAACCCGGCCACCCGGGTGAGCGCCGGGTCCAGTGGCGGCCACAGCGCAGCGGCGACGATGCCCATCTGCATGCCGGCCAGCGTGCGCCGCAGCGGGCTGGGCAACAGTGGCTGCAGCGGTTTGCCGTGGCGAGTACGCCACCACTGCCCGAACACGAACAGGTAATAGGCCACGCTGACGAGGAGATAAGACGCGTGCAGCCGCTCCGCCTGCACGGCGAGCAGCGGAGCCACCACCAGTCCGAGTGCGTCGTAGCGCGTATCCAGCGCTGCGCCGAGCAGGCTGACGCCGTCACGGCGGCGCGCCAACCAGCCATCGAGGCGATCCGCAGCGGCGGCAGCACTGTAGAGCAGCGCCGGCGCCAGCAGCAGCGCCGGGGTGATCGGCTGCGCCAGAAAGCCTGCGGTGGCTGCCACCAGCCAGCCGCGCAGCAAGGTCAAGCGATTGGCCGCACCCAGCGTGGGCAGCAGCGGTGTGTCCGCCTGCCGGCGGTTGGAGGAACGCAGTTGCCAGCAGAGTCCGAAGGCCAGCGCCCAGCACGCCAGACTCTGCAGCGACCAGCGCAGAATCAGTAGCTGAGGTTGGAGGGCACCGAGCAGCGCAGCGCAGGCACCGAGGCCAACGACGCCGAGGAGCCCGGCCCCCAGCAGTTCCCGCCGCAACTCATCGCGCATGCCGCGCGGCCGCTGCATCGATCAGCGTGGGACTGTGCAGGAAGGCCATGAATTCGGCGGGCGTGAACCATTTTTCGAGCTTGGCAATTTCCTCGCAGCGCTCCACCTTGGCCTGGGCGAGCAGGAAGTCTGCGTCGTAGTTGTGGCGCGCGCTGGTCTCGGCTGGCGCCGTGATCTGCGCATTGTGCCAGCGCCGGAAATCAGGCTCGGTGAGGAGCGTAGTGAGCGGCGAGGGGCCGATGTTGTCCTGCAGGCGCGGTTCGAGTTCGACCACCTTGCGCACGGTGCCCGGTTGGCGCCGCTCTTCCGGCGTGCCGAGAATGCCGAAGAAGCGCAGGACCTTGCCCCAGACCATCATGCCGCTCAGCCAGGAAAGCACGGCGGAAAGCATGAGCCCGCAGGTCACCGGCAGCAGCCAATAGAACAGACCGGACTGGGTGTACCAGGTCAGCCCGGCGGCGCTGAGGCCAATCAGCATGTGCCATTTGTGGGTGTTGAGCGCTGTCGTGAGCGCGATGCTGCCATCGTTGCGACGCTGGGGTTTCCAGCCGCTGTCGCTGCCGGTGAGGATCTCCCGCACCATCTGGCTCTGCGCCAGCATCATCACCGGCGCAAACAGCGCGGACAGCAGCACTTCCGTCAGCACACTCAGGGTCAGCACGACGGGACCCCCATAGGCAAGACAGCGACGCAGCGACAGCAGTCCACCGAGCAAGGCCAGTGCCTTGGGCAGCAGCACGATACCCATCGACAGGGCAAACAGCGTGATGGCTCGTTCCGAGTCGAACACCGGCCAGGTGGGAAACAGCGAGGGCTCGGGGAAATAGTCGGTGGGTGTGAAGCCAGCCTGTATGGTCAGTACCACACCGACCAGCAGCAGCATGAACCAGAACAACGCGCTCGCGTAGGCCATGATGCCCGACAGAATGTGCAGGCGACTCGTCAGGGCGAGTCCACGGGCAAACAGGAAACGTACGTGCTGCAGATTGCCCTGGCACCAGCGGCGGTCGCGTACCAGCACGTCGCTCATCGACGGTGGCGCCTCTTCGAAGGTTTCCTGCAGGTCGGTGTCGAAGCGCACACCCCAGCCCGCGCGGCGCAGCAGGGCCGCTTCCACGAAGTCGTGGCTGATGACGTGGCCACCGAAAGGAGGTGTGCCACTGAGTACCGGCAGATGCGCTGCCTCGGCAAAGGCCCGTGTGCGAATGATGGCGTTATGGCCCCAGAAGTTGCTGCCATAGCCATGCCAGGCCGCCAGACCGTTGGCGAACACGGGCCCGTACAGTCGGTTGGCAAACTGCTGAAGACGCGCATACAGGGTTTCGCCCAGCACGATGTTGGGCAGGGTCTGCAGCAGCCCCAGACCGGGCTCCGCTTCGAGCCGCCGCGCCATTTCGATCATGGTGGCACCGCTCATGATGCTGTCGGCATCGAGCACCAGCATGCCTTCGTAGCCGGCACCCCAGCGCATGACCCAGTCGGAGATGTTGCCGGCCTTGCGTTCGCTGTTTTTGCGGCGGTGCCGGTAGTAGATCGGACAGTCCGGCGAGGCATCAGCGAGCAGCTTGCGGAAGGTGTGCTCTTCACGCAGCCAGGCATTCGGGTTGGTGGTATCGCTCAGGATGAACACGGCGAAACAGCCCGGCGCCTTGGCCGCCAGTTCACCGCTCATCGCCTTGAGTCCAGCCGCCACGCGCGCCGGATCCTCGCTGTAGACCGGCGCAAGAATGGCCGTCCGGATTCCCGGTAGGCGGTCATGGATGCAGCGAACGCCGAACAGATCCTGTTTGACCAGCAGCAGGAAGCCCAGCACCGCCTGCAGGCCCGCAAAACTGATCCAGGTGAAGTTGATCGCGAACAGCACCAGAAACACCCACTGGATCAGCGTCAATTCGCCCGACATGACCACGTACATTTCGTCGACGCCATGCCTGGCCAGCTGCCAAGTGCCGACCAGCAACAGCAGCCGCGCGCCCCAGATGCGCAGCGTCGACCAGAACCGCAGGGGAATACGAGACTTTTGTCCCTTCGCATGCTGCGGCTGGCGCGGCATGGCCAGCGGTTGTTCCGGGGGCAGGGCGAGCATTGGTGGCTGGGTCATGAGGGCCTGGTCTGCAATGAAGTGCAACCGCTGTCGATTCTACGCAGCAGCAACACGTCGCGGGAGAGGGAATCTTCGACGCGGGTAACGGTGACTAGCTGGGTCGCGGCGCTGGAGACAGTCAACGTTCCAGCCAGCGGAACAGCATGGTTTCACCGAGCGGCTTGCCCGCCATCCGCGGCTGCACGCGAAATTCGACCATGGCCGCCCCTTCCGGATTGAACGTGACGAAAAGCCGCAGGCCGCTTTCGCCATGGCGCTCGATCTGCGTTTCCAGAATCTGGCCCTGACTGATGCTTGCTTCGAGGCTGATGTCGTCCATGATGAGTTTGGTCGGCAGTCCCTGGTAGTCGATTACCAGCTGTGGCTGATCGCTGAACAACTTGAGTCCATACGCGGTGCGGGTGATGCGGCCCAGACCGCTCGGCAGCGGGCTGTCGTCGGGCCAGTTGAGCTGATAGGAAAACTCGAGTGGCGTACCAGGCACCAGCGCTTGCTCCGGGCGCCAGTAGGCGACGATGTTGTCGTTGACTTCCGAACGGGTCGGAATCTCCACCAGCACGACCTGGCCTGCGCCCCAGTCTCCTTTGGGCGTGATCCAGGCTGAGGGCCGCTTGTGGTAGTTGGCTTCCAGATCTTCGAAGTCGCGTAGTTCGCGCGCGCGCTGAACCAGCCCGAAGCCGGCCGGGGTCTGGTCCACGAAGGCGCTCACCTGCAGGTTTTGCGGATTGTTCAGCGGCCGCCACAGGTACTCGCCGCGGCCATTTTGCATGGCGAGGCCACTGGAGTCGTGCACGGCATTGCGGTAGTCGGGCGTGTCGGCAGCATCGAGACCGCCAAACAGAAACATCGACGTGAGCGCGCCGATACCGACGTGGGTCAGGCGCTCGCGCGGGAACAGGGTGGCATCCACGTCTAGCCGTGTGGGATCCCCGGGAAACACGCCGAAGCGAAAGGCACCCGCAACGCGCCGGCTGTCGAGCAGGCCATGCACCACGATGTTCTCCGAGCGGGCTGATGGCCGCTCCACCCAAAAGGCGCGAAAGATCGGAAATTCCTCGCCGGTCGGTTCGGCCACGTCGATGGCAAGCCCGCGTGCGGACAGTCCGTAATTCTGGCCGCGCGACACCGCGCGGAAGTAGCTGGCGCCCTGGAATACCAGAAACTCGTCCTGGTAGCTTGGCGAATTCAACGCGTAGTGCAGGCGAAAGCCCGCGACCTTGTCGAGCTCCGCCAGCAGTTCGGCGATTTCTCCTGCGGGCGTACTGAACGTGCTCTCCTCGATGCCGATCGGTACCGCCACGCCGTTCTCGATGACGGAAATGTCTATGCCGTAGTTGAAGATATTGCCTGGCGCAAACATCTCAATCGAGAACTTGGTGCGGGTCTTGCCCCAGATCGCGGCTTCCTTGTTGTAGCGGATCTGCCGGTACTGGTCATAGTCGAGTTGCAGCAGCGCGTCCGGCATCTGCATGGGAGGGCTGAAGGGCTGCGCCGCCAGCGCCTTGGCGGCCTCGAGAACCACATCGCGGGAAAAGCGCGGTTTGTCTGCCTCGGCCGCACTGCTCTGCGGGGCGAGCGTCAGCGCGCCGAGGGCAGTAGTCAAACGCGCCAGGAAAGTCCGTCTGGTCTGGGCCGGGGACGAAAACGACATAGGGTTCAGCACCGCAAAAAGGGCACGAAAAGCGGCCGGCAGTATAAGGAAAAGCGCAGGCCAAACCAATTTGAAAATCGGTTTTCGATATGGACGCCCCACGGCTACCTGCGCTCGGCGCTGCGTCGCTTGACACGGGGTTTACCATGCTCGCCCTCGATCCAAACGGAGGCAGTCCCATGAACAGAAAGCCAGCCTCGATGTCCCGCAAGCGTCAGGCCCCGACCGAGTCCACAACCTCCCGCTGCGGCGGTGCCGTCACGGCAAGCGGGCCGGCACACGCCAACACAGGCGCTGCGCAGGGCGACGACGGCGGTGCCGTCAGAGCCAGCACCCACACAGCCACCAGAGCCGAGACCGGCGCCGACAAGGCCGGCAAAGACAAGGCGGGCTTCGACAAAGCACGCCGTGCTCTGTACGACTACTGGAAAGCTTGAGCCACGGCGCGCTGCA
>CANGUU010000117.1 GCA_947457195.1 Gammaproteobacteria bacterium
CGTCCAGCCTCCCTTGTTCGCCAGATTCACGTCTGCTCCACGCTCGATCAGGAACTTGCCCATCTGGTAATTCTGGTTCTGTGTCGCCGCCAGCAACGCACTCCACCCATAACGCGAGGTCTGGTTCACGTCGGCGCCAGCGTCGAGCAGTACCTGTGCCACGTCGATGGCACTGGAGCGGGCCGCGTAGATGAGCGCGGTGAGCGCTCCGCCATCGGGCTCGCGCGGACCGCGGCCACCGAAGTCGTTGCCGCCGGCACCGGCACCGCGACCGGCACTGCCGGTCGTCACAGCCACGGCGAAGCCGAGACCGCCACGCGCGAATTTGCTGCAGATGTTCTCGCGCGAGAAATCGCCGGAAGCAACCAGCGCGGCCAGTACATCGTCACCTTCACCCTCTTCCACCAGCTTGCGCATGAGCGGCAGGTTGGGTTCGGGCTGTTCGCAGTGCGACAGGATGGTCTGACGACGCACCGCGATGCGGGGATCGTCGGAATTGCCGAGCGCTGCAGTGCGCCCATCGCGGCGCACGGGCTTGGAGAGAGCGTCGATCCTGGCGCCACGCTCGATAAGGAGTTGGGCAACATCGGCGTGACCTTGATCTGCGGCCTGCATCAGGGCCGTGGTACCACGCTCGTCTTCTGCCGCGTTGGGGTCGGCGCCGTGGTCGAGCAGCACTTGCACGGCCCGAACCACCCCGGAGCGAGCGGCCAGCATCAGCGGGCGCCGGCCAAGCGGCAGCACTTCGTTGGGGTCACCGCCATGGGCGAGTAGCGCTTCCAGCACCGCCGCTTCGCCGCGGCTGGCGGCCAGCCACATCGCGGTGGCGCCATTGCGGTTGGCGGCGGCGGCGTTGGCCCCGGCCTTCAGCAACGCGCTCGCCAGCTCGGCATCGCCGTGGTAAGCCGCCCACTGCAAGGCGGTGGCCCCGTCGGACTGCCCACCATTCACATCGGCGCCCGTTTTCAGGAGCCGCTGTACCTCTGCGCTGTCACGCCGCATGGCGGCATCAGCCACGTCGGACTGCGCGGCCACCAGACTCGAGGACACCAGCATCACTGCCAGCGCGATACTTCTCATTCCCAACATAAGGCTGCTTCGACTCAAGGCTCGCGCTACACCAGTTTGTCCAGTCGCCCGGTACTGTCTCCGAAGGTATCGCGCTCGATACCGAACTGATCCAGCAGGCTGAGCAGGAGATTGCCGGTCGGCACGCTCCTGGTCGGGTAGGCCAAGTGCCGATTGGTCGGCATCCTGCCGTTGTTGCCGCCAATCAGGATGTGCGGAACGTCGTAGTGCAGATGCTGGTTCGGGTTGCCCATGTTGCTGCCGTAGAGCAGCAGCGAGTGGTCGAGCAGACTGCCGTCGCCGTCCTCGGTCTTGGCCAGTTTGTCGACGAAGTAGGCGAGCATCTTCACGTGATACTGGTTGATCTTGGAGAACTCGTCGATGCGGGATGGGTCCTCGCCGTGATGTGAGCCGCCGTGGAAACCCAGCGTGGGCGCGTCGCTTTCGGGGTAGACACGACCGGTAAGGTCACGGGCAAACAGCATGGTGCCGACGCGGGTGATGTCGGCCTGGTAGGCAAGCGCCTGCAGGTCGAACATCAGCTTGATGTGATCATCGAACGACTGGGGTATGCCCGGCGGAACATCGAAATTTTCCGGAGCTGCCGTCGTGGCACCGGCGGCGATCTGCAGGCGCCGCTCGATCTCGCGGACGTTGTCGGTAAAGGCGTCCAGCCGCACGCGGTCAGGGACGCTGATCTCACGACGCATGCCGGAGATCTTGTCGTTGATGGAGTCGAGGATGCTCTGGTTACGCTCCCGGCGAGCCACACGCTGTTCCGGCGTACTGCCACTGCCGAACATACGCTCGAACACGACCTGCGGGTTGAGTTCCATCGGCAGTGGTGTGGTGGGTGAGGCCCAGGCGATGGTGTTGGTGTAGACGCAGCTGTAGCCTTCGCCACAGTTGCTGGAACCCGAGCCAGGATCCTCGACGGAAATTTCCAGCGAGGGCAGCAAGGTCTCCTGACCGTATTTGGCTGCAATGATCTGGTCGATGGTGGTACCGGCGTAGACGTCGGCACCAGCCGTCTTCTTGGGCTTCTCGGCGCAGAGGAAGGCGGCGGCTACCCAGTGGTCGGCACCGGTTTCACCCGGTGGCGGCTCGGCAGACGTGGAGTGCAGACCGGTGAGGATGTTCAGGTGGCTGCGATACGGCTCCAGCGGTCGCCAGATGAAGGGCAACTCGGCCTCCAGCGCACCTTCCTGCTTGGGCACCCAGTAGCCGGGGGCCGCGCCATGCGGCACGAAACCACCCCAGAAACGCGGCGGTGGTACGGCGGCGGTTTGCGCGAGCGCGGTGGCCGCCGGAATCATCGCATCCAACAGCGGGAGACCGAGTGCCACACCAGCTCCGCGCAGCAGCGCGCGACGACCCACATGCTTCTTGGTGATAAACATGACTCTACTCCTCTCTCATGGCGAAATCTGCGCTCTTCATGTTCATCATGAAGACCGGACTTTCGACGACTTGCATCACGATCGATGAAAACTTGTAGTCCTGTTCCGCGGCTTGCCGCGTGATGGCGCGCACCAACGGCATGTCCTGGTATTCGATGCCGCGACCGGTTGCGTAGGTCAGCAGTTTCTCGACGACCACTTCGGCAAACATGTCCTTCTTGCGGACCGTGAGGTCACGCAGACTCGTAATGCCGGATAACTCGGTACCGTCGGTGATCGTGCCGTGTGGGTCGATGGGATTGCCGGAATCGAGCAGTCGCCACTGACCCGTGGCATCGAAGTTCTCCATCGCAAAACCCATCGGCTCGAACATCTTGTGGCAGGTGGAGCAGGTAGGGTTGGTGCGATGCGCCTCGAGACGGGCCCGCAGCGTGGTGGGTTTTTCGCCGGGCTTCTGGTCGACGTTGGTTTCCACGCCGGGCGGCGGATCAGGCGGGCTGACACCAAAGAAGGTTTCGAGGAACCATTTGCCACGCTTGACCGGCGACGTACGCGCCGCTTCCGACGTGATGGTCAGCAGCGCCCCCTTGCCCAGCAGACCCCGGCGCACATCGTGCTCGGCGTCCAGACTGACGCGACGGAACTGCGGGCCATAGACATTGGGAATGCCGTAGTGCTTGGCAAGACGCTCATTGAGGAAGGTGTAGTCGGCGGTGAGCAGGTCCAGCACGCTGCGGTCTTCTTCGATGATGGAAGCGAAGAACAGTTCGATCTCGCGGCGGAAGGCCTCACGCAGGGTGCTGTCGAAGTTCGGAAACAACTCGACGACCGGCTCGCTGGCGCTGATGCCGCGCACGTTCAACCACTGACCGGTGAAATTTTCCACCAGCGCCTGCGAACGCGGGTCGGCGATCATGCGCTCGACCTGGCCCTTGAGCACTTCCGGGTCGTGCAGTTTTTCCTCAGCGCCGAGCTTGATGAGCTCTTCGTCGGGAATGCTGCTCCACAGGAAGAACGACAGCCGCGAGGCCAGCTCGAGGTCGCTGATGCGGTAGGGTTCGCCCGGCGCCACGTCGGCAGGCTCGATTTCAGAACGGTAAATGAACTCCGGATCGGCGAGGACACGTTGCAGGGCCGCCTCGATACCAGCATCGAAACTACCGCCGGCTTCCCGACCATTGCGGAAGAAGGCCAGCAACACGTCGAGATCGTTCTGGCTGACGGGGCGGCGGAACGCCTTGGTGGTTAGCGTCGTGATGATCTGACGCGCACAGGCTGCTTCTTCGGCAGCTGCCTGTGGGTAGCACTCGAAGACCTTGGCACGGCTCGGCGTGGCAGTCGGCTGCTGTCCGTTGAAGGGCCCTTCGATGAAGACCTGACCCACGTGGGGGTAGAAGGTATAGCCGGAGATGGCGCCCGGCGAGTTCATGGTACGCACGAACGATTTGTTGAGTCCGGTGTCGGGCAGGTCGCTGGTAGCGATGAAGGTCACACCGATCTTGTGGAAGCCGGCCTTGATGGGAATGGCGGGCGTCTTGCCCCCGCTGCTTTCGGTGTTGCCGATCTCACCGTCCCAGTCGTAGAGGTAGACACGCTCGCCATCCACCGTGACTTCCAGCTTTTCACCGGTGACATTGCCCAGCACGCGGGTGAAGTACCCTGTCATGCCCTTGACCGTGAAAATGTATTCGCCGTCGGCCGGGAACTCATGCTCGATCAGCATGCCGCCACGCGTGCCGAAGGGCAGGCCTTCGACGTACTCGTTCTGCGATGTGTCGTGCGGGGCGTCGAACACCGCCAGTGTCGGGGCGGTTTCTGTTCCGATGGCCAGGCGCGCGATGTCGCCGGCAGCGCCGAGATAAGCTTCCATGAGCGCCGGAGACGTGGTGAGCGTGCCCGCCATGTTGTCGAAGCCAAAACTGGAATCGTCGGACGGCAGGAACTTGGTGGCATCTACATTGAGACCGAGCAGGTCCCGCACGGCGTTGCTGTACTCAGTGCGATTCAGACGGTGCAACCCGGGTGCTGGCAGGTGCAGGCCGGCGACAGAGGCCTGCGAATCGATGCCGTGCTCCAGGCTTTCGACCAGTTTGTCCATGGTGGCGAAGTCGGGGCGTGGCTCGCCGACGGGCGGCATCATGCCAGCGCGCAGGCGCTTGACGACCTTCTCACCTACTTCGGCATTCTCGGCAACGTTGTGGGCACCGAAGCCCTCCAGACTGATGCCGCCGGAGAAATCATCGAAGTTGTGGCACTTCGTGCAGTACTCCTCGACGAGGGCTCCGCTGTCCACGTCGGCCTCTTGGGCAGCCATGGCCCCGTGTGAAGCAGCAGCGGCCGCAATGGCGGCTGCCAGCGCGAATTTGCCGACTCGGTTGTGCGGCTTGAGTGTGGTGTTACGGCCCATAAAGCTCCTGCCTTGTCGCGATTGTCTCGGTTGTCTCGGTTACGTCAGCTGATGTCGAGCTTTTCGATCTCTGCGATTTCTGCGATCTTCTTGTAGAGTTCGTGTGTTTCGGGTGTTCGGGCGGTTCGATTCAAGTCTCGGTCGGCTCGTCGGCTCGTCGGCTGGATGGCTGAATGGCTGAATGGCCGGCACGTCAGTCTTGCCCTGAAAACCTGCGACTCAGAAGTGATTGTGGTCTGGTTGCGATTCACGGTTCTCATTACGGAACAACGGCCGAAAAATCTCAACTCAAGTTCCATTTTCGTGACTCCGTCCCACCCGGTACGGCTTGCCGGAAGC
>CANGUU010000118.1 GCA_947457195.1 Gammaproteobacteria bacterium
ATCGCCTCCTACCAGGCGGTGCTGGCACTCGACTTCGATGTCTTTGCCGGCGGGCACGGGGCTTTTTTCAGCAAGGCTGACGTGGGACTGCCGCTGCAGTTCTTGCAGGACCTGCGCCGCGAGGTACAGGCCGGTCTGGACGCCGGCAAATCGGTGGCGGAACTCAAGCAGCAACTGCGGCTCGAGCCTTACCGTGAGTGGGCCTATTTCGACAAGCTCCGGGAAAAGAACATCGAGGCGATGTACCGCAACCTGGGCGGACAGCGCTGAGGAAGACCTGTCTCGCCGGCAGCGCGGACACCGGCTGCTGGCGCGCTAGTGCGTCATGGTGCCAAAGCGCGCCGTTTCGCGCATGCGCCAATACGCCAGCAGCGACAGCGCGCACATGGCGCTGACGTAGTAGAAGAACCATGACTCCACCCCGGCCTCCTTCAACCACAGGGCGACGTATTCGGCCGTACCGCCGAACAGGCTATTGGCGATGGCGTAGGGCAGGGCTACGCCGAGCGCACGGATATGGGCGGGAAACAGTTCGGCCTTCACGACCGCGTTGATCGAGGTATAGCCGGAGAGGCACAGCAGCCCGGCCAGCACCAGCAGAAAGGCGGTGAATGACGACTGGGCCAGCGCGATGGCTTCGAACAACGGCACGGTGAACAGCGTGCCGGCCACGCCGAAGCTGATCAGCAAGGGCCGGCGACCAATGCGGTCGGACAATGCCCCGAACACCGGCTGCAGGCACATGAACAGCGCCAGGGCCGCGGTCATGATCAGCGTGACCTGCGGACGCTCGAAGCCAGCGGAGTTGACGAGGTATTTCTGCATGTAGGTGGTGTAGGCGTAGAAGGCGAGCGTGCCTCCGGCCGTCAGCGCGATGACGAGGGCGGTGGCCGCCGGATGCTGTCGCAGCAGCAGGCTCCCGCTCGAACGCAGCGGCCCCGCCGCAACCCTGGCGGCCGTAGTCCCCGTTGCTGGCTCGGCAGTGTCTGACGGCAGGGCGGTACCCGCCACGGCCGCAAAGGCACCGGTCTCGTCGAGCTGGCGCCGCAGCCGATACACGACGAAGGCCAGTACCGCCCCGATCGCAAAGGCCAGACGCCAGCCCCAGGCCTCGAGCGCGTCCTCATCGAGCAGTGCCTGCAGCAGCAGTTGCACTGCCAGCGCCGCCAACTGTCCACCGATCAAGGTGACGTATTGGTAGCTGGACACGAGGCCGCGCCGGCCGGCAGTGGCCATCTCGGCGAGGTAGGTAGCACTGGCTCCATACTCGCCACCCACGCTGAGCCCCTGCAGCAAGCGCGCCAGCAGTAGCAGGAACGGCGCCAGCAAGCCGATACTGGCGGCCGCTGGCGTAATGGCTATCAACAGCGAGCCACCGCCCATCAGGGCCACCGACAGCGCGAGGCCGGCCTTGCGACCGTGGCGGTCGGCATACATGCCCATCAGCCAGGCACCGAGTGGGCGCATCAGGAAGCCGACGGCGAAGATGGCCGCCGTGGAAAGCAGTTGGGCGGTCTGGTTGCCGGCCGGGAAGAAGCTTTCGGCGAAGTAGACCGAGAAGGCCGAGTAGGCATACCAGTCATACCACTCGACCAGATTACCGAGCGAACCCCCGAGGATGGAGCGGGTCTGGCGCAGCGGCGTGACGGCGTGACTGCTGGGCATGGTGAGCAGGCGGCAGGAAGGCGACGCGCCATCTTGCGGGAGTGCCGGTACCCAGTGCAAATGCGCGACAGCGTCGCGCCGCCCGCGCTGTGCCGTTACGGCCAACTGCCGAGGGCTGCGGCTGGTGCGGAGGCTGGATTACAATGCCCGCCCACCTTCGCGTCTTGAGCCTCTGCAAGGAATCCGCCGTGACCATCGACCTCGCCTCCATCAACGCCATCGACGTACACGTACATGCCGAAGTGTCCTGCCACGATCCCGAGGACCCGGTGATGTCGGTGTTCTTCGACGCCGCGAGTGCCTATTTCAAGAGCCCGCGCCGCCGGCCGACGATCCCGGAGACGATTGCCTTCTACCGGGAACGCAATATCGCGTTCTGTCTGTTCACCGTGGACTGCGAAGCCCATCTCGGCGCCAAGCGCGTCAGCAACTACGAGATTGCCGAACTGGCGGCCGAGCACAAGGACATCGTGATTCCGTTTGCCTCGATCGATCCGCACAAGGGCAAGATGGGCGCCCGCGAGGCCCGCGATCTGGTGGAGCGCTACGGCGTGAAGGGTTTCAAGTTCCACCACATCATGCAGAACTGCGACCCGGCCGACCGCATGGCCTGGCCGATCTATGAGGTGATCGCCGAATACAAGCTGCCGGCCATTTTCCACACTGGCCACAGCGGGATGGGTACCGGTCTGCCCGGTGGTGGTGGCGTAAAACTGAAGTGGGGCCAGCCGATGCTGGTGGACGAAGTGGCCGCCACCTTCCCCGACATGAAGGTGATTCTGGCCCACCCGTCGTGGCCATGGACCGACGAAAGCCTGTCGATGGCGCTGCACAAGGACAACGTCTTCATCGACCTGAGCGGCTGGATGCCCAAGTATTTCCCCAAGCAGGTAGTGCACTACGCCAACAGCATGCTCAAGAAAAAAATGCTGTTCGGTTCCGACTTCCCGCTGATCAAGCCGGAAGCCTGGCTGGAGCAGGCCAAGGAAGTCGGCTTCAAGGACGAGGTGCTGCCGCTGATCATGAAGGACAACGCTGCACGCGTACTCGGGCTGGCCTGAGCGGCCCGAGGCCTTCGCTCACGCCTTCGGCAACTCGAGGCTTTCGTTCACTCCTTCGGCGGCGCGATGGTGAAGGTACCACCCTCGAGTTCACTGCGATCGTTCTCGAAGGCATCGTGTACCAGACGGTCCAGATTGGGCGTGCGGACGAATGCGCTTTTCACCTGCAGGGGCGCGGTCAGCGTCACCGGGTCCTCGATGGTCATTTCCCACTCGATGCGGTCCGGCGCGGTCAGGCGCAGTCGTTCCACGTAGTGGGCCTGATCGGAGAACGGCGGTGCTGCCTGGAAATAGCGCGGCGGGTCGCGCACCCAGATCGTGTCGATCAGCAAGGTGTCGCCCTCCCAGCTGCCGGTCGAGTCGCCCCAGGTGGTAATCCAGCGATCCTCTTCCGGCGGATGGCCGCGGCCGTCCGTGTAGACGTGGCGGGCTTCCTGGTAGATGTTGATGATCAGCGTTTCCTCGGGGGTGATGAGAAACTGCAGGGGCGCCGGGCTTTCCATCATCATGGGAAAGCCCCAGCCCAGCGCCTTGCGGCCGGCCATGCCCGCAAACAGCGCGCCGAGGCGACGCTGCCCCTCGGCATTCCACGGACCGGCCGGATCCATCAACTGCCGCGGCTTGGCGCCAGGCTGCCCGATTGTGTCTGGGAACCCGGAAATACCCGTATCGGCCGCTTCCTCGGAAATCCAGATACCTCGCCAGTCCGGCAACCGCGAGAAGGCCTCGGCGCGCGCCTCGGCTGCGTGGGCAGGGCCTTGACCGGCAACCAACAGACAAACGAGCAACAGGGTCCCGCGCAGAAGCTTCTGCACGTCAATTGCCTCCCTTGGTGTTGCCGCCCAGTTTGCGGCCGTCACTGGTGGTCACGTCCCACACCAGTCCGCCCTTGCTGCCGTTGGCGAGCGGCGACAGGGTGACCTGCACCTGCTGCCCCGGCTTCAGGGTGGAAGGCCGCCAGCCGTTGTTGGCCAGATAGGTGGGTGCCGCCATTTCCAGGCTCCATTCCACTTCCTCGCCATTGGCCTCCTTCACCAGCAACTGGATGTAGCTGTGCGGATTGGTCCACTGGAATTCACGTACCGTGCCGGCAAGCAGCAGACGCTGCGATGTGTCGAACATGGCGGGGCTATGGTGCGCGGAGGCGGCCGCGGCGACCAACGACAGCGTGATGGAAAGACATGTCTTGCGCATGCTGCTTGCTCCTCTGGTGAGGGTTCAGGTCCTGGCTGCACGTCGGGCGTACGGTCCAGGGTTGTTGGTGGTTGGCCCCGCCGCTTCACACCACGCGCGGATCCTCGCCCGGGTACAGCGTATACACCGGATCACTCTGCCATACCTGCTTGCTGTCCACGTCCATCAGACTCAGCGGCCCCGTGAATCCGGCGCCGGTGTCGAGGTTCCACACGCAGGCCGCCTGCAGCGGCCTCGTGCTGCCGATATGCACGGTGGGCGTGTGGCCGATGAAGATCTCAGGGTACAGCTTGAGACGCGACGGATAGCGTACATCCTGCGTCGAAAGGCCAGGATCGAGGGCCAGTGCGGTTTCCCACAGCGAGCGGTCCCAGTACAGCATCGGCTTGAAGTATTCGTTCTGGAAGCCGCGAATGTGGGTGAAGCCGGCATGCACGAACAGGCGCTGCCGGTCGTCCTGATAGAAGTCCTGCAAATCGTTGTCGATGAAGGCCGCGTGGCGGTCGCGGTCGGACTGCGCGACGCTCTGGTAGGACTTCAGTGTGGGAACTCCGCCGTGCCGCAGCCACTGGGGCTTCTCGATGCCGGTCCTGAACCATTCGAGCAGCAGCATGTCGTGGTTACCGCGCAGAAAGATGCCGCGATGACTTGAGCGCCAGTCGAGCAGAAAATCCAGCACCTCCGGCGACTGGCTCCAGCCATCCACGTAGTCGCCGAGAAAGATCACGAGATCGTCGGGTGTGACAGCAGCGCGCGCCAACACCTGCTCGAGAGCCCGCAGGCCGCCGTGGATGTCGCCGATAACGAGCGTGCGGGCAGCCATGGTCAAGGCACGGCTCCCTGGCTGGCGAGACTGAGGGTGAAGTCACCCTTGCGCACCTGCAGCCGCGTGACCTTGGGACGCGACTTGATCTCCTCCAGCAACGTGAGCACCGGTTGCAGGGCCGGATTGTAGCAATAGGCCCGCGCGTTGTTCTGCAGCATGGCATCGATCTGGTCGGCCGGCATGACCGCACGCAGCAGGAATTCCTCGTCGGACATCGAGGCCGGAAACAGCTTGCGTTTGTCCTTGAGGGTCATGGTGACCGGCTCGCGCAGGATTTCCTGCGTGCGCGGCAACGAATGAATGCGGTCCAGCACATGCTGGGCCACCGGCGCCGTCGGTCGTCCGAACCGGCCGAGCACGTAGCGGATGACCTGATCGGGGATGTTGCCGTAGCGCTCGCTGCCAATGACATTGAACAGCGCCTGCGTACTGACGATCTGTGGAA
>CANGUU010000119.1 GCA_947457195.1 Gammaproteobacteria bacterium
CGCGTGGCGGATTTCTACGAGGTGGCTGCTACGCCCGTGGTGCGCTTCGGGGTGCTGGTGGGGCGGGCGATCGAGGCGCAGGGCGTGATCGCCGTGGTCAACACCGTGCTGACCCTCATCGGTCTGCTGCTGCTGAAGATCCCGCTGCTGATGGTGCTGGGTTTCATCGTCTTCGTCTGCAGTTTCATACCGGTGCTCGGTGTCTTCATCTCCACTACACCGGTGGTACTGGTGGCGCTCAACGCCGGGGGCATCGGACTTTCGCTGTGGGTCATCGCCCTGATCACGCTGATTCACATCGTGGAGGCCTACCTGCTCAATCCGCTGATCTACGGCAAGCACCTGCGGCTGAACCCGGTACTGACCCTGGTGATCCTCTACGTGGGTTACCACGGGTTCGGGCTGTGGGGCATGCTGCTCGGCGTGCCAGTCTCCCGTTACCTGCTGCACGATGTGCTGGCGGTCGGCTTGCGTCCCCGCCAGAAACAATAGCCGCACCGTCGTTGCAGCGCAGGTCCTGCGGAGAGCTGACCGGTATCGCTGCCCGGCGATCGGCGTCGCTCAGCTGAGCAGTGGGGCACTGCGCAGGGCGCTGATCGATGCCGATCCTGTGCACAGACAGGTGATGGCCAGTTCACGTTGCCACGTCGCCAGCAGGGCGATGACCCCCTGCTCGCCGGCCTCAGCTGCCAGCAGGAAGGGCTGGGCAGCCGAGGCCAAAGTGGCACCCAGACGTAGCGCTTTGGCCACGTCCAGCCCGGAACGGATCCCTCCCGACGCAATCAGCTGCAGGCGGCTGTGCAGGGTCGCATCGGCCGCGATGGCCCGTAGAGACTGCGTGAGCGAGATGCCGAAGTCGTGGAATGGCGTGAGTCGCCCGCGCGTTGCTGCTCGATGCCGGCCCACGAGGTACCGACGTCCCCCCGTATTCAGTAGCACTCGGCTTTAGAGCCCCGGGGTTACCTGTAGCCATGCTCATAGCCTACTGTCTTGAGTAGCCTTTTGGCGCCCAACCGCACATTTGAAACAATATCGCTCGTTCAAAATAGTACGTAGTACGCGGCGATGGTACCAAACCAAAAAAGGTGGGTTCCCCCCTGGGGTGGGGTGTCGTTGGGGACGATTTTGCTTGGGGGTAGCTCACTGGACTCAACTGCAAACGTCGATCACATTTGCCAGTGGTACCACAATCAAATTGGTGGGTAGAAAGCGGGGTAAAAATTACCAAAAATAAAAAAGCCCAACCAAATCAATCGGCTGGGCTTTTAAGTGGCGGAGAGGTAGGGATTTGAACCCTAGAGACCCGTGAAGGTCTGCCTGATTTCGAATCAGGTCCGTTCGGCCGCTCCGGCACCTCTCCGGGATGGGGCGAAAAGCGGGCGCTATTGTAGCCACAGCCGCAGGCCTCGGGGAAAGTCTTTATCGTCCGTTCCGCAAAAAAGAGCCGGCAGCGTCGTGCCTGGACCGCTCTTCCGCGACAACGCGCATGGCGACTACCACGGGCTGCCGTCAGCCGGAGAGGCGGCGAAGTTCCGCTGACGACACTGAGCCCTTCCGCAGGGCCCTCACGCCGCGTTGTCGCTGACTCCCTGACTGCTGTATAACGCCACGGGGCGTGTTTAACGGTCCCGGCAGCCGAGTCCTGCGGGCTCTGCTTCTGCCCAACCAAAAAAAAATCCATGAGAAAAATCCCGAGGGGAGTCGTATGAAGGCAGTTTTCACCACCAATCGCATCAAGTTGCTCGCGCTCGCACTGGCATCGATTGCAGCCGGTCTCGGCAGCCAGGGCGCGGCGGCACAGCAGGCCCAGCAGGCGGCCCCCGAGGAGGGACTGGAAGAAATCATGGTCACCGGTTCGCGCATCCGCGCCGTCGATGGCATGACAGCACCGACGCCGGTCACCGCCCTGACCATCGGTGAACTCAATGACTTCAACCCCGGCGGTACCGTGGCCTCGCAGATGGACCAGCTGCCGCAGTTCTTCGACACGGCCACCGCACAGCGCGGTGGTCTCGGCGGCGGTGGCATCAGTACCGTGGCCGGTGGTTCCTACCTGAACCTGCGTGGCATGGGATCCAACCGCACGCTGGTGCTGGTGGATGGTACGCGCGTGGCACCGGCCGATGCCCAGGGCAGCGTCAACGTCGACATGTTCCCCAGTGCGCTCATGCAGCGTGTTGACGTGGTGACCGGTGGTGCTTCGGCAGCATACGGCGCCGATGCCGTGGCCGGTGTGGTGAACTTCATCATCGACCGCGAGTTCGAAGGACTGCGGACCCGGGTATCGACGGGCATCACCGAGCGGCTTGATGGAGAAAACTACAATTTCAGCGTGGCCGGTGGCACCTCCTTCATGGACGGCAAGCTACACGTGGTCGGTTCGATGGAAGCCCGCCAGATCGACCAGATCGGCAACGACGCGGACGCCAAGAATCGTCTCGACAACTGGATGGACTGGGGTCTGGTGCGTAACCCCAAGTGGGTGTCGGCCACGGCCACGCCCAATGAACCGCAGCGCATCACCGTACCCTACGTGTTCAGCGCCCAGCAGAACCCGCAGGGTCTGCTCATCGACACCACGCCCGGCTTTGCCTACCGCAACTGGACCTTTACCGACGACGGCAAGCAACTGCGTCCCTTCGGGTTCGGTGACTATGTGTCCATCAGTGGCGCCGGCGCCCAGCAGAACCATGCCGGTGGACAGGAGTACAAGTATTTCGACCAGGCGTCCCTGCGCGGCCCGCGCGGTTTTGACGTGGCCCAGCATTCATTCTTTGGTGCCGTCAAATATGACGTCAACGAGCGCCTGCGTTTGACGGCGCAGGCCGCGTCCGGTCGCAGCGAGTCCAACCTGTACGGCCAGCGTGCCAACATGGCCATCGCCGGTGCCCTGTATTCCTACAAGATCTACCGCGAAAACCCCTACCTGCCGGCCGCGTTGGCCACCGAGATGGACCGCCTGAAGATGCCGATGGTGCGCATGTCCACCGGCGGCATGATCGAAGGACCCGGTCTCATCAACATCTACAACAACCGCGGCGACCGCAGCATCCAGCAGTCGGAGATTTACACGTTAGGCTTCAACTTCGATATCAACGACAAGTGGAACCTCGACGGTAAATACCAGTACGGCGAATCCAAGGTGTCGACCGGTATCCTCAACGTACCGCGCATCGACAAGTTCTTCATGGCGATGGATGCGGTGCGTGATCCGGCCACCGGCCAGATCGTCTGCAACATTGCGCTGCGCAACCCCAGCGCTGCCGAGCTCAAGCAGTTCATGGCCGGCAAGCTGTTGCCGAGCCCGATCGATCCACTTGGTGTGCCGGCCGATTCCCCGATCGGTCCGATGAATCCCAAGGAATGCGTGCCCTTCAACCCCTTCGGTATCGGCAACGCCAACCAGGCCGCCAAGGACTGGATCCTCGATGAGGAGAAAAAACAGCAGCGTTTGCTCGAGCAGGACTTTGCCGAGTTGCTGCTCACCGGCGAGCTGTATGAAGGCTGGGGTGCTGGCGCCGTCACCGCCGCCTTCGGTCTCACCTGGCGTGATGAAGTATTCGATCAGGTCAACCGGCCGGAGTTCGGCGAGCGCGGACTGCTGAACGCGCCCGCACTCGGTATCCGCGCCATCCCCGACGGCTTTGCCGGTGCCGGCAACCGCTCCTTGCATCCGTTCTCGGCCATCGGCGTGGGCGGCGGTGCCAAGGACGTATGGGAGTGGTACACCGAATTGAACGTGCCGATCTGGGAGTGGGCCTCCGGCCAGCGTATTGGCAGCAGCCTTGCCTACCGCAGTTCCGATTACTCGGGTGCGGGCCGTCAGGAGAGCTGGAAGATCGGTATGGAAGCGCAGTTGCATGATTCGCTGCGACTGCGTGCCACCAAGTCCAGTGACATCCGCGAGCCAAACTTCGCCGAGGTATTCCTGACCGGTACCGGCGGCGGCAGCGTGCAGGACCGCTTCCGTGCCAACGAGCAGAACAACGCGCTCACCATTCTGGCCACCTCGAATCCCGCGCTTGGGGCCGAGATCGGCGACACTGTTACCGGTGGTATCGTCTGGCAGCCGACTTTCGCCGAGTGGGTGGACGGTCTGCAGGTGTCGCTCGACTGGTACGAGATCAATCTGGCCGGTGCAGTAGCGCCCTACGGTGCCCAACGCATCGTCGATGACTGCTTCGCCACCGGTGCTGCCAGTGCCTGTAACCTCATCCAGCGTCTGCCGCCGGTGCCTGGCGATGCCGTCAGCGCCACGATTGGACCGATCTCGCGCATCCTCAACCAGAACATCAACGCCGACCTGGCGCAGACACGCGGTGTGGACCTGGAAGTCGGTTACCGGTTCCAGCCGAATTTCTTCGGCAATCAGGATGAAACGCTGAGCCTGCGCGCCATCCTCGGCCAATTGGGCGAGAACTCGACCACCACCGCTGCCGGGACGACCCAGGACCTCGCCGGTAGCCAGACCCGCCCGGAGATCTCCGGCGTGATCAGCAGCAACTACAACGTCGGCAGCTGGGGCTTCATGCTGCAGGCGACCTACTACGATTCGGTGATGAACAACTTCACCTGGGTCGAGGGTCTCGATGTCGACGACAACTGGATCGCATCCAACACGACCTACAACTTCGCTGTGTCGTACCAGGGTGAAACGAGCAACGGCGCCACCTGGCGCACCGCGTTCAACATCACCAACGTCTTCGATCGCGACCCGTCGATCGTGGCAGGGGCGGGCGGCCAGAGCATCATCGCCGGGCATGATGCGCTGGGTCGTCGCTACCAGTTGAGCCTGAACTACGACTTCTAGACAGTCGCGGATTCCGGTGTAGGCTGGAATCCGGTTCAACGTGTGGGAGGCTGATCACGGCCTCCCACCTGCAGCGGCCGGCTCCGGGCCGGCCCCATGCTTCCCTTCACCGATGGCGCTGTTCCTTCCGGGGCGCGCCATCGGTTTCTTCTTCCCCGCAAACCTCTCGATTTTGCCGCCGCTTGACACTGCACGGTCCGGCGGGCCTACACTGCGTCGTGCGCCCTTCGTTTTCACGCAGTTTGCAGAGGTGAATCATGCAAGAAGGTGATCAGCTGACCGAAGAGTTGCAGAAGCGTCGTCAGACCCTGCAGGTCGCGCTGGCCATAGTCGGCGTGCTGGTGGCACTGCTGCTGGTCTGGTGGC
>CANGUU010000120.1 GCA_947457195.1 Gammaproteobacteria bacterium
CGCTGACGATTACGTATTTCGTCCTGAGCCCGGATGGGTCGGTGCAGCCAGCGTCGCAGAAGACGGCCACCCATCGGCGTGGCGCAGCGATCCAGCACCGACACCAGGGTATTGCCGAGGCTGCCCGACAGGGTGACGTCGATCTCCAGATTACGCCGGCTTATCGCGTCGAGGATCAGACTGTCGCTGCTGTTTTCCACGCGAATGCTGCGGCAGTGGGCGAGATCGCTGTGCTGTGTTTCACGGGCATAGTTGAGCACGCAGCCTGCGGCCTGTAACGCCAGCGACAGGTGGGCGCAGCCAAAACCCTGCAGGGTGTCGGTCTGGAATTGCCGCGTCAGGCTGCGCACCGCCGCATCGTGATCGAACTCCCAGCCCGGCCGCTGGCGCAGACCCCGACGACCGCTCAAAGCCTGCGGCAGGCTCTGATGCTCGGCGACCAGCAACTCGGCAGGTTCTAGCCGCTGCAGCTCCGCCAGCAGGTTGTCGTCTCCCTGGCACTCGAGCACGGAGAAGCGACCACTGCTCACATCAAGCGCGGCGAGACCGTACTGCTCTCCCTGCCGCCAGAGGGCCATCAGCAGTAGATCGCGCCCCTCCTTGAGCAGGGCTTCGTCGCTGAGGGTGCCGGGCGTGATCATCCGCACCACTTTGCGCTCGACCGGGCCCTTGCTGGTGGCTGGATCGCCGATTTGCTCGCAGATGGCGACGGACTCGCCCAGTTCCACCAGCTTGGCCAGATAGCGCTCCGCCGCGTGGAAAGGAATTCCGCACATGGGAATCGGCGAACCGCCCGACTTGCCGCGCGCGGTAAGTGTGATGCCGAGCAGGTCGGCGGCGCGCACGGCATCCTGGAAAAAAAGCTCGTAGAAATCGCCCATGCGGTAAAACAGCAGCACCCCCGCATGCTCCTGCTTCACGGCGAGGTACTGCTGGATCATGGGCGTATGGAGAGGCGATATGTTGTGCAAGCGGATGGTCGCGCGCCAGGGGGAAAAGTGGGCCGGATGGTACCCGATTGGCCAGTGCTGCAGTAGGGCGCAACGACCGCGGCGCTGCTTGGTCGGGACCGCGCCGAGTGGCCAACTTTTTTTTTGAAGAGGGGGTCTTTTCCTGCTTAAATGCCAACACCCCGTGAGAGCCGCAGGCAAGCCCCGGCGCGGCGCGTTACCGACCGGAGTCGGTGCGCGGAATCCCTCGATAATCCCAGTGTATTCCCTCATCAACGACAAAGTTCAGGACCACGGACATGGCAGAAAAGGAAAGCAACAAAGACAAGGCATTGGCAGCCGCACTCGCGCAGATCGAGCGCCAGTTCGGCAAGGGTTCCATGATGCGGCTTGGCGACCACGACAGCCATGCGATACCCGCTATCTCCACAGGGTCGCTCGGTCTCGACATGGCGCTCGGCATCGGCGGTCTGCCGAAGGGGCGCATCGTCGAGATCTACGGGCCGGAGTCCTCGGGCAAGACCACGCTGACCCTGCAGGTCATCGCCGAAGCCCAGCGCAAGGGTGGCACCTGTGCCTTCATCGATGCCGAGCATGCGCTCGATCCCATCTACGCCAAGAAGTTAGGGGTGGACGTCGATAACTTGCTGGTCAGCCAGCCCGATACCGGTGAGCAGGCCCTGGAAATCTGCGACATGATCGTGCGTTCGGGGGCGGTAGACGTGGTGGTCATCGACTCCGTAGCGGCTCTCACGCCGCGGGCCGAGATCGAAGGTGACATGGGCGACAGTCACGTAGGTCTGCACGCCAGGCTGATGTCCCAGGCCCTTCGCAAGATGACGGGCAACATCAAGAACACCAATACGCTGCTCATCTTCATCAATCAGATCCGCATGAAAATCGGCGTCATGTTCGGGTCGCCGGAAACCACGACGGGGGGTAATGCCCTCAAGTTCTATGCCTCGGTCCGACTCGACATCCGTCGCATCGGCTCGATCAAGGATGGCGAAGAGGTGGTCGGCAGCGAGACCCGCGTCAAGGTCGTCAAGAACAAGGTCGCACCGCCATTCAAGCAGTGCGAGTTCGAGATCTACTACGGGGCCGGTATCTCCCGTAACGGCGAGATCATCGAGTTGGGCGTCGCCAACAATCTGGTGGAAAAAGCCGGCGCCTGGTACGCCTACAAGGGCGAGAAGATCGGGCAGGGCAAAAAGAACGCCGTGGCCTATCTTGTCGAGCATCCTGAGGTGGCTCACGAGATCGAAACGAAGCTGCGTAGCATCCTGCAGACGGGTGGTGTCACCGCTGCTGCCAGCGAGGAAGACGACGAGGCTCTGGAAGACGCTTGAGCGCCGGTCCGCCGCTGACGGGGCCGCGTCATGAGTGACGATGCGCGGGCCCTGGCCCGACGCGCCGCGCTCGACTTGTTGGCCCGGCGCGAGCACTCCCTGGCCGAGCTTTTCGACAAGGTGGTGGAACGTCACCCCGAACTGTCGCCTGACGATATCGTGCGTCCGGTACTGGAGCAGTTGGTGGAAGCCAATCTGCAGTCCGATACCCGCTTTGCGGAGGGGTTTGTGCGTTACCGCAGCACGCGAGGGGATGGTCCTCTGAAGATCGCGGCCAGTCTCAGGCCCCGCCGCATCGACAGCGCCTTGCTGCGGCGCGTGCTCTATGACGAAGGTCCCGACTGGGTAAGCCTGTGCCGTGCTGTACTGCAGCGGCGTTTTGGCCCTGCTGCGCCGGCCACACGCACAGAGCGCGCGCGCATCGAGCGCTTCCTGATGCAGCGGGGGTTCGCCAGTGAGCAGATACGCCACGCCCTGCGGCTTGCCGAAGAAGAGTAGGGCAACCGCCAAGGGTTCGCGGTAGCAGTCTCAGTTGCAGGGAAATTCCTGGTTCATCGCCAGAGCGGGTTGCTCTTCGCGCGGCTTGCCCACGCGCACCGCGGGAACGCCGGCTACCGTGGTGTGGGGTTCGACATCCCTCAGTACGACACTGCCGGCACCCACCTTGGCACCCTCACCGACGGTCACATTACCTATCACGATGGCGCCGGCGCCCAGCAATACGCCGCAGCGGATCTTGGGGTGGCGATCTCCAGTGTCCTTGCCGGTACCACCCAGCGTGACGCCTTGCAGGATCGATATGTTGTCCTCGAGCACGCAGGTTTCACCGATCACGATACCGGTAGCGTGGTCTACCAGGATCCCGGAGCCGATCCGTGCTGCCGGGTGGATGTCCACGGTGAATACTTCGCTGATGCGACTCTGCAACCACAGAGCCATGCTGCTACGTTCCTGCAACCACAGCCAGTGGGCAATACGCCAGGCCTGCAGCGCCTGGAAACCCTTGAAAAACAGCAACGCGGTTGAATAGTAGCGCACGGCAGGATCGCGAGAGCGGGTGGCCAGCAGGTCATTCTCGGTGCACTGCAGGATGCTCGCGTCCTTGCGGTAGGCCTCGGCGATGACAGTGCGCAGAGTGCTTTGCGGCACGTCCTCGGTGGCCAGTGCCAACGCCAGGAGGTCTCCGAGTGCACCACCGAGGCTTTCATACTGCAGGACGCGGCGTGAGAAGAAAGTGCCCATCTCCGGTTCGTGCAGGATCAGTTCACTGATCTCTTTCTTGATGGTCTTCCAAAGATCGATGGACATAGGTTTCCGTTATTCATCCCCGGCCTTCGCTCTGAAGGCTGTGGCCGCGGATTCTAAGGGAAGAGCCAGCAGAGCGGCCAATCCAGTATCCCGCGTGGCGTCCGGCCTTGGCTGGAGTTGACAGGTGCTTGCTGCTATCTTGCCGGCTCCGGTCAAAACCAAGAACACACCGGCCCCGCGAGCGGATTGGTACAGCATGTCAGTCAAGAAAGTCGGTGTGATCGGTGGCGGCAGTTTCGGCACTGCCATCGCCAACATCATCGCCAGCAACGGTCACGAAACCCAGTTGTGGATGCGCGACCCGGAGCAGGTCGAGTCTCTCAACCTGACCCGGGTGAATGCACTGTATCTCCCTGGTCAGGAATTGCACCCCAACATCATGGCCGCCCATGAGTTGCAGATGGTGGTGAACGGCGTAGACATAATTTTCGTGGCTGTGCCGAGCCAAAGCTTTCGATCCGTGGTGAAGCAAATGAAGCCTATGCTGCCATCGGGCATCATGTTGATCACGGCCACCAAGGGCATCGAGGCGCACAGCTTCAAGCTCATGAGCCAGATTCTCGCCGAGGAAGTTACAACGGCCCGGATCGGTGTCCTGAGTGGACCAAACCTCGCCAAGGAAATCGTCAACCGCAGTCCCACCGGCACCGTGATCGCCAGCAATGATGCAGAGCTACGCTTCTTGGTGCAGGAGACCCTGCGATCCGACACATTTCGCGTCTACGCCAATGACGACATGCTCGGTGTCGAACTCGGGGGCTCCCTGAAGAATATTTACGCCATCATCGCGGGACTCGCGGACGCGATGGGCATGGGACACAACACCATCGCCATGCTGATCACCCGCAGTCTCACCGAGATGGCACGCTTTGGTGTCCGGCTCGGTGGGGATGCCATGACTTTCCTCGGATTGTCCGGCGTCGGCGATCTCATCGTCACCTGCACGTCGCCCTTGAGCCGCAATTTCCGCGTCGGCAAAGCCCTTGGGGAAGGCAAGTCCCTCTTGGTGATTTTCAATGAACTTGGACAAGTGGCCGAGGGCGTCAATACGGTCAAGCTGGTCAAGGAGAAGGCGGATGAGCTCGGCGTGCCGATGCCGCTCTGCAGCGCGCTGTACGAGATCATTTATAACAATGCTCCCATCGGCCATATAATCGCCTCGGTAATGCTGAGCGAGAGCGAGTTGGACGTGGAGTTCATGGTCGGCAGGGCAAAGCGGTTACCGGCTTGATCTGGGCCGGGGAAAGCAGTGCAGCATCGGGCGTTGGAGTAGAAGGTCAATCGGGAACAAATCCGGGAGCAAGAGCGGTGATGAACGTCAATCAGGAACAAATCCGGGCCAACCTGCTGTCCGCCACCTTCTGGGTGCGCGTGGTGTTCATGGCGATTTTTGTGCTGGTGCTGTGGGTGCTGTCGTTGGCTCTCGCGGTGATTTGCGTGGTACAGACGCTCATCTTGCTGGTCTCCGGCGAACTCAATCAGCCGCTGC
>CANGUU010000121.1 GCA_947457195.1 Gammaproteobacteria bacterium
CAAAGACCTTCAGCAGCAGGAAGGAGCCGAACACGCCGGTAGGCAGCGACAGTATCACCGCCAGCGGCAGCAGGAAGCTTTCGTACTGCGCTGCCAGCACCATGTACACAAACACCAGCACCACGGCGAAGATGATGGCGGCCTCGTTGCCACGCTGCACTTCGTCGAAGGACAGGCCTTCCCAGCCGATGTCATAGCCCTTGGGCAAGGTCTCGGCAGCGACCTGCTGCACGGCCTTGATCGCCTCGTCGGTGGTATAGCCCTCGGCGGGCTCGGCACGAATGGTGGCCGAGTTGTAGAGGTTATAGCGGGTGATTTCGTTGGGGCCCTGCTGCTTCACCAGCTTCATGAACGACGAATATGGCACCATCTCGCCCTCTTCGTTCTTCACGTAGTAGTTGAGGATGTCGCTGGGGTAGCGCCGGAACTCCGGGCTGGCCTGTGTGTAGACCTTGAAGAAGTTGTTGAAGCGGATGAAGCCCTGCTCGTAGGTGCTACCGATCAGGATGTTGAGATTTTCCATCGCCTTGCCGATCGACACACCCTTCTGCATGGCCGCCTGGTTGTCGATCTGGATCTCGTACTGCGGGTAGTTCGCCGCATAGAACGTGAACAGCCCCGACAGCTCTGGCCGCTTGCCCAGCGCCGCCATGAAGTCCTGGGTGATGCGGTCAAACTCGTGGTAATCGGTGCCGTTGGTCTTGTCCAGCAGGCGCAGCGCCAGACCGGAGGCAGCGCCGTAGCCGGGGACAGCGGGCGGCTCGAAGTACTCGATCACCGCGCCGAAATCCTTGGTCCTGGCCTCCAGCGCCTCGATGATCTCGTGCACGGACTGCTCGCGGTCGCCCCAGTCCTCGAGGTTGATGAGACAGGTACCGGCGTTGGAGCCACGGCCCTCGGTGAGGATCTCATAACCCGCCAGCGAAGAGACCGATGCCACCCCTTCGATGCTGCGAGCGACCTCCTGCAGTTGCCGGGCCACCTGGTTGGTGGCCTCCAGCGTACTGCCCGGCGGCGTCTGGATGATCGCGTAGATCTGCCCCTGGTCTTCGCCGGGAATGAAGCCCGCCGGCAGATCCTCGTTGATCACCAGCGTACCGGCGACGAAGGCACCGAGCAGCAAAGCCGTCACGCTGCGCCGCGTGACGATCGTGCCGAGCAGGCGCGTGTAGCGTCCGGTCAGCCGCTCGAACCAGCGGTTGAAGCTATCCATGAACCAGCTGATCGGCGTCCTGCGCTTGACCCGACCGTGCTGGTTCTTCAGCAACATGGCACAGAGCACCGGCGTCAGCGACAGCGCCACCACACAGGAAATGATGATGGAGGCGGCCATGGTGATGGAAAACTGCCGGTAGAAAACGCCGACCGGGCCGGTCATGAAGGCCACCGGCACGAACACGGCGGTCATCACCAGCGTGATGGCGACGATGGCGCCGCCGATCTCCCCCAGCACCTGCAATGTGGCCCGGTAGGGCGTGATCGCGGCGTCATGCTCCATCTTGGCGTGCACGGCTTCCACCACGACGATGGCGTTGTCGACCACGATGCCGATCGCCAGCACCAGGGCGAACAGCGTGATGAGGTTGATATTGACGTTGAAGGCCTGCATGCAGAAAAACGTGCCGATCAACGACACCGGGACGGCCAGGATGGGGATCAACGTCGAGCGCCAGTCCCCGAGGAACACAAACACCACGAGCGCCACCAGCACGAAGGCCTCGATGAGGGTATGCATCACCTGCTCGATCGAGGCATCGAGGAACTTGGACACGTCGTAGTTGATTTCATACTGCATGCCGACCGGGAACGCGGGCGACAATTCGACCATCTTGGCCTTGACCTGCTCGATGACATCGCTGGCACTGCTGCCGTAGTTCTGCTTGAGCACGATGGCCGCGGAGGGGTAGCCGTCCTTGTTGGAATAGATATCGAAGAACTCGCTGCCAAGCTCGACCTCGGCAATGTCCTTGAGCTTGAGGATCTGCCCGCTGGCGTCGGCACGCACGATGATGTCCTCGTACTCCTTCGGCTCGCTGTAGCGTCCCTTGTAGACCAGCACATACTCCTTGGACTGGGCCGCGATGCCGGATGCCTGACCGAGACGGCCCGGGCGCCCGATGATGCTCTGCTCGTTGATGGCCTCCATGACCTCGTCCACCGAAATGCTGTAAGCACGCATGCGGTCAGGGTCCAGCCAGATCCGCATGGCATAGGTGCGGCTGCCGAGGATCTTGGCGCTGGCAATCCCGTTGACGCGCTGGATTTCCGGGATGACGTTCACGCTCGCGTAGTTGTAGAGGAACTTCTCGTCGGCCCCCGGATCGGTGCTGTACAGGTTGATGTACATCAGCATGCTGGGCTGCACGCGTTCTACGATGACACCTTCCAGCGACACCAGTGTCGGCAGGCGGCTCATGACCTGATCGAGACGGGTCTTGACGTTGATCATCGCCTGGTTCGGGTCCACTTCCAGACCGAAGATGACCTGGATCGTGGCCTCGCCGGCGCTGGTGGCATCCGACACAATGTACTTCATGCCGGGTACGCCGTTGATGGCACGCTCGATGGTAATGAGTGACGACTGCACGAGCACGTCGGCGCTGGCGCCCGGGTAGGCCAGCGACACCAGCACCCTGGGTGGCGCGATGTCGGGAAACTGCGAGGTGGGCAGGGACCTGATCGACAGGAACCCCATGAACACCATCATGAGCGACAGCATGATCGCCATGACGGGACGCTTGATGAAAACTCCAAACATGGGGGGCTCCGCTTATTCGGCGTAAAGGTCGAGTTGAGCCAGCACGTCGGCAGGCTGGCGCAGGTTGACGCTGATTTCCTGACCGTTGACCACACGCCGCAGCCCTTCGATCAGCACTTTGTCGTTGTCTTCGAGCCCCTTCGACAGGATGAACAGATGCGGCAGTTCGGCGGCGATGCTGATTTCGCGCTGCTCCAGCCGATTCTCGTCGTTGACCACGTAGACGTAAGTCTTGTCGAGCACTTCGAAGGTGGCCTTCTGGGGGATGACCTGCGCGTTCGGGTACGGCAACTCCATGAGAATGTTGCCGGTCTGGCCATGACGGAGGATCTGCTGCGGATTGGGAAACGTGGCACGGAATTCGATGTTGCCGGTGGTGTTGTCGAAGTCAGCCTCGATGGTTTCGATGCTGCCTTCCTGATCAAAGACCCGGCCGTTGGCGAGTTTGAGCTTCACCTTTGGCGACACCATGCCGTTGAACTTGTAGTCGAGGTATTCGGCTTCGGGCACGTTGAAATACACCCACATCTTGCTGAGGTCCGCGAGCGTGGTGAGCAGTTCGCCCTCGTCGACCATGCTGCCTTTGCGTACTTCCAGATGGTCCATCATGCCGCTGAACGGCGCCGCCACCGACGTGAAACCGAGGTGGGTCTGCGCCAGATTGACTTCCGCTTCGGCGCGATCGAGATGCGCCTTGGCCAGCGCCAGTTCATTGGCCGACACGATGTTTTTTTCGGCCAGTCCACGCGTGTTCTCGTACTCGATACGCGCCACATTGGCCTCCGCGCGGGCCTTCTCGTATTCGGCCTGGTAGACATTGGGCATGATCTTGAACATGGGGGTCCCCTGCTCGACCATCTGACCCTCGTCGATCAGCGTCTCCTGCAGGTAGCCTTTCTCCAGCGCGCGCAACTCGATGTGCTGGAAGGCGTGAATCTGGCTGACGTATTCCTTGGTGAGCGTGGCGTCCTGCCGTAGCGGCGTCGTGACTTCAAGCCGGGGAATCTCTTCCTCGAGCGCCGCCCCGGAGTCATGGCAGGCCTGCAGCAGCAGGCAACTCACGGCAAGCAGCGTGTGCATCTTGGTGTTCATGGGATATGGCTGACCTATGGTGGGTGAATGATCTGGAGTCCGGCCGTTCCCTGTTGGTGACAGGGCCTGGAGTACGGCAGCGGCAAAACCGGCAGCAGGGTGGGAGGCGGGGCGGTCAGGCGCCTTGCCGCCGTATCGTCCGTCGTGTTGACGCGGCGGGAACTGGCAGGCAGCAGAGCGGAACTGGACCGGGGTAGCCGGTCAACCACGCCTCAACTCGCCAGTGAAGGCGGAGCGCGGGGGGCTGCAGGGACGAGGGAAAAGCGCGGCGTGCGCCGCGAGGACAGCGGCCCCACTCGACAGGAGACCGTTGGCATCGGCAGTGCTGCACACGGCAGAGCCGTGCGGGCGAAGGCGTCGACTTCGACAGTGCCGCCACCGTCTTCGGTGGGCTCGCCGGCCGGCAGGGCCAGCGCGGTAATTGCCTCCGCCACCACGTCGCTTGGCACCAGCGGCGAGAGGCTGCTGCCTGCCGGCAGCAGGAGCAAGACCAGGACGGTCCAGAGCGTGAGCCACTGCTGCAAGAATTTGCGTTCCACTACCCGATGATCCACTGCCAGGAAAGTCGCCGCCCGACGGGTCGCCGACACGGGTATTTGACACCAGGCCGCGCCGGCAGATCACTGCCGGACTGTCGATTCAACGTAACTTCTTTTCGCAGGAAAAATGCAGCCAGCGAGCAGGGACCCCCGCGCTGGCATGAAGCGCGGCGCGGCCAGGTCAGGCGTACAGATCGTAGTCGTCGGCCTCTTCGACGGTGACGGTGACGACATCGCCGGGCTGCAAGCCTTCCGGATACTGCAGGTAGACCTTGCCGTCGATCTCGGGGGCATCGGCTTTACTGCGGCCGATGGCCTCAGCGGCGTTGACCTCGTCGATGAGAACATCGATCTCTTCACCGATCTTCGCCTGCAGTCTGGCGCTGCTGATGCGCTGCTGCACTTCCATGAAGCGCTGGTAGCGCTCTTCCTTGACCGCCTCGGCCACCGGGTCGGGCAAGGCGTTGGCCTGCGCCCCCTCGACCGCGGAATACTTGAAGCAGCCCACGCGATCGAGTTGGGCCTCCTC
>CANGUU010000122.1 GCA_947457195.1 Gammaproteobacteria bacterium
ACGGCCGGCGTGTTGCTCGGCGGACTGGCCGCCGCGCAGGCAGAGGCGCAGGCACCGGCGTCGGCCGCTGCACTCGATGCCAAGTACTTTCCCGGCTTCCGCACCCAGCGCACCGACGTGAACGGTGTGGGCATCCACACCCTGGTGGGTGGCGACGGGCCGCCGGTGTTACTGCTGCATGGCGCGCCGCAGTCGCACCTTTCTTGGGCGGAAGTGGCCGTGACGCTGGCCAAGAACTACACGGTGGTAGCCACCGACCTGCGCGGCTACGGCTGGAGCAGCAAGCCGGACGGCGGCGAAAAGAGCATCAACTACTCCAAGCGCACCATGGCGCAGGACCAGGTCGACGTGATGAAGTCGCTCGGCTTCGACCGGTTCCACTTGGTCGGTCACGACCGCGGCGGCCGTGTGGCCCGCCGGCTGACCATTGACCACCCCAGCAACGTGCGTTCGCTGACCGTGCTCGACATCGTGCCCGCGCACTACCTGTACGACCACGTCACCCGCGAGTTCGTGGAAGCCTACTTCCACTGGTTCCTGCTGATCCGGCCGGCGCCGTTCCCCGAGAATGTGTTGGCCAGCACCGGCATGTTCCTCGGCGGCGGCCCCGGCGACATCGGCGCCTCGTGGGCCGAGGTCTACAAGGACCCGGCCGCCATCCACGCCATGTGCGAGGACTACCGTGCCTCTGCCGGCATGGACATTGGCATCGACAAGGCCGACCTGGCCGCCGGCAAGCGCATCGAGTGCCCGCTCAACGTGCTGTGGGGCGACAAGGCCGCCATGGGCCGTCAGTACGATGTGCTGAGCATCTGGAAAGAGGAAGCCACGCGCGCCGAAGGCAAGGCCATGCCGGGCGGCCACACGTTCCAGATGGACAGCCCGACGGAAACGGCGGCAGAACTGCTGCGGTTCTTTGCCGCGCAGGCATGACAGGGCACCGGCAAGGTCGGATGCAGGCTCGCCTTCAGCCGGCGGGGAAGGCCATGGCGCCGGACCCCGCCGGAGCCCGTACGTGGTGGCTGTACCTGCTGCTCTGTGAGGACAGCCGCACCTACACAGGCATCGCGCGTGATGTGGACGCACGCTACGCCGCCCATGTGCAAGGCAAGGGCGGCCGCTTCACGCGCGCCAACAAGCCGATCGCCATCCTCGGCATGCAACCGTTTGCAGACCGCTCGGCAGCCTCAAGGGCGGAGTATGCGCTGAAACAGTTGCGCCGCCCGGAGAAACTGGCGTGGGCGCAGCAACAGTCCCTGGTGTCCAGAACAGGAGCCGACGACGGCCCGTAATCGCGCGGGTGGCGCGCGCCATGCGTTCGGGTTCGAGAAAACCGCGCCACGTGTGGTGGCCACCTGCCAGTTCAACGAGAACAGCAACGCCAGCGTTCTCACCTGCCCTCCAACCACGCCAACTGGGGAGGGGGCTTTTTTGCCACCAATATGACCACCGCGAGGATGCCCATCACTACGGCACTGGCACCCCGACCGTCACCGGCGTTTCCCCCGCCGACACTGCCGGCGTCTCCAGCAGCATCAGCAGCGTGCCGGTGGCGGGCGCCTGGATGTCGGCGAGCGGCTCACCGAAATAGTCGGTGACCACGCCGAGCCGCTGGCCTTGCTGCACCTCTGCCCCCACCTGGCTCTCGGGATGGAACAGTCCGGTCACGGGGCTTTGGGCATAGGTCAGCCGTTGGTAAAGCCTTGGGTTGCTGGCGGGCGGTGCCGTACCCGGCACAAGTCCCAGGTGGAGTAGCGCGCGCCGACAGGCCTCGATCACGCGCGTGATCGAGACTTCGTCGCGCTGGCCGAGATGGCCTATCTCGAGCGTCAGTGCCGGCTTGCCGCGCGTTTGTGCGGTGTTGGGATAGGAGATGGAGTTGGCCGGGTCGTTGGGCCGTTCGTCGTAGAGCACGATGTGCTCGAGGCCCGCGGCACGCGCAAACGCCAAGGTGCGCGCGTCGAGCGCCGCGTCGTGCAATACCGGCGAATACGCATGAGGCAACAGCGTCTGGTAGGCGCTGCCGGAGTGCAGATCAATGAGGTAGTCGGTGACGGCAATGATCTCTGTGGTGAAGAAATCCGCGAGCTGCTCGGTGGCTGTGCCGGCCGCGTCACCCGGAAACTCCCGATTGAGGTTCTTCTCGTCGCGCGGGTTGAGTGCAATGCGCCGCCCGTGGAAGCCCGCCAGGTTGGCGAGGTGTACGAGAATCACCGTGCCGGAGACCTGTGACGGGTCGAGCTGCTCGCGCAGCCGCTGCAGCGCGAAGATCGACGGAAATTCATCCCCGTGCACACCAGCGGTAAGCGTGAGCACCACGCCGTCATTGGCACCGTGCACGACCGTGATCGGCACCTGGGTGCCGGCTGCCTCGACGAGGAACGAGGCCTGGGTGCCGGCATCAACACTGACGCCCGCCAGTGTGAAGGCGTCGCGCGCGTGCGCCGGCAAGGCGCAGCACAACAACCACAGCATCACATACCGCATGACGACGATGCCTCCGTGTAACGTGGATGGGCTTCCAGTGCCGCGCTGTCGAACGGCGGGTTCTTGAACAGCAGCGGGTAGTAGAAACGGCGCATGTCCGCGTGGAAGGCCCGCACGCGGTCTTCGTAGTGCAGCGCGGCGGCAAGGTCGGTGCGCGCAAGGCAGGTAAGCGCCTTGTTGAGTAGCAGCGGCGGCGACAGCAGACCCAGCCACCAGGCAGCCCGCTCACGCGCTTCAATGCCCTGCCGGTAGCGTGCCGCCAACGGCGCCGCATGCTCGTCACCGACCTGTTGAAACGCGTAGTACCACTTCCACTCGAAGGGCACGTCGACCCTGGCGTAGTCGCGCCACTCGGGATGCGAGGCCACGAACGGGTCCATGGTGGCGGACTTGGGTCTGTCCCACGCCCCGTTGACGACCTCGCGCTGCAACATGAGGATCTCGGCCGGCTCCGGCAGTGGCGTGGCCGACAGGATGGCGAGGCGGCCCAGCAGCGGCAGCAGCAAGGCCAGCGCGAACCATAGCCCGGCCAGACGGCAGGCAATGACTTCGGCGGTGGCGTCACGCTGCGCGAACCACAGTGTCACCGTCGCCCAGAATGCCACGTGCAACAACACGGCCGTGCTGGTCGCCAGCACGTCGACCAGCGCCGTGCCGCTGTAGAGCGCACCGCACCAGAATGGCAGCAGCGTGCACAACGCCAAGAGCGCCGCCAACACGCCTGCCCGCCGTTGCCACAGCGCAGGGCCAGCACTCGCGAGCAGTAGCACGTCACGGCCGGCGCTGCGTTCGGCGGCCTTGATGTCGTGCAGCAGCACGATGACCAAGAGCGGCAGCAGCACGCTCACCAGCATTGCAAAGTCGAAGCGACCCAGCAGCGCCAGCTCGGGATTGACCGGGTCACGCTCGTAGATCTGCCCTTCCAGCGCCAGCATGCGCACTCGGTGCTGCCACGGCAGGATGTCGCGCTGGCCCAGCGCCGCAAACGCGAGGCGGGACGGACTGTCGTAGGTGTAATGAAACCCGTAGTAGGCAATGTCGCCCCAGTCACGGTACTGCTGCCACGCCGTGTGGCGTTCCTGCGCATCCAGCGCCGAGAGGCGTTCGATGGTGGCGCGCTGACCGTTCACTTCTGAAAGACCCAGCAACACCGCCCCGATGGCCAGCAGCGTGGTCAGCACAAGCAGCACGCGCACCGACGCGCGTGACAACTGGAAACAAGCCTCGTGCCAGAGCAAGGGCGTGGCGCTCATTACTGCAGCCTCCGCAGCGCGGCACGGCACAGCACCAGCATGCCCAGCAACCACGCCCCCAAGAGGGCCGTCATCGGCAGCGCGGCGGCAAGGCGCTCACCGACCGGTGCCGCGGCAAAGCGGTACTGCGGCAGCAACTGCCAATGCGACGCATCTACGCGCGTACGCTGCTCGGCCACGGCATCGACACTGCGCTTGATGTCGTCGGCGTAGGCAAGTTCCTCGGCGTGCAGCTTGTTGAGCCCCTGCACAAACGTGAAGCGCACCTGCTCGGCCTCGCGCAGAAAGCGGTGGTAGTGCAGGAGGTCGGTGCCGGCCAGCGCCATCGACGCGCGCCGCAGCGCCAGTAGCGGTGACAGGACCGCCAACCGGTCGACGAATGTCGCCTGGACCACCTCCGCCTGCATGCGCTGCTCGGCGTAGCGGTTCATCGTGGCCGTGCCCAGCGCTTCGCCTTCCGACGACACGATGCCGCGGATATTCATGGGCAGGTCGGCGATATTCTCCACGCCGTAGGCGTCCAACAACTGCGCCGTCAGCGCCGCAAAGCCGGGGTCGGCCACGTTGTGACCGTCGGCGACGGTCTCGTCGGTCATCAGTGCGAGATCGCTGGCGACCTTCCCGGGCACCGGCGCAACGGCGCGTGCGGTGTCGGAGGCGAGCTTGGGCAGCACCATTGCGAGCAGTACCCAGCCCAGCAGCAGCGTGGCCAACGCGGTTGCCGAGCCACGCAGCAACGTCGAGGTGGCCACCGTGGCCAACGCCCACACCGTGAGGTACACCCCGTAGACAGCCACCAGCGCCAGCACGGCCACCAGGCTGGCGTCTGCCGTCAGCACCAACAGGCCACCGGCCAAGAGCAGCGGCACCAGCAGCAGGCCGGCCACCGAGACCAGCGCCAGTGCCTTGCCAGCCAACAGGCCTGCGCCCGAAACACCCGTGGTCTGCAGCAACAGCAACGTGCGCCGTTCCCGCTCGCGGCTGATGGCACCGTAGCCCATGATCACCAGCAGCAGTGGCGCCAAGGTCTGCAGCACGAACGCCGGGCTCAGGCTGCCGAAGCGCGACAACGACGCCAGCTCGGAGGCTTCGGCGAACGTGGCAC
>CANGUU010000123.1 GCA_947457195.1 Gammaproteobacteria bacterium
GGATCCAGGATGCCCATTTCCAGCATGTCACCGTATTCGCCGGTGGCCGCGTTGTAACCTTTGTTGCCCTTCAGTGCCTTCACCTTGTCGAGTACCACGGCAGCATCGTCACCGGAGTTGGCGGCGATCTGACGCAGCGGCGAGGTCAGGGCACGCTGCAGGATCGACAGACCGACGGTCTGGTCTTCGTTGTCGCCTTTCAGCTTGACGATGTTCTGCAGGGCGCGCACGAGGGCAACACCGCCGCCAGGCACCACGCCTTCTTCGACGGCAGCACGGGTGGCGTGCAGGGCATCTTCGACGCGGGCTTTCTTCTCTTTCATTTCGATTTCGGTGCCGGCACCGACCTTGATCACGGCAACACCGCCGGCCAGCTTGGCCACGCGTTCCTGCAGTTTTTCACGGTCGTAGTCGGACGTGGTCTCCTCGATCTGCTGACGCAGCTGGGCGACACGACCCTCGATGGCCTTCGAATCGCCGGCGCCGTCGATGATGGTGGTGTTGTCCTTGCTGACGATCACGCGCTTGGCATGACCGAGATCCTGCAGGGTGGCGCCCTCCAGGCTGAGACCCACTTCTTCCGCGATCACGGTGCCGCCGGTCAGGGTGGCGATGTCCTGCAGCATGGCCTTGCGGCGGTCACCGAAGCCCGGCGCCTTGGCAGCGGCCACTTTGACGATGCCGCGCATGTTGTTGACGACCAGGGTCGCCAGCGCTTCGCCTTCGACGTCTTCGGCAATGATGAACAGCGGACGACCGCTCTTGGCCACGCCTTCCAGCACCGGCAGCATTTCGCGGATGTTGGTGATCTTCTTTTCCACCAGCAGAATCAGCGGGTTTTCGAGATCCGCCGTCATGGTTTCCTGATTGTTGATGAAGTAGGCGCTGAGGTAGCCGCGGTCGAACTGCATGCCTTCCACGACATTCAGCTCGTTTTCGAGGCCGGAGCCGTCTTCGACGGTGATCACACCTTCTTTGCCGACCTTGTCCATGGCCTTGGCGATGATCTCACCGACGCTGGTGTCGCTGTTGGCAGAGATTGAACCGACCTGGGCGATGGCTTTGCTGTCGGCGCAGGGCTGGCTCATCTTGCCCAACTCTTCGACGACGGCGGTGACGCCTTTGTCGATGCCGCGCTTGAGGTCCATCGGGTTCATGCCGGCGGCCACGGCTTTCAGGCCCTCGTTGAGGATGGCCTGTGCCAGCACGGTGGCGGTGGTGGTGCCGTCACCGGCCACATCGGAGGTCTTGGAGGCGACTTCCTTGACCATCTGCGCGCCCATGTTCTCGAACTTGTCTTTCAGGGTGATTTCCTTGGCCACCGATACGCCGTCCTTGGTGACGGTCGGTGCGCCAAAGCTCTTGTCGAGCACCACATTGCGGCCTTTCGGGCCGAGGGTCACCTTCACGGCATCAGCCAGCAGGTTCACGCCTTTCACCATCTTCTGGCGAGCTACGTCGCCAAACAGTACGTCTTTTGCCATTGTCTTCGTCCTATCTCGAGTAAGTGATTGAAGCGGATGCGCGGGCTGTTCAGCCTTCCAGCACGCCGTAGATTTCGTTTTCGCTGAGGATCAGGAACTCTTCTTCGCCGATCTTGACGGTGTTGCTGGCGTACTTGCCGAAAATCACCTTGTCACCGACCTTGAGGTCGACCATGCGCAGGGTCCCGTTGTCGAGGGGCTTGCCGGGACCGACGGCGATGACCTCGCCCTGTGACGGCTTTTCGGCTGCCGAACCCGGCAGCACGATGCCACCTGCGGTCTTGGTCTCCTCTTCCTTGCGCTTCACGATCACGCGGTCTTGCAATGGGCGGATTTTCATCGGTAGTACTCTCCAGGGTTGCGAGTGTTGGATGTTGTTGCAGCGGCTCCGGGCCGGCACACGCCGGTCGGGCCTGGGTTGCCCCAACCACCGGAAAAGCGCTTCCGGTCCGGGGCGAGCGCGTCAAAGATGGGGATCGGGCAGGGCGTTTCAAGGCGGTCCGACCAAAAAAAATGCGGGATTGGCCCCCTAAGCGGGCGGAGGCGGCTCTTCCGGTGCCAGCCGTGGGGTGGCGGCAGGGGCCGGGCTGCCGTCCGGGCCGGGCTCGCGACTGAACACCCCTTCCACCACCGTGAAGCTTCCGGTCTGGCGCTCGCCCGGGGCCGCGCCGAAGCGCAGTCCGCCAGCGAAACGTCCGGCAAAGCCCGCCCCGGACAGGCCCCGGCCAAGCAGCCAGCGGGCCAGACTGCGACGCAGCGGTGGCAGCAGCAGGAGCACTGCCATGGCATCGCTGACCGGCCCGGGGAATAAAAGCAGCAAGCCGGCGGCACTGACCAGCAGGGTGTTGAGCAGATCGGTGGCCCCCGGGCCTTCCGGCGTCGAACCGGCCACCTGCTGCAGTGATCGGCGTCCCTGCCAGCGCAGGATCCTCAGGCCGGCCAGTCCCGCAAGACCCAGCCAGGCGAGCGCGAGCCAAAAGCCCAGCACGCGGCCCAACGCGATGAGACCCGCGATCTCGACCAGGGGCAGCACCAGCAGGCTGAACAGCAGTCTTCGCAGCATGACGACATCGACTCACAGAGGACCGGCGGCAACCGGCGCGGGCCGGGCCGCAGGAAGGTGCAGGCCAGGGCACGGCGGCACGATACGCGGTGCCGCTGTGCACTGGCAATCGCTCCGGCCCTACTGGCGGCTGGAGCCGTGTTGTGGTGTATCTTGCGGCGTGTCTCAGCCAGCAACAAAGCGGGGGTAACCATGGACCAGGGGCAACCAACACCGTTCAACCGGCAGCGCCGCCAGCTGCTGGGCTGCGTCTGCGCCTTGAGCGTCGGACTGCCCGCGGCAGCCAGCGCGCAGGACGCAGGCACTGCGGCAGCGCCGCAGGTGGATGATCTGCTCGGCTATGCCTTCGGTGAACGGGCCGGTCAGCCGGTGGGCGTCGACGACCTGCAGCCCGGCGCCCAGCAGATTTTTGCCTATGCCATTGATGCCAGCTCCGGCCAGCTGCGCAATGGTTCGCGCCTGCATCAGCTGCTCCTGGTGCGCCTCGACCCCGCCACGCTCGCACCGGAGACGGCGGCCCGCAGTGTCAACGGTGTGGTGGCCTATTCCGGCGTCTGCAGCCATACCGGCTGCGACGTCACCGACTGGAATGCGGACTCGCACCGCTTTCAGTGCCCTTGCCATGAATCCCAGTTCGATCCCGGCGATGGGGCCAAGGTCGTGGGTGGCCCCGCGCCGTGGCAGTTGGCGGCGCTGCCGTTGAAGGCAGTCGACGGCAAACTGGCCGTTGCCGGTTCCTTCGAGGGGCGGCTGGGTTTCCAGCAGCCCGGCCTTAGCCCTTTCGGCATTTGAGCAGCGGGGGCGCAACCGAGCGGTCGCCCGCCAGACCACCATCCACAGCAAGCAGAGGGGAAGCTCCATGAAAAAAACTACGAACCAGGTCCTGCTCGCCACTGGCGCCCTGCTCGGCGCCGGGTTGCTCTCGGGTGTCCTGCAGGCACAGGTGCCGGCCGGGCTGCGTGACGTGACCGATGCGCGCCTGCGCAATCCAGAGCCGGAAAACTGGTTGATGTTTCGCCGGGAATACAGTGGTTCCGGTTACAGCCCGCTGGCCCGTATCACCCCCGCCAACGTGACGCGGCTGAAGCCGGTGTGGACGCTGTCCACTGGCGTCACCGAGGGTCATCAGAGCCCTCCCATCGTCAATGACGGGGTGATGTACATCACGACGCCGCTCAATCTGGTCTACGCCGTCGATGCCACCAATGGCACTGTGCTGTGGCAGTACCGTCGTACCCTGCCCTTCGACCTCAGCCTGATGCATCCGACCAATCGCGGCGTCGCGCTCTACGGGGACAAGGTATTCATGGCTACCTCGGACGCCGTGGTGGTGGCGCTTAACGCCCGGACTGGCGAGGTGGTCTGGGAGAAACCCGTGGCCGACTACAAGACCGGCTACTACATGACCATGGCGCCCCTGGCGGCCAACGGCAAGATCATGGTGGGTGTGTCGGGCGGGGAGCGGGGCATTCGCGGTTTCGTGGCCGCACTCGACGCCAGTAGTGGGGATGAAGTCTGGAGAACGCACACCATCCCGGCGCCGGGCGAACCGAACAGCGAGTCCTGGCCCGGCGAGACCTGGAAGACTGGCGGTGCTCCCGTGTGGGTCACCGGCAACTACGATCCGGACCTCAACCTCAGCTACTGGGGTACCGGTAATGCCGGCCCCTGGGTCGGTGACGCGCGTCCCGGCGACAACCTCTATGCCAACTCCGTGCTCGCGCTCGACGTGGACACCGGCGCCCTCAAGGGCTACCACCAATACCACTGGAATGATTCGTGGGACTGGGACGAGGTCTCGCCGCCCATCCTGATGGATGTCACCCGCAACGGGCGTACCTTCCCGGGACTGGTGCA
>CANGUU010000124.1 GCA_947457195.1 Gammaproteobacteria bacterium
GTCCTCGCGGCCGTGGTCGCCAGTCCCTGTACGGCGCCATTCATGGGTGCCGCCCTCGGTTTTGCCTTCACCCAGAGCATGCCGGTGGCGCTCACCGTGTTCCTTGCTCTCGGCTTTGGCATGGCGCTGCCCTTTGCCGTGCTGTCCTTCGTGCCGGCCCTGACCCGGCGCATGCCGCGACCGGGGCCCTGGATGCAGACCTTCCGCCAGGCGCTGGCCTTCCCGCTGTATGCCACCGTGGTCTGGCTGCTGTGGGTGCTCGGTCAGCAGACCGACGCCTCGGCCATGGCGCTGGTGGCGGGCGGCTGTGTCGTACTGGCCCTTGCCTGCTGGCTCAAGCAGCAGCGCCACGACAGCCAAGGCTGGTGGCGCGCCGTGAGTCTGCTGCTCATCCTGGCCTGCCTCGGCGCTGCCGGCAGCACCCTGTTCACGCCGCTGCTTAAGGCGCGGGTCGCCGTCGCCGGCGCCGAGGCGGAAGCCGGTGCCGACTACGAGCCCTATTCAGCTGCCCGCCTGCAGGCGCTGCGTGCCGAGGGCAGGCCGGTGTTCGTCAACATGACGGCAGCATGGTGCATTACCTGCCTCGTCAACGAGCGGGTGGCACTCAGCGGGGAAGCCACGCTGGCCGCCATGCAAGACAGTGGAGTGGTCTACCTCAAGGGTGACTGGACCAACAACGATCCAGCCATCACCGAGGTGCTGAAGCAGTACGGTACCAGCGGAGTGCCGCTCTATCTGCTGTTTCCCGCCGACCCCACCCGACCCGCCGAGGTACTGCCGCAGATTCTCACCGAGTCGCTCATGCTGGAAGCGCTGGGCAGGATCTGAGTGCCTTGCCGGCGCCGGCGCGCCGAAGCCGAGGTGACCCGGTCGCGCGGGTGACGCCCCGGCGACGGCAACGGTAGAATGCCGCGCTTCCGACAGCCGCCAGACTGGCGTCGGTCCCCCTCCCTGCAGCCCACACGAGGTCCCCATGCAGTTACTCGACGGCAAGGCCACAGCCGATCAACTCAAACAGGAAATTGCCGCCAAGGTGGCTGACATCAAGGCAGCGGGCGGCAAGGTGCCACATCTCGCCGCCGTACTGGTGGGCAGCGATGGTGGCAGCATGACCTACGTGAACAACAAAGTGCTGGCCTGCAAGGCCTGCGGGTTCGAGTCCACCCTGCTCACCTACCCTGAGACCATCAGCGAAGCCGAATTGCTCGGTGTGGTCGATCGGCTCAACAAGGACCCGGCCATCGATGGATTCATCGTGCAGGTACCCTTGCCCAAGCACATCGACGAAGAGAAGGTCACGCTCGCCATCGATCCCCGCAAGGACGTCGACGGTTTTCATCCGGAGAATCTTGGCCGCATGATGCTGGGACTGCCGACCTACATCTCCGCCACGCCGAACGGCATCATGGAATTGCTGCGGCGCAATCGCATCGACACCGCCGGCAAGCACTGCGTTGTGGTGGGGCGCAGCTACATCGTCGGCACGCCGATGTCCATCCTCATGTCGCGCAACACCTCGCCCGGCAATTCCACGGTCACGCTCGTGCATAGCCGCACGCCGAACATGAAGGAAATCTGTGCGTCGGCCGACATCCTCATCGTCGCCATTGGCAAACCGTTGTTCGTGACCGCCGACATGGTCAAGCCTGGCGCCGTGGTCATCGACGTGGGCACAACCCGCGTGCCGGATGCCAGCGATCCGAAGGGGTTCAAGCTGCGTGGTGACGTCGACTTCGACAACGTCAAGGCCAAGTGCAGTTTCATCACCCCGGTCCCGGGCGGCGTGGGACCGATGACCATCGCCTCGCTCATGCAGAACACCCTGCTGGCCCTCGACCAGAAGAACCGCAAGTGACGAGCACCCCGGCCGCCGACATCAAAGTCCTGCTCGCGAAAACGGTGGCGGGGAGGGCGCTGTCGTTTGCCGAGGCGGAGCAGGCTTTCGGACTGATCATGAGCGGCGCTGCCACGCCGGCGCAGATCGCCGCCTTGCTGGTGAGTCTGCGGATGCGTGGCGAAACCGTCGATGAAATCAGCGCTGCCGTCAGCGTCATCCGCGCGCGGGCCCTGCCGGTGCGGGCGCCGGCAGATGCCATGGACATCGTCGGCACCGGCGGGGATGGGGCGCACACACTCAATATTTCCACCGCCACGGCGCTCGTGGTGGCGGCCTGCGGTGTTCCGGTTGCCAAGCATGGCAACCGCGCGGTTTCCTCGCGGTCGGGCACGGCCGATGTGCAGACGGCGCTCGGCATCAACATCCAGGGCGATGTGGCGATGATCGAACGCACACTGCGCGAGGCCAACTATGGCTTCATGCTGGCGCCTCGCCACCACGAGTCCTTCCGGCATGTCGGGCCGGTGCGCGCGGAGTTGGGTGTGCGGACCATCTTCAATCTGCTGGGACCCCTGTGCAATCCCGCGGGCGTGAAGCGCTACCTCATCGGTGTCTATGCTGCCGAGTGGGTCCGGCCGCTCGCCGAGGTGCTGGCCCGCCTGGGCTGCGAGAGCGCCTGGGTGGTCCACGGGGCTGGCGGGCTCGACGAGTTGAGTACCCTGGGGGAGAACGTGGTCTGCTGCGTGAAGCAGGGGGTCGTCACCGAGTGCCGCGTCCATCCACGCGATGCCGGGCTACCGCTTGCCGAGCTCGCGGAGCTGGCCGGTGGGGACAGCGAGTACAACGCCTCGCGACTGCTGGCGCTCCTGCAGGGTCAGCGGGATGCCTACCGCAATATCGTGTTGTTCGGCGCGGCGGCTGCGCTGCTGGTCGCTGGTCGGGTACAGGACCTGCCAGCGGGCGTCGCGATGGCGGCCGCCGCGATCGACGATGGCAAAGTCATGCAGACACTAGAGCGCCTGCGTCAGCTGACGAATCCCGCCGTAGCGGTGCCGGCGCCATGACCGAGGTGGTGATCTACACCAAGGACTGGTGCGGCTATTGCCGCGCGGCCAAGCAGCTGTTGGCACAGCTCGGCTACCGGTTTACCGAGGTGGATGTCACCAACGACGTGCCGCGTTACGCCGAAATGCGGGCGAGGGCGGAGGGACGTAGCACCGTTCCCCAGATTTTTTTCGACGGCAGGGGAATCGGTGGCTACACCGATCTTTGCCAGGCTGTTAAAGAAAAACGGTTGCCACCGCCGGCTGCCGCGGAGACCTGACACGGCAAGGCGGGCAGGGCGAGTGAAAATTTCTGACTGGCTGGTCACTTTCTCCCTTTTAGCTCCATTATTCCTCGTAAACTGCCCGGGTTTTACCGCGTTAAGCTGACGACGTTCCCCGCTGCAGCCGCCCGAAACAGAGAAGAATCCATGCGTTGGCAAACCTCCAAATCCAGAAACTGGTTGATTGCGCTGTTCCTCGTGCTGGCTGGCACGGCAGGCTGGTGGCTGACGCGTGACGAGCAGCAGGCGGCTGAGGATCAGCCCCTGCTGGCGCGCGTGGAAACAGGCTCCATCGAAAACACCATTGCGTCCTCCGGGACCATCAAGCCCAGCCACTATGTCGACGTCGGTGCCCAGGTCTCGGGCATGCTGCAGAAGTTGCGCGTCGATGTCGGCGACGTGGTGACGCAGGGGCAGTTGCTGGCCGAGATCGACGCGCGCGTCCAGGAGGCCAAGGTGCAGGCGAGCCGGGCCAGTATCGCCGCCCAGGAGGCGCAGCTCATCGCCCGACGTGCGGCGCTGGAACTCGGCAAAGCCAACGCCGACCGGCAGCAGCGACTACGGGCCGCCGATGCCACCAGTGCGCTCGAGTACGACACGGCCATGAACAACCTGGCGGCAGCGCAGTCCAGTCTCGAGCAATTGCAGAAGCAGATCGACCAGAGCAAGGCCACCTTGACCAGCGATGAAACGCAGCTCGAATTTGCCAGCATCTTTGCGCCGGTGGCCGGTACCGTCGTCTCCATCGAGCTGAACGAAGGTCGTACGCTCAACGCGGCGCAGCAGGCACCCACCATCCTGCGCATTGCCGACCTGTCCACCATGACCGTGGAAGCGGAGATTTCCGAAGCCGACATCGGCACGGTAAAAACCGGCATGGCGGTGTACTTCACTACCCTCGGCAGCGGGGAACGCCGCTGGTACGGCACGCTGCGTCAGATACTGCCGACGCCGACCGTCACCAACAACGTGGTGCTCTACACCGGGCTCTTCGATGTCGACAACACTGACGGTGCGCTGTTTTCCGAGATGACGGCGCAGGTCTACTTCATCACGTCGGCCGCCCAAAATGTGCTCACCGTGCCGGTCGGCGCGCTCAGCTACCCCACCGATGTCCCTGTGCTGGCGGCAGCGGCGCCGGCTGGCGCCCCCGCGGGGGGGCCGGCCAACGGCGCGGCGCCTGCCGA
>CANGUU010000125.1 GCA_947457195.1 Gammaproteobacteria bacterium
CCGAGGATGGGCTGGTTGGCCGCCACCCATTTGCCGGACAAACGCTCGACCAGCTTGCTGACCGCGGCGAGATGTGTCTCGTCGATGGACGTGCGCACCCCCATCTTGTCCTTGAGCACCACCGCGATTTCCGCCAGCGATACGTTGCCGGCCCGCTCCCCCAGGCAGTTCATGGTGCAGTGCAGCGTGGCAATGCCGGCCTCCACCGCGGCCATGCAGTTGGCCGTGGCGAGCCCGTAGTCGTTGTGCGGATGAAAATCGAACTGCAGCCGCGGGAAGCGACGGCGCATGTCGGCGAGAGCCCGGTAGACCTCGGCCGGACTCATCACGCCGAGCGTGTCCGGCAGCATGAAGTGCTCGATGCCACTGTCTGCCAGCAGCTCCAGCAGCCCGAACACATAGGCCTTGTTGTCCTGATAGCCGTTCGACCAGTCTTCGAGGTAGGCATTCACCCGCAGGCCCTGGCTGACGGCATAGGCAACCACCTGACATACGTCGGCGGCATGCTGCTCGAGGGTCTTGCCGAGCTGGCGCGTGCAGTGCTTCTCGCTGCCCTTGGTGAGCAGATTGAGCACTCGCCCTCCGCCGGCGAGAATCCAGTCCACGCTGTGAGTGCCGTCGACGAAACCCAGCACCTCGACCTTCTCCAGATGGCCGTGGTCTCGCGCCCAGTCGGTGATGGCACGAAGGCCCGCCTGTTCGCCGACCGACACACGCGCCGACGCCACCTCGATGCGGTCGATCTTCAGTTGCTCCAGCAGCGCCTGCGCAATGGTGAGCTTTTCGGCCGCCGTGAAAGAGACACCCTGCGTCTGCTCGCCGTCGCGCAGGGTGGTGTCCATGAACGCCACGTAGACCGGCAGGGCCTGCGCCGCTGCGGGCTGGTTGATGCCTGTCGTGCTCAAGACTGCTCTCCTCGCTTGCCGGGCCTGCCGCGGCAGGTTTTGCTGTCTCCAGAAGCAGAAAACCCGCCGGGCTGGCGGGTTTTCAGACACTGCTGGATGCCGTCATCCAACCCGCAAGCACGCCGCCGCGATCAAGATAATGCCGGTGCGGGCGCTGCGGGAAAAGACTGGAGTGGGGCGCGTATACATGCGCCGCAGTGTTGGCGATTTTCCGGGACGAAGTCAAGCCAGCGGCCGCGGCACTGCGCTACCATGCGGCTCTGTCTTCTCGCCGAGTCTGCCATGCAAACCGCCCCGCTCTGGCGCCGCCTCGCCGCCATCGTCTACGACAGCGTCCTGCTGATTGCCATCTGGATCGTCGTGTCTTTCCTCGTCACTGCCGCCTTCGGTATCGAGGAGTCCCGCCAGGTACAGGGCACGCAGGTCGTGTTCGACCCGCTCTACCAGTACACACTGTTCGCCGCCATGCTTGGTTCGGGGCTGCTGTTCTTCGGCTGGTTCTGGACCCACAGCGGACAAACGCTCGGGATGCAGGCGTGGAAGATCCGCGTGCAGAACCCCGACGGCTCGGCAGTGGGCTGGCGTCAGGTACTGCTGCGCTGCGTCTGCGCGCCGCCGTCACTTGGTCTCCTCGGCGTGGGTTACCTGTGGGCAGTCGTCGACGCCCGAGGCAGGAGCTGGCCGGATCTCGTGTCCGGCAGCCTGGTGGTGAAACGCGATGATTTTCCGCCAAGCGGGGCGGATCAGTCCGGTTCCTGAACGCGGTAGCCCTTGGCCTTCAGCTGGTTCAGCAGCCCGCCCTCGTTGAGCAGCTCGCGGATATGCAGGACAGCAAAGGTCGAATCGTATTCCTGCAGGGCCTTTTCGGCGGACGCCAGCCAGCGCTGCTGACCCTGTGACAGCAGGTCCTCGATGGTGTCGCTTTCGCTGGTGGCCAGCAGCAGCCCGAAGCAGGGATCCTCGTCGCCACGCCGCAGTGGTGCATCCAGAAATTCGTCGATGTAGCCGAGCGCCCAGGAGTTGGCGCGGCTCTTCATGGCCTCGAGATCCGTTTCCATGCGTCCCACCTGCCACTCGAAACAGGCCAGTTCCTGCTCGGGCGTGATGCTCGCCATCATGGCCTCCGCACGATCGGCCAGCGAGCGGTACCCCCCCTCGATGCGGATGTCCACATCGGTGGCTTCGCGCTCGAGATCGCGCTGGCGGCGGGTGAGCCGCTGGATCTTCTTGAGTATGTCTTCGGCGCTGCCAAGCCCGGCTTCGTCCTGGATGAGATCGGTCATTTGGCTACCGGCAATCACGGGGCGCAGTGACTCGAGCGAGTCGTTGCGCGGGAAATAGCGGGCTTTCAGCGCAGCGTAGCGGGCATAGAGCTCGGGTGGCAGCACCTCGCTCAGCGATTTGCGCTCTTCATTGCGGCTCAACCGGCGCGCCAGCCGCACGCCGCGCCACAGGTTGATGGGATTGAGGGCTACCAACGGGGAGACTGACACCTCGAGATCGGGCGCTGGCAGGTAGGCATCGGCATTGGCAAGCACCCGCTCCACGCGCGCCGATTCCCACTGCATGTCTTCCGGAATGGGGGACACGTAGCCGAAGATCCACAGCGAACGTTCGCCATTGAACACGCGCCAGAGCGGTGGTCCGGGCAGTCGCCCGGTCACCACGACGGTATCGGTCACATCCGGCTGACCAAAAACCAGTCCGCAGCCCAACAGGGCAACCCAGCACAACTTGCGCATGTCTCCTCCCGTGTTCAACGACAAGCCTCTGGTGGCAGGGCATGGGCGCATTATGGCACCGGGCACTGGCGCGCTGCAGCCGCCGCGCCCCGACCCTGAGCCCTGCCAGCAGGACGCAGGGGTCGCGCGCTGCCCTTTGCCGCTAGCGCCGCCGCAGCAGCAAGGCACCCGCCAGCAGGCACAGCAAGATCGGTAGCAGCACGGCCAGCAGCGCCGGCAACTGGTACACCAGGCTCAGGTTCTGCAGCAGTCGCTGCAGGATGGTCGCCAGCAGCCCGAGGGTCACGGCGATGAATACGCGCGAGCCCATGCTGGCCGATCGCAACGGCCCGAAGATGAAGGAGATGGCCACGAACACCAGTGCGAGGGTGTTGAGGGGCTGCAGCACTTTTTTCCAGAAGCCGAGCTGGAAGCGCGACGCGTCGAGTCCCTGCGCCAGAAAACGGTTCGCCGCCTGCCAGAGCGCACTGATTGCCATGCGGTCGGGGTCGATCACCAGAATCTGCAGGGTCTCCGGTAACAGACCCAGCGCCACGTCCCGCTCGGTGAACGTGTCAGGAGCCGCCTGCAGTCCCGCCGCGCTCCGGCTGAAATCCCACTGGCTGCCATCCCGCAAGCGCCAGCGGGCATCTTCGCCGCTACGAGTCTCGGCCCCGAGAAATACCGCCTGCCTGGCACGGGTCTGGCGCAGCAGTCGCTGCTCATCGTCATACTCGAAGACTTCCACCTCCAGCAGTGCCCCGTCGGGGTCGAGGGCGTTGAAGTGCACGTAGGTATGGTTGTGGCGTTCCCAGTGCCCGAAGCGCGACAAGCCGACCGTCTCGCCGTTGGCGAGGGCCTTGCCTACCTCAGCCTGCAGCTCCAGCCGGGGTGCCACGAATTCCCCAAGCAGCAGGCCGAGCAGCATGACGAGCACGGTGGGCTGCAGCACCGCCCAGCTGATGCGCGCGCGTGACCAGCCTGCGGCCTGGATGCCGACCAGTTCGTTGCTGGCCGCCAGACTGCCGAGACCGGCCAGCGCGCCGATCAGTGCCGCCGGCGGCAGTACGTCGTAGAGGTAGCGCGGCGATTTAAGTAACACGAAGCGCAGGGCCTCTACCGTGTCGTAGCCGCCATCGGTCTCGATCAGTTCGTCGATCAGCATGAACAGCAGGTCGAGGCCGCCGAGCACCAGCAGGACCAGCGCCATGGCGAGAAATACCGTGCTGGCGATGTAGCGATCAAGCGTGGCCAAGCAGCCGCCTCCCGGGCCAGGCCGCGCGCAGGCTGAGTCCGAGCCCCAGGACGAGAAACAGGAAGTGGACCCACCAGAGCCCGATCAGCGGCGACAGCGTGCCTGCGCCGACGGCGCTGCGGCTGAGCAGCAGCAAACCGAGATACAGGAGATAGAGCAGGATCGCCGGGACCAGGCGGGCAAAGCGCCCCTGCCGCGGGCTGACCTTGGCCAGCGGTACCGCCAGCAAGGTCACGATTGGTGCCAACAGCACCAGCGACAGCCGCCACTGCAGTTCGGCCCGACGGGCCGGTGTGGCTTCGCGCAGCAGGTCCTGGGTGGGCAGCGAGCGTTCGCTCACGTCCGGCGTCATGGCCAGCTGGCGACGTGGCAGCCGCAGACCCAGCTCGGTGAACTCGGTAACGTCCACCACCGCACTGCCGGC
>CANGUU010000126.1 GCA_947457195.1 Gammaproteobacteria bacterium
GGCCTGCTCGGCCATGCCAGCATCCTGACCGCCACGTCGGTGGCCAACCGCACCTCGCCCGTGGTGCGAGGGGCCTGGGTGGTCGAGCACCTGCTGGGTGCGCCGGTACCGACGCCGCCGCCCGGTGTGGAGACCGATCTCACCCGCGAGGCTACGGCCGACGGCCGCAGCGTCGATACCCTGCGCGAGCGCATTGAATTGCATCGCCAAAACCCGGTCTGCGCGGCCTGTCACCAGATCATGGATCCGGTCGGCCTCTCGCTGGAGAATTTCGACCTCATCGGTCGCTGGCGAACCACGGAAAACGGTGCACCGCTAGACACCCGTACCCAGTTGACCGACGGCACGGCCATCGACGGGCCCACCGCACTGCGCGAGGCGCTGCTGCAGCGCGGCGAAAGCCTCGTCACCACCCTCACCGAAAAACTATTGGTGTACGCGCTGGGGCGGGCCCTGGAGCCCGCGGACATGCCGGCGGTGCGCGCCGTGGTGGCCGCTGCGGCCACCGAGGACTACCGGTTTTCCGCCATCGTGCTTGGCATCGTCGAAAGTGATCCCTTCCGGCGGCGTACCGCCAGTGGACAGGGCGGTGTAGTGGCGCAACGTGAGGAGCAGGGACCATGACCTTCATCACCCGCAAGCATCTCAGTCGGCGCCTGCTGCTGCGCGGTGCCGGGACCGCGCTGGCGCTGCCTTTTCTGGACTCCATGGTGCCTGCGCTGGCCAAGGCTGCGGCCGCTGTGCCGCGTGCGCGCTTCGCGGCCCTCTACGTGGCGCACGGCGCTGTGATGGATCGCTGGATGCCCACCAGCGACGGCCGGGACTTTGCCTTCACGCCCACACTGCAGTCGCTGGAGCCCTTCCGCGAGCGACTCAACATCATCAGCGACACCCGTCTGCCGGCAGCCTACGGTGAAGACGCGTCCGCCGGCGCCAACCACGCGCGCTCCTCGCAGTGCTGGCTGACTGCCACCGCTCCGGGCGCAGGCCCTTCGCCCACCTCCCTGGATCAGGTGGTGGCGCAGTACAACGGTCAGGACACGCCGCTGCCCTCGCTGGAACTGTCGCTCGACGAGGGATCTTCGATTTCCTACCGCACCCCGGAAACGCCACTGCCCATGGAGCCCAATCCGCAGGTAGTCTTCGAGCGCCTGTTCGGCGACGGCAGCAACAACGCCGAGCGCGCCAGCCGTCTGAAGCTCAAGAGCAGCCTGCTCGATTCGGTGACCGCCGACATCGCCGGTCTGCAGCGTGCGCTGCCGCCCGGTGACAGGGTCCGGCTCGAACGCTACCTGGAGGATGTCAGGGAAATCGAGCGGCGCCTGGCGCTGATCGCCGAGTCCCCGGCCAGCAGTCTGGACGTGCCCGCCAAACCGGTCGGCATCCCGCCCACCTTCAGCGCTCAATCAAAATTGATGTTCGACCTGCTCACGCTGGCCTGGCAGGCGGAGATCACCCGTGTGTCCACGGTGATGGTGGCGCGGGAGATCAGCAATCGCGTCTATGCGGAAAGTGGCGTGACTGACCCGTTCCACAACCTGTCACACCACTCGGAAGTGCCCGCCAACAAGGACAGGCTGGCGCGCCTCAATGACTTTCATGTTCGCACCACGCTGGCCTATTTCCTCGGCCGGCTGGCCGACACTCCGGACGGCGATGGCACGCTGCTCGACCACGCGCTGGTGCTGTATGGCAGCGGCATGGGCAATTCCAATCAGCATGATCACGATCAGCTGCCGCTGCTTGTGGCCGGTGGTGCCTCCGGTACCCTGCAGGGCGGACGCCATTTGCGGGCCGGCAAGGGGGCACCGCTGGCCAACGTGCACGCCGCGCTGCTCGACAAACTCGGTGTGCCGCTCGACCGCTTCGGGGACAGCACGGCCCCCCTGACCCTGTGAAAGACGCCATGATTCCTGCGCTGCGACTGCTGCTGGCCCTCATGCTGCTCGGTACCACCACCGCAGCGGCCGACGACTCGCCATTGGCGGTGGCCGCCATGCAGCGCGACTTCGATACCGTCCGCGCGCTGCTCGCCGAGCGAGGCGCTGCGGTGAACGCCACCGGACCCTACGGCACACCAGCGCTGCACTGGCTGGTGCGGGTGCAGGAACTGGCGCTGGCCGAGCGCCTGCTGCAGGCCGGCGCCGACCCGAACCTCGCCACGCCGCTCGGCCTCCTGCCGTTGCATCTGGCTATCGAAAACGGTGATGCGGACATGGTCGACCTGCTGCTCGAGCGCGGGGCCGATCCGGCGCGGCCGGATCGAACGGGAGAAACACCATTGCATCTGGCCGCCCGCAGCGGCTCGGCAGATATCACGGCCCTGTTGCTGGCGCGCGGTGTGATGGTGGATGCCCTCGAGCCCGCCTACCTGCAGACCCCGCTCATGATCGCCGCCCGCAGCGGCGCAACGGCGGTGGCGGACTTGCTGCTGGCCGCCGGGGCTGATGTCAACGCGCAGGCCAAGGCGGGCGCCGTGCCGCAGTTCCGGCTGCCCGCCTCCAACGCGGGCTCGAAGGGCGTGGGCATCGTACGTGGCGGATGGCCTGAGCGGGGCGAGCGTGCACCGGTGGCCGGTGGCAAGACGCCGCTGCTGTTTGCCACGCGTAGCGGCCACCTCGCGCTCACCACGCGGCTGGTCGCTGCCGGCGCCGACCTCGAGCAGTCGGATGAAAACGGAGTAACGCCCCTCCTGAACGCCGTGCTGAATGCGTCCATCGAAAGCCTTGGCCGCCGCGACGCCGACCATGTGGCGGTCGCACGATTCCTCATCGAGCGTGGCGCCGAGATCAACACCGGCGATTTTTATGGTCAGACGCCGTTGTGGGCGGCGGTGGTGCTGCGCAACCTCGACAAGGCCGGTCCTGCGCCCGACAACGGCATCGATCGCGACCGGGCGCTGGCGCTCGTGCGTTTGCTGCTCGAGCGCGGTGCCGATCCCAATGTCCGCACGCGGGAGCAGCCGCCCGAGCACCGTTGGTTGACACGCCTCGGGGATTTGTCCTGGGTGGACTTCACGGGGCAGACGCCGTTCCTGCGGGCGGCGCTGGCAGGGGATGTCACCAGCATGCGTCTGCTGGTGGAGTACGGCGCCGACCCCAACCTCGCCACCGTCGCCGGCACCACGGCGCTGATGGCGGCGGCCGGCGTCAACTGGGTAGTCAACCAGACCTACGATGAGGGGGACGAAGCCTTGCTGGCGGCCGTGCAGTACGCCCACGCGCTCGGCAACGACGTCAACGCCGTGAACTCGATGGGCCTGACGGCCGCGCACGGCGCGGCCAATCGCGGTTCCGACGACATCCTGCGTTGGCTGGCCGCCCAGGGCGCCCGGCTCGACCTGCCCGACCAGCAAGGTCGCAAGCCGCTCGACTGGGCGCACGGCGTGTTTCTTGCGACCCATCCCCCTGTCGACCGGCCGGCCACCGCCGCGCTGATCGAAGCCCTCAGTGCCGTAACCCCCAGGACAGCCCCATGAGCCTCAGCAGACGCCACCTGCTCGGTACCGCCGCCTTCGCCAGCCTGCCGTGGGGTCGCCAGACGTTGGCGCAGCCCAGTCTGCTGCCACTCGATACTCCCGGTCTCGACCATCTGGACGTCATCGTTCCTGACGTGGAAAAGACCGCGCGCTTCTACATGGGTCTGCTCAAGACCACGCTGCATGCCCAGCCCTTTCAGGGGGGGCAGCGCTACTTCGTGTTGCTGGGGCCGCTGCCGGACAATCGTGCCGTGGGCTACCTCGCCATCGGTGACGCCCGCGGTCGCGGCACCGCCATCGGCCACTTTTGCACGTCGGTGGTGGAGTGGCGACGTGACAGCCAGGCCATCTTCGCGGCCATGGCCGACCGCTTTGCCGCCGCCGGTCTCGGCGACTTTCCCGGGTCGACCGGCGTCGGCGGCATCTTCGAGGATCCGGACGGTATCGAGATCCAGTTTCTGCCGGCGCCCGACACGCTGGTGACGGCAGCCGTGCCCTCCGCGCTGGTCGCCGGGGGACAGGGGCTGATTACACCGCTCGGGGTCGACCATGTGCTGCTCAACGTGACGGACCTCGACCGGGCCTTGGTGTACTACCGCATCCTGTACGGCGCCGAGTCCGGACGTTCGGCAGAGGGCGACAGCGTGTTCGCCTTCCGCAATGGCTCGCGGTTGCTGCTGCGGCAGGGCGAGTACGCCTACGGCAGCGCCGAGGCCAGGATCGCCCGCTTCGGCTTGCGCGTAGCGCCCTTCGATCGAGATCGGGCGGCGCAACTGATCGTGACGCTCGGGGGTACGGTGCTGA
>CANGUU010000127.1 GCA_947457195.1 Gammaproteobacteria bacterium
CCGGCTGTACTCGCGCAGGAAGGGCATCCGCTCACCGGCAGCTGGAGCGGCAGCCGCAGCGTGGATGGCAAGAATGCGCGCGTCCTGCTGGTGGTGGAGCTGGCACGTGACCAGACGCTTTCGGGCTACGTGTTGGAGCAGGGCAAGCGCGTACCGCTGGAAGGAGTCGCCGTCGACCCCGCTACGTGGACGGTCACCTTTTCGCTCGGCGCCTCGGAAGCCGGCCCGCGCTACTCGGTGCAGGCACGCTTCGACGACATGGGCTCGGCCACCAGCCGCAAGCTGCTCGGCACCTGGAGCGACGGCACCGCCAGCGGCGACTTCAGCGTGCAGCTCAACTAGCCTGCTCCCGCGTCTGCTGCCACTCGCCAGCCCCGACGGGCGGTGTACAATCGCGCCCGTCTTCGCAGGGCCTATAGCTCAGTTGGTTAGAGCAGCGGACTCATAATCCGTTGGTCCCAGGTTCAAGTCCTGGTGGGCCCACCATCTCCTTGCGGGTGATCCTGAACACCAGGTTTTTCCTGGGTGGCTCGCCGACGTAGGCCACATCCTCTTCGCCGATGAGCTCCGCGCCCAGGCGCTGCATGGCGATGCGCGAGCGCAGGTTCTGGGCACCGACGTGGAAGAGCACCTGCCGTACATGCTGGAAGGCATAGTCGAGCATGAGCCGCTTGACGCGCTGGTTGGTGCCGCGGCCCCAGTGGTCACGCGAGAAGAACGTATAGCCGATCTTGATCTCGCTCGCGACGGCGTCGTGGTCGTAGAAGCGGCTGCTGCCGATGGCGTTGCCGTGCGCCTTGCTGCGGATCATTAAGGCGCCCCCGCTGGCCAGTGCCCCGTCGAAAAAGGTACGGAAGACCTCGCGCTGCCAACGGTCCGGATTGGGGTGCTGCGCCCAGATCAGCGGATCGCTGGAAACGGCCAGCAACTCCTCGAATTCGTCCTGCCACAGTGGCGTGAGGATGACGCTGTCGTCCTCGAGAATGGGTTGGCGGTTCATGGCGCGGGCGTAGTCCAATAGCGGCGTTGGCAAAAAGCTTACGATTCCAGGGAGTCCCCGTGAAGCGCCGCTTCTGTGTGGTTGATGTTTTTTCGGATCGCGCGTTGTTGGGCAATCCCGTTGCCGTCGTGCTGGACGCGCAGGGCCTGGATTCCGCCACGATGCAACGCATTGCGCGCTGGACCAATCTCTCCGAAACGACCTTTGTGCTGCCGCCCGGCGCTGCGGCCGCTAGCCGCGCAAACGGCAGGTGATCGACATGGGTAAGTCCATCCTTCACTCGACTGACGAGAGACATCCGCCGCTTACGCAGGGACGTCGCCCCGCGCTGCAAAGATCACTCCTCTCCCCGCCAGACGGTCATACCGTCGGTTGATCGTGGCTGCATCCATCAGGCAGACGGAGAAAGCACGCCGTGGAGTATCCGTGGTGTTGATGCCGCTGCCGTGGATCGTCCAGTTGTGCATCAGTACCACCTCCCCTGCTTCCAGCGTGAGCTTACGCCGGCGTGGATCGTTGTCGAAACGGGCAGCCATTTCCGCCGTGAGAAATCCGTTGGCGTGCTGGGGATTCAGCAGCTGTCGATGCGAGCCGGCGATGACCTCCACGCAGCCGTTCTCGGGCGTGGCACGATCCAGCGCGGTGTAGATGGTGAGTTGCGGGTCACGGTCCAGCGCCCGCCAGCGGTCCTGATGCAGCGGCAGAAACGTGCCCCGCCGCGCCGGTTTGTTCATGAACATGGCGCGGTAGGCTGCAATGGCAATGTCGCCGTAGAAACGGCGCGCCGCTTCTTCAAACACCGGCAACGTCATGTAGGCGCGAAACACCGGATCAGCTTCCAGTTGCTCGATCTTGCGATACGCGAGGGTGGCGCCCTTGAAGCCGTGCGATTGCGGACCGGCCGATTCGTAGACGCCGTTGGCAGAATCGAGCTGCATGACCATGCGGCGGTAATCGACGGGGGCACGACCCAGCATGATGTCGTCGATGCGGCCACAGAGCGCATCGATGGTGGCGGTGCTCGCTACGCGCCCGATGCAGAGATAACCCTGTTCGTCGAATAGCGCCCAGTCCTGCGCAGAAAAATGGCTCATGCAAGACGTGGGGGCCGGGCAGATTGCCGATAGGCCGGCAGAAAGCGGATACGGGTGGCGATGACAGGGGTCTCCGTGATGGGCACGAATGATAACGCAGCGGCAATTCCCCAGTGCATGGCCGGTCTCCAGAGTGCCAAGGTCAGCCCCTGCAGGGCGCCGACGTATAAGGTCAGCCCTCGCAGGGCGCCGCCGCAATCCAACGGTGTACAGAACGCACAGATGGCGATAAATAGCGGCATAGACATCCTCGAAAAATCGTCCTGGTAGTCCCCATGACCCATCGCGAACTGAAAGACCGCCACCGCCGCGAGCGCGAGGGTTACCACGCCTCGCTCAACCTGCGAGTGCACCGGGCGCTGAGCTGGCTGGGTCGCGCGGAGCAGTGCGGCGACGATCTGGATGCGCGGTTCATCTTTCTGTGGATCGCCTTCAATGCCACCTACGCCTCTCGGCTGAGTGCTGACGGATCCGCGTCGGAGAACCGCGAGTTCAACCGCTTTCTTGCGCGGCTGCTGCAGTTCGACACCGAGCGGTTGGTGGAGAACATGCTCTGGCAGAAGTACTCCGGCCCCATCCGCCTGCTGCTGGAGAACCCCTTCGTATTCCCGGCGTTCTGGAAAGCACAGAACGGCGAACTGAGCGAGGAGGAGTGGAAGCAGCAATTCCGGCGGGCGCGGCGTAAGGCTCAGCAGGCACTGGCCGGGCAGGCCACGCTCACACTGCTCGGGATTCTGCTCCCGCGCATCTACATGCTGCGCAACCAGCTCGTGCACGGCGGCGCCACCTGGCAGAGCCAGGCCAACCGGTCGCAGGTGGGCGACTGCACAGCATTGATGTCCGAACTGGTGCCGCTGGTGATTCGCCTGATGATGGACAACCCCCGCGCGGAGTGGCCGCCCGCCGCCTTTCCGGTGGTGGAGCGCGAGCGCTGACGGGAGCGGCGCGGCACTCGCCGCTCCGGCCCGCACCATAGACCGGCTGCAGCCTCAGAGCAGGCCGGCACAGAGCCAGACCCGTACTGGCCAACAGCCCCGATTGGCGCTACAACAGCGCTTCAGCCAAGAAGAGGGAAATCCCCATGCCCATGCTGTCGCCTCGTGGAATCTTGCTCGCCCTGCTTATCGCCCCTGCCACAGAGGCCCACCACAGCTGGGCGCCCTACGACCTCAAGCAGGAGGTGCGGCTCGACGGTGTGGTGCTGGAATACAAGTGGGCGAACCCGCATACGTATGTGCAGTTGCAGACTACGGGCGCGGGCGGTGCCACCGAGGTGTGGGAGATCGAGGCGTCGTCGGCCGTGGTGATGCGCAACCGGGGCTGGTCGCCAAGCACGCTGCAGGTGGGTGACCGCGTGACCGTGTTCGCCAATCCGTCGGTAAGCGCAGGCAAGACCAAGGCGCTGGGGGCGCGGCTGCGCACCGCGGGTGGCATGGAGTGGGAAATGCGTCAGGCCAACGCCACGGCGCCGGCGGCAGTAGCGCCGGCCACCGGTGCCAGCAGCCTGGCCGGCCTCTGGCGCACGGTGACGCCGCCCACCGTGCGCGAGCACTTCTTTTTCTTCGAGCCGAGCTACTGGCCGCTCACCGCCAACGGCGTACGCGCCTTCGAAACCTTTGCCGACGGCGACAACCCCGGCAAGGACTGCACGCCCTACGCCTCGCCGTTCCTGATGATCATCGGCGACGCCAAGGTGATCACACTGGGCGAGCAGACGATCCGGCTACGTACCGAACTCGAAAACGTGGAACGCGAGATTCACATGGACGCGAGCACGCACGACGGCGTGCCCCCTTCGGTGCAGGGGCATTCGATCGGGCGCTGGGAAGATGGCGTGCTGGTGGTGCACACGGCGCGCTTCGCCGAGCACGGCATGGGCAACGCGCAGAAGCTGCGCTCCGGCCCCAACAAAGAGCTCACCGAGCGCTTTGCGCTGAGTGACGACGGCAAGCAACTGCACTACAGCTTCGAGCTGACCGACCCCGACATCCTGGCCGAACCAGTGCGCTACGAGATGGACTGGGTCTACTCACCGGACTTCGCCATGATCCAGATGCCCTGCGACGCCGACAGCGCGCAGCGCTATCTCGATATACGGTAGGGGGCGGGAGGCTGCTTGCCTCCAAGTGGCCAG
>CANGUU010000128.1 GCA_947457195.1 Gammaproteobacteria bacterium
GCCGGGGAATGGATGCCGCCCTGGGCGAGCGACTGCTTGGTGAGGAAGTCGCCGGCGGCGCCCGCGTCACCCCAGCCAAGGCCGATCAGTTTGTAGGAGTCGCGGCGACCGATGTTCTCCACGCTGTTGTTGAACTGCGCGCGGTATTCGGCGAGGAAGGGGCCATCGTCCGGCGTGCCCTCGGCGCCGTTGTCGGACATGAACACGATCAGCGTGTTGTCCAGTTCACCGATCGCCGCCAGATGGTCCTGCAGGCGACCGATCTCGGTGTCGAGGCGCTCGACCATGGCGGCGTACGCCTCCATGACGGCAACTTCAGCGGCCTGTCGCTCGGGGCTGAGGCTGTCCCAGGCTGGCAGGCCGGCAGCCAGGCGAGGCGGCTGCGCCGCCGCCGGGATCAGCCCCAGTTCCTTGAGCCGCGCGAAGCGCCGCTCGCGGATGACGTCATAGCCTTCGTTGTAGCGGCCACGCACCTTGGCCATGTCTTCGTCGAGCGCCTGGATCGGCCAGTGCGGCGAGGTGTAGGCCACGTAGCCGAAAAATGGCTTGTCGGCGGCACTTGCCTCGTCGATGAAGTCGATCATGTGATCGGTGTAGGCGACGGTGGTGTAGAAATCCTCGGGCAGACTGGTCACGGGCTCGCCGTTGTGTTCGTAGTGCACACCGTCGCGCGCGCTGTAGCCGAGCAGGTCGAAGTGGAAGGCACCGGGCTCCAGTACCACGAAGGAACTCTGGAAGCCGCGATCTGCCGGGGCCTGCCCCTCATCCAGTCCGAGGTGCCACTTGCCAACCATGGCCGTGTGGTAGTCGAGCGACGAGAGCCGCTCGGCAATGGACGCCACGTTGTCGTTCAGCCGGTTCTGGTACGCGTCGCTGCCTTCCACGAAGCGGCCCTGCGAGCCGACACCGGCCAGGTGATGGTCGGTGCCCGACAACAGCATGGCCCGCGTCGGCTGGCAGGCGACCGAGACGTAGAACTGGTTGAGCATCACGCCGGTATTGAAAAAATCGTCGATGCGTGGCGTGGCGATCTCGCCGCCGAAAACGCCGAGGTCCTGGTAACCGAGATCGTCGGCGACAATGAGCAGAATGTTCGGCCGCGAACCCGCCGCCAGCCCGGCCGGTGCGGGGGCCGCGGCGGCAGGACCGCTGTCGCCGGCCTCTGGCGCGCTGGCAGGTGGTTCACAGCCGGCCAGCAGAGCGGCGGCCAGTGCGGCGAGCACGGTGTGCTTGTGGGTCTTGATCATCACGGGTTCACTCCAGAAAGGCGGACAGGGACGGCAGCGGCAACCGGCAAGCTCACGGGGTGCGGCAACTGTAACTGGCGGCGTTGGCAGCATCACCGCCCTCGAAGTGCGCGTACTGCGGGTACGGACACAGCGGCCGGCTCTGGTCGGGCATGCTGCGGCCCGTGGCCTCCACCGCTCCCGGCGCCGTGCCCTCCTCCACCCACGATACCAGCGGCGTCAGGAGATTGAAGGAATCCACGGTCTGCTCGCCGCCCTGGCAGTGACCCATCCCCGGCACCAGGTAGAGCCGACTGTACTCGTCGGCGGCTTTGAGCCAGGCATTGGTTTCGCCCATCTTGCCGAAATAGCGAACGGTTTCGTTGGCGGAGAACCACGCGTCTGCTTCGCCGTGGTAGAACAGGTGCTTGCCGCCCTTGCCCACGAACCCGCTGACGTTGTACTGCGTTCCCGTGGTACCGATGGCTTCCTCCAGGCTGGAGGCGAGGAAGAACTCGGCATCCACGTTCTGGTTCTGCAGATCGGCGCCGTTGCCACCCTCCGGGGGGCTACCACCCGCCACCAGCAGGCCGGGCAATCCGGCCTTGTCATCGAGGCCGGCATCCCAGGGGAACGAGACATACACGGGTTCACCGCCCGCCGTCAGCGGACCGCCGATGGCCCGTGCCAGCGCCTCGGCCTTGGCGTCCGCCAGGCACTCGCCGCCTCCGAGCGCAGAGCAGGACAGCTGGCGAGGATCGAAGTCGCAGGCGCTGCGGTTGAAGATGAGGCCGTCAGTCGCGCCGTCGAGCGCGTCGCAGCGCGCCATCAGCCCGTTCATGATCAGCGTCTGCTCGGCGTCGCTGAAGGGATCGCGGGCATTTTCGACAGCCGGCTTGAGCTGGGCGCTGACCCAGCGCAGTGCCAGGTTGCTCACGCCGGTCCGCATGGCCGGCGCACCCGACACGATGCCGTCGAACAGCTGGGGAAAACGCTGCGCCATGATCATCCCTTCACGACCGCCGGTGGAACAGCCCACGAAATAGCTGTGGTGCGGTGCCTTGCTGTAGTAGCGCTCGACCAGCGGCCGCGTCACGTCGACCACCTTGGCATTGGCCTGGTACTGGAAATTCAGCATCGCCTGCTGGTCGCGCATGAAGCTGGCATCAAAACCGCGACTGGCATGCCCGGTGTCGTTGCTGACCACCGCGAAGCCCTGGGCGAGGGCCGACACCGCACCGGCCGCCTGACCTCCCAGGGGTTCGTTGACTACGCCGTTGAGGCCACCGCCGCCCTGGAACAGGTAGCGGCCATTCCAGTTGTCGGGCAGGTTGACGGCGAAATTGATGGCGTAGGGCTTGCCGTCGCTGCCGGTGCGATGCTCGAAACTGCCGACCACATGGCAGTGGGGCGGCAACACCCGCACCGGGCCGCCGGGGCCGGCCGGCAACTGACGATCACTGTAGTGGCTGGCCTCGGCAATCTTGACGTCATGCACGCCATCGCCCCACTGCAGCAGCGCGGCACAGGCCGGGTTCTGGGCGCGGGCACCGAGCGCAAGCGTGGTCATCCCGATGGCGAGCAGCAATTTCCTGGTATGCATGGTGGTACTCCTGATTCAGGCGCCCCGTGCCCAGGCCACGACGTCGAAGTCGTCGGGCACGTGCAGGAACAGATTGGTGATCGGACCGAGGGCACGCGTGACGTGGCCCTTGCCGGTGGTGTCCTCGAGGAACACCAGATCGCTGCCAATGCGGCGGCGGGTACCGTCGGTGAGTTCCACCTCCAGTTCACCGGACATGTTGATGGCAAACTGCTTGCGCGGGGCCTGATGCCAGTCGGGTGCGGTGGCACCGGTGCCGCGATAGGCCCCAGCGGTCATCCGCGTGATGTCGACGGGTTTGGCATCCGGCGAGATGACCAACTCCTCTACACGCGAGCCGCCGTCCGGTGTGGCGTACACGCGCACGACCTTGGCGTCGTTCACGGCCGCAGGCGCTCCTGCCTGCTGGGCGGCTGCCCTGCTGCCGTCGAGCAGCAGCAAAGCGCCGCCGAGGGCCAACATGTCACGTCTTTGCATGGTCATTCCTCCGCAAGTTCTTGGCGCAGGCTGCTGACAGCCTGCGGTGCCCGGGTTTTTCTGTGCCCGCCGCGGCTGAGAGGTTGCTCCGCACGACAGGGCCTGCGCCGGCGTGACGACTGCACCGGCATGGCCGGCATTGTCACGAGCGGAGGCGGTTCTGCCAAGAGCCGGCGCGCGGTTTCGCCGCGGCCGCCCGGAATCGGCCACTACGCCTGCGGATGCAATTGCACGACGTTGCCGTCGGGATCGCGGATGCGCAGCAGCACGTTCTGCACCCCGTGTGGCGTCACCAGCCCCTGGTGCCAAGGCACCAGCGTAGAAGGATTGGCCGCTGTCACCAGCGTGTCTGGCGCTGGCAGGAACTGGATCTCGATGCCATCAGGATCATCGAACAGGGCGCCGAAGCCCTTCGACCCCGGAAACTCGCCAAACCCCGCGGCAGCAAACTGCTCGGTGAGGCCTTGCATGATGGCCTCGCCATCGCGGCGCCAGTCATGAACCGACGTGCAGAAGTGGCCGATATAACTGCCGCGACCCGCCGAGGACCCCACGGCGAGGTAGCCGCCCTCCCGGTTCTCCGGCGGCGGGTCGAGCAGGCTCTCGATCAGGGCAACGGTCTGCGGGCGATCGACCGACGGATGGGTCGCGAGGAACACACCGTGGGCCCAGTCGACCGCGGTACGACCGACCTTGTCGGCGATGTCGAGTCGGGCGCCATGTTCGGCCAGCCAGCGGAGTATCTCGTCCGAGCCTCGGTTGGCGGCACGCACCA
>CANGUU010000129.1 GCA_947457195.1 Gammaproteobacteria bacterium
CGGCTGGCATCGCGTCCGGGCTTGCTGGAATCGACCCACAGCCAGGCCAGCGGTCCCTCGTGCACCTTGGCAGCGATCCAGCGGAGCGGCCACGGCTGCTCGCTGCCGAGCAGCAGCGCATGACAGGCCTCGGTAGGGACGGCGTGCCAGGGCACCGGCGTGGTGGACCAGGGCGCCAGCAGCCGGGCGGACTGCGGCGCGGGGGCGGTGCTGATCACCCAGTCGTACTCACCGAGTTCCTCGCCCGTGCTGCTGCGTAGCCGCCACGGCGGCCCCTCGCCTTCCAGCGGCAGCACTTCAGAGGCGAGCCGCAGGTCGAGGCCATCGGCCAGCGCCTTCACCAGAGTGCTCATGCCGGGGCAGGCCACCCAGTGGGGCTCGAACCACAGACGCTTGGCCGTGCGCCCGTCGGCCAGCAGGCTGACCACCTTGCCCTGCCAGGCTCGCAGCAGGCCCTGCTGCCGCAGCGGCTCCAGAAACGCCAGGAATTCCGCGCTGCGCGCGGTGAAGCTGGGCGAACCGTGGTCGAACTGGAACGGCGCTACTCGCCGCGTGGCCATGCGCCCGCCCAGCCCGCGCGACTTGTCGAAAACGGTGACGGCCGCGACCGGGGCCAGGGCACGCGCCAGCAGCACGCCACTGAAGCCCCCACCGATGATGGCGACACGGGCGCCAGCCTCCCTGGTCACAGCGTGCCCTCCTGCAGACGCTCGAAGACCCGCACGGCCTCCGCACGGATCGCCTGCTGTTTGGTCGCGGGAAAGCGTCGCCAGTTGGCATAGGCGTAGCTGAGTCGCGGATTGCTGCCGAGCCGTTCGGCATGGCGGGCCAGAAAGTCCCAGTACAGTGTGGTGAAGGGGCAGGCGCGTTCGCCCGTGGCAGCGGCAGGATCGTAACGGCAGCCAGTGCAGTAATTGCTCATGCGGTCGAGGTAGCGACCGCTGGCGGCGTAAGGCTTGCTGGCGAGCACGCCGCCATCGCCGAACAGCGCCATGCCGAGCGTGTTGGGCAGCTCCACCCATTCGTAGGCATCGGCGTACACGGCGAGATACCAGGCCTGCACCTCCTTCACGTCGAGGCCGGCGAGCAGCGCGAAATTGCCGGTCACCATCAGTCGCTGGATGTGGTGCGAATAGGCGTGATCACGCGTGTGGCGCACGGCCTCGGCGAGACAGCGCATCCCGGTCGGCCCACCCCAGTAGCTGGCGGGCAGCGGCCGCATGGCCTCCAGGAAATTGAGTTCGGCGTAGGCCGGCATACGCAACCAGTACAGCCCGCGCACGTATTCGCGCCAGCCAAGGATCTGACGGATGAAGCCTTCCACGGCATTGAGCGGGGCCGCACCGGTACGCCACGCCTGCTCGGCCGCCTCGACGAGTTCGCGCGGCAGCAGCAGGCCGGCGTTCAGGTAAACGGAAACCCGCGAGTGGAACAGCCAGACCTCGCCGTGCAGCATCGCGTCCTGATAGGTACCGAACAGGGGCAGCGCTTCCGTGAGGAACCATTGCCAATCCGCCAGCGCCTCGGCACGCGTCACACCCCAGGTGAACGGCTCCAGCGCGCCAAAATGCGTGGAAAAACGCTCCTGCACCAGTGCCAGCACCGCCGCCGTCGTGGCCGAACGCGGGTGCTGCAGACGCGGCGGCACTGCCAGCGTGGCGGGTGCCGGCTCGCGGTTGTCGTGGTCGAAGTTCCACTGACCGCCGGCCGGCCCGCCGTCGAGGTCGAGCAGTACCCCGTGGCGCTGGCGCAGCCAGCGGTAGAAGAATTCGAGCCGCCACTGCTTGCGACCCTGCGCCCAAGCGGCAAAGTCTGCTTCGCTGCAAAGAAAGCGGTCGTCCTCGCGCAGCTCCACCGGCACGCCGAGCGCCGCCTGCCAGCCCTGCATCTTGCAAAGCACGCGGTATTCGCCGGGCCGGGTGCACACCACGCGCGCGGGGCGCAATTCGGCAACCGCGCGGGCCACTTCGCCATCGAACGACCCGGTGTTGCCGGGGGCGTCCAGCGCCACGTAGCGCACCTGCCAGCCTTCGGCGCGGCGCTCGGCGGCAAAGTGGCGCATGGCGCTGAAGAGAAAGGCGATCTTCTGAGGGTGGTGCGGCACGTAAGTGGCTTCTTCCATCACCTCGCACAGCAGCAGGACATCATGGTTCCTGTCGGCGTCCGCCAGCGCGGAAATCGAGGGAGAAAGCTGGTCGGCCAGCACCAGGCGCAACACGGACATCGGGGAATCCAGCGACAAGAGTCGCCGCTTGTTACGCAACCGTACCGGCGTTCGATTGCCCGCGACCGCCTTTGCGGCTGGCGGCAATGGTCTGTTCCGGCGTGAGTGCATAGATGACGTCTGCGCACGCCGGCAGGGCCTCGAGACCGTGTCGGGTGAGTCGCTCGTAGTGCTGGATGAAACGCCGCAGTGTCGGTGCATCCATCAAGCGGGTACCGGTCTGGCCAGCGGCCGCGAAGCGAGCCGCCAGCTTGTCTTCCTGCCGCTGGCGCCACTCGTAGACTCTTTCGAAACTCGGGGACTGCAGCATCACCAGAAAGTCCACCCGCGCAAACCACTCTGCATAGGACCCGGCCACCTGTTCATTGACGTAGCGGCGCCAGGTACCGGAGGCATCTTCCTGCGCCTCCAGTTCGTTGACCGGGGCCAGCAACGCCACCGGGGCCTGAGGCGGCACGCCAAGACACCAGCCTTCCAGCACCACCACGTCGACCGGCGCCAGCAGCGTCGGCCAGAGTTCCCGGGGAGCACGATCATCGCAGGCCTTGTCGAAGCGGGGGACGGCCACCTGACCGGGACTGCCCAGCGCGCGCAAGGTCTCCAGGGCCAGCGCGACATCGTGGGTGCCGGGCACCCCCCGCGTAGCCAGCAGCGGATGCACCTCGCTGGCCAGCCGCTGGCGCTCGGCGCGCGTCAGGTAGAAATCGTCGATCGACAGGCTGACCGCGCGCAGGCCCAGCATTTCCTTGAGCAACAGCACCAGCAGGGCCGCCAGCGTGCTCTTGCCGCTGCCTTGGCTGCCACTGATGCCGACGACCAGCGTGCGCTGGCTGGTGGCGGCACGACGCAGCACGTCCTCGGCCAGCGGAACGAACCAGGTTGCCACGGTTTCGACGTAGGCAGGCGGCAGTTTTTCACGGGCAATGAAGCTTTCGACAGCGGTCCGCAAGGCGGAAATCATGCGGCAATTCCGGAGCAGGAAGGATTTTTGTGGCGTTGCGATTGTAGCAGAGCTTCTCTTATGCTCGTGGTCGCAACGCCCGCAGAAAATCATCACAAACCGAGGGGAACCCCATGCTTCGTCGCCGTCGTCGTCATCTTTCACTGAGCCTGCTGGCTGCCGCGTTGCTCAGCTCGCCGCTGCTCGGACAGCAACAGGTCGAATTTCGCGGCAATATTCCGCTGGCTCCGACCGGCATTGCCAATCAGGCGCTGGGGTCCGGACCCTGGCGCTACGCCACGGCCGAGGGCATGAACATCGTGGTGGACGTGGCAGTGCGCGGCATCGAGTACCCGATGGCCCTCACCTTCCTGCCGGACGGTGACATGCTGGTGGTCTCACGACCTGGCAAGCTGCACCGCGTGCGCGACGGCAAGGTCAGCGAGATCGGTGGCGGCCCCGAGTCCGTGTACTTCGGTGTTTCGGGCGAGCCGGCCGTTTCGCACGGCTACATGGACATCGCCCTGCACCCTGACTTTGCCAGCAACCAACTGGTCTACATCGCCTACAGCAAGCCGGCCGGGGCCGACCGCGCCCGCAGCCTCGCGGTTGGTCGCGGCAAACTCACGGCGACCGGCCTCGAAGGCTTCAGCGATGTCTGGGGAGGCAAAGACACGAGCGTGGCCGGTGCCTCGCGGATCGCCTTCGGCAAGGACAAGACGCTGTACATCACCACCTCGGGTGGCAATGC
>CANGUU010000130.1 GCA_947457195.1 Gammaproteobacteria bacterium
AGTGGCAGGTTGGCCATGCCGGAGATGTCGAGGTGATTGAAGTTGCCGCCCGTCACCCGCACGTAGGCCTCGCGCTGCTGGGTCGGCTGCTTGGAAAACACGCGGATGGCGCCGCCGGTGCTGTTGCGACCGAACAAGGTACCCTGCGGACCGCGCAGGACTTCCACGCGCTCCACATCAAGCACGCGCATGACCGGACCCGTGGTACGCGGCATGAATACGTTGTCGACGTAGAAGCCCACGCTGCGCTCGCCGGTGGCGCCGGCCGCGCCTCCGATGCCGCGGATCTGGAAGGCCGGCGAGGTGTTGCCGGTGCCGCGCGAGCCCTTGATGTCGAGGTTGGGTGCGTTGTTGGCCAACTCGAACATGTCGCGCACCCCGCGGGCTTCGAGTTTCTCACCGCTGAACGCCATGATCGAAATCGGCGTGTCCTGCAACAGCAGTTCACGGCGCTCAGCCGTGACCACGATTTCTTCGAGTTGCTGGGCGAGTAGCGTGCCGGACGCCGTCAGGCCGGCCACAGCCAGCAGCAGGCTCTTGCGCGCAAGGTGCGAGGGTACCGCGGTACGACGAATCATGATTTACCCCTGTTTTTGTTGGGACATTTGTCGAAGTCGTGTTTGTTGGTGGACTCCTGCCAAAGCAGGCAACCGGCGCCAAGGATGCGTCAGACCGGCAATCATGTACAGACCATGGACGGCCAAAATGCACAGTCCACCCGTGCCACGTTACCGGCCACCCCACTTAGCCCCACGGGGCATGGGCTGGATCCGGAACGTGCTGCGCGTGCCACCGAGGGAGCATGACGGGGTCAGGCCCTGTCCTTACCTGATTTCGCCACCCAGCGGCGACCGTCGTAGTAAGCCGACCAGCCAGTCGGCTTGCCGTCGACTTCGCTTTGCACGTATTGCTCGCGGGTCTTGCGGCTGAAGCGCAGCACGCTGGCATTGCCATCAGGATCCTTGCGTGGAGCCTCGAGGAGGTAATGATGCTTGGGGTCCAGCCGATCTCGATACGGCAGCAATTCACCGATCAGCGGCGCGCGCGTTTCGCGATTGCGCGGAAACTTGCTGGCCGCCAGAAACAGGCCGCTGGCACCGTCGCGCAGCACGAAGTGGTCGTCGACCTTGGCGCACTTCAGCTCGGGCATGGGAATCGGGTCGGTCTTCGGCGGGGCCGCCTCGCCGCTGCGCAGCAACTTACGCGTGTTCTTGCAGTCGCTGTTCGTACAGCCGAAGTATTTGCCAAAACGGCCGGTCTTCAGCTGCATTTGCTTGCCACACTTGTCGCACTCTAGCGTTGGGCCATCGTAGCCTTTCAGCTTGAAGGCTCCCCCCTCCACCTCGAAGCCCGGACAGTGGGGATTGTTGCCGCATACGTGCAACTTGCGCTTCTCGTCCAGCAGGTAACTGTCCATCGCCGCATCACAGCGCTTGCAGCGATGCTTGCGGATCAGCAGGCGCGACTCGGCCTCGTCGTCGGCGTCGACGCTGATGGCCTCGTCACCCGGCACGAGATTGAGCGTGGACTTGCAGCGTTCCTTGGGCGGCAACGCATAACCCGAGCAGCCGAGGAACACGCCGGTGCTGCCTGTACGGATCTGCATGTGCCGGCCGCAACTCGGGCAGGGTATGTCGGTATCGGTCGGGTCGTTGGCGCGCATGCCACCCTCCTCTGCCTGCGCCTTGCCCAACTGCGCCGTGAAATCGGCATAGAACTCGTCGAGCACCTTCAGCCAGTTTTTGTGGCCTTGGGCGATGTCGTCGAGATTGTTTTCCATGTGCGCCGTGAAATCGTAATCCATCAGGTCCTTGAAGTTCTCGCACAGGCGCTCTGTGACGATGTCACCCATCTTGAGCGCATAGAAACGGCGGTTCTCCAACTTGACATAACCGCGCTCCTGGATGGTCGAGATGATGGAGGCGTAGGTGGAGGGACGGCCGATGCTGCGCTTCTCGAGTTCCTTCACAAGCGAAGCCTCCGTATAGCGGGCCGGCGGCTTGGTGAAATGCTGCACCGGGGTCAGCTCCTGGAGGCGCAGGGCATCGCCGACACGCAGGTCGGGCAGCACCACATCTTCCTCGTCGCGCGAAGGAAATACCCGCGTGTAACCGTCGAATTCCATGATGCGACCCTTGATGCGCAAACCGAACCCGGCCGCCGCGGCGTCCACCGTGGTGCTGGTGTAGCGCGCCGCTGTCATCTGGCAGGCAACGAACTGCTGCCAGATCAATGCATAGAGTCGTACCGCATCGCGTTCCAGCGCATTCAATGCGGCAGCCTTTTCGGTGACGTCCACGTCGGAAGGACGAATGGCCTCGTGCGCTTCCTGAGCGCCCTCGCGGGAGCTGTAGGACACGGCGTTGGCCGGCAGGTAGGCGTCCCCGAATTTCTTGCGGATGTAGTCGCGGCAGGCCGCCACGGCGTCACTGCTGAGGTGGGTGGAATCGGTACGCATGTAGGTGATGAAGCCGGCCTCGTACAGGCGCTGTGCCATCATCATGGTCTTCTTGACCGAGAAGCCGAGGCGCGTCGAGGCGGCCTGCTGCAGGGTGGATGTGATGAACGGGGCGCGTGGTCGGGACGTGGTGGGTTTATCTTCACGGGCGGTCACGGCATAGGCCGCTGGTCGCAGCAGGTCCAGGGCAGCCTGCGTCTCCGCCTGGTTGACGGGCTTGAATTCGCGGCCCAGTTGCGACACCACCTGGAACTTCAGGGCCTGTGGCTGGCGGTCCGACAGCAGCGCGGCGAACACCTCCCAATACTCCTCGGGCACGAAGGCACGGATTTCCTGCTCTCGCTCGACCAGCAGCCTCACCGCCACCGACTGCACGCGACCGGCAGAGAGCCCACGTGCCACTCGCGCCCACAGCAAGGGCGACACCATGAAGCCGACCACGCGGTCGAGAAAGCGCCGCGCCTGCTGAGCCTCCACATGCTTCATGTCGAGTTCGCCCGGCTCCGCGAATGCCGCTTCAATGGCCTTCTTGGTGATCTCGTTGAATACCACGCGCTTGTAGCGGCCCGGATCGCCACCGATCGCCTGCTGGAGATGCCAGGCAATCGCCTCCCCTTCGCGGTCGAGGTCGGTCGCGAGGTAGACGTGCTCGGAGCCCTGCGCCAGCTTCTTCAACTCACTGACGACTTTTTCTTTGCCAGGCAGAATCTGGTAGTTGGCCTTCCAGCGCTTGTCGGGGTCGATCCCCATGCGGGCGACGAGCTGGACCTGGGCCCGGCGCGCCTTGTGGGCGACTTTCTGGGCGGCATTCAGGCGTCGGGTTTCCGCGGCGGCCTTGGCGCGTGCCTTGGGGTCGACAGTCTCACCGTTACCGCTCACCGGCAGGTCCCGGATATGGCCGATGCTGGACTTCACAATGAAGTCCTTGCCGAGGTATTTGTTGATCGTTTTCGCCTTGGCCGGCGACTCGACGATGACCAGGTTCTTTGGCATTTACCCAAAATTTCCGTTTATAAATCAGCAAGATAGAGTGAGAAAGCCAATGCGGCCCGACCCCGGCCCGGCGAGAGGGGCGGCATTAAACCATCGCATTTTCCAAAAGGAAAGCTGCTGACCCGCGGCGATTCCGAGGCCACGGGCCCCTGAAGGGCGGTGTGGATGGGCCGGGCTGAATGGCTGCGCCGCTGCTACGGCAGGCAGCCGGCTACCGGTTCAGAGCTGGACCTCTTGGGTCCAGCCAAAGCCATCGGCTCGCTCACCACGCTGCAGCTGGCAGAGCCGATCGTAGAGGGTCTGCATGACGGGACCCACCTGCTCCCCGTCGCCATGGAATCGATGCCAGTGGCCATCGAAGTAGAGTTTGCCGACCGGCGACAGCACGGCAGCCGTCCCGCAGGCGGCCACTTCCTGGAACGCGTGTATCTCGGC
>CANGUU010000131.1 GCA_947457195.1 Gammaproteobacteria bacterium
ACGCTCTGCATGGCCTGCCAGAGTTTGTGTGCCTCCTCTGTCATACCGAAGCTGAATTCCAGCATCATCGCCACCGAGCCGATCATGGAGTAGGGATTGGCGATGTTCTTGCCGGCGATATCGGGAGCCGAGCCGTGCGAGGGCTCGTAGTAGGCTTTTTCCGGTCCGATGCAGGCCGAGGGCATCAGGCCCAGCGAGCCGAGGATGCCACCCCCTTGGTCGCTGAGGATGTCACCGAACATGTTCTCCATGACCATGACGTCGAACATGGTGGGTTTCAGGCACAGGTAGGTGGCGGCGGCATCGACGAGGATGTGTTCCACCTTCACGTCGGGGTAATTCTTCTTCTCTTCTTCGACGATCTCGTTCCACAACACGCTGGACTTCAGCACGTTGCTCTTGTGGATGTTGTGCAGCACTTTCTTGCGCTTCTGTGCGGTTTCGAAAGCCACCTTGAGGATGGCGCGGATCTGGTCCTCGTCGTACTCCAGTACCTCGGCCACGTAGCGCTTGCCCTGCGCATTCACGCCAGTCTCCTTCTTGCCGAAATACAGTCCACCCACCAATTCCCGGATCATCATGATGTCGATGCCCTCGCCGATGATTTCAGGCTTCAGTGGCGAAAAATGGATGAGGCCCTTCGGCAGGTAGACGGGGCGGAAGTTGGCGTAGGTGTTGTAGCGCCGGCGCAGCGGCAGCAGGGCGCCACGCTCGGGTTGCTGGTCGACCGGTATCTTCTTCGACTCTTCATGGCTGAGACCGATCGGCCCCTTGAGGATGGCATCGGCGGCGTCACACACGGCCTTGGTGACGTCCGGGAAGGAGGCGCCGTGCGAAAACCACGCACTGGCACCGAAGGGCGTGTGCTGCAGATCGAAGGCCACGCCATTGCGGCTGGCGACCAGTTCCAGCACTTTCACGGCTTCGCGCATGATCTCGGGGCCGATGCCATCACCGTCGAGCAAGGCAATCTTGTAGGTCTGCATGGGTCTTCCTGGGGGGTTGGCTGGAAAGGCGCGCACTGTACCACCGAGCCGCTGGGCGCTCCAAGGCAGCCGCGCCGGCCATGCCCGCGGGCGATATTCACGATTGTTGCCCCGCTTACTCGTCAGCCCTGCGTCATTCGGCGGCCTCCGTGCTGGGAAAAAACGCGTGGGCCATACTAAAATGCCGGACTTGATCCGATTACGAAGCCTGTGGAGTCACCTGTCTCATGGATTCACCGAAGACCCGCAACACCGCCCTGCTCGACTGGGTGAAAGAATGCGCCGCCCTCGCCGAGCCGGCCTCCGTTTACTGGTGCGACGGCAGCCAGCAGGAATACGACCGCCTTTGCCAGGAACTCGTCGACGCCGGGACTTTCATCAAACTCAACCAATCCTTGCGCCCGGGCTCCTTCCTGGCGCGCTCCGACCCGCGCGACGTGGCGCGGGTGGAAGACCGCACGTTCATCTGCTCGCTCAAGCAGGAAGACGCCGGCCCCACCAACAACTGGGACGAGCCGGTCGCCATGCGCGCCAACCTGCAACGGCTGTTCAAGGGCTGCATGGCGGGCCGCACGATGTACGTGATTCCTTTCAGCATGGGGCCGCTCGGGTCTGACATCGCCCAGATCGGTGTCGAGATCACCGACTCGCCGTACGTGGTGGTGTCCATGCGCATCATGGCGCGCATCGGCAGCAAGGTGCTCGAGGTGCTGGGTGACAAGCCCTTCATCAAGTGCCTGCACTCGGTCGGTTTTCCGCTGGCGGGCGGCAAACCGGACGTCGCCTGGCCCTGCAATCCGGAAAACCGTTACATCGTGCATTTTCCGGAAACGCGCGAAGTCATTTCCTTCGGCTCCGGCTACGGCGGCAACGCGCTGCTCGGCAAGAAGTGTGTGGCGCTGCGCATCGCGTCCGTGATGGCGCGCGACGAAGGGTGGCTGGCGGAGCACATGATGATCGTCGGCGTCGAAAGCCCGAGCGGCCAGAAACATTACCTGGCCGGTGCCTTCCCCAGTGCCTGCGGCAAGACCAACCTGGCCATGCTGATTCCACCGCAGGGTTTCGAGGGCTGGAAAGTATGGACCGTGGGTGATGACATCGCCTGGATCAAACCCGGTGCCGATGGCCGTTTGTATGCCATCAATCCGGAGGCTGGCTTCTTCGGTGTGGCGCCCGGCACGGGCATGGACTCCAACCCCGCTGCCATGGCCACCATGACCCGCAACACCCTGTTCACCAATGTGGCACTCACCGATGACGGCGATGTCTGGTGGGAAGGCATGACGCGGGAGAAGCCGGCCCACCTCATCGACTGGCGTGGCAAGGACTGGACGCCGGCCAGCCCGACCCCGGCGGCCCACCCGAATGCGCGCTTCACCTCGCCGGCCAGTCAGTGCCCCAGCATCGACCCGGAGTGGGAGAACCCCAAGGGCGTGCCAATCAGTGCCTTCCTGTTCGGCGGTCGGCTGAGCACCACCTTCCCGCTGGTCTACCAGAGCAAGGGCTGGGCGCACGGAGTGTACATGGGCGCCACGCTCGGATCGGAGGCCACGGCGGCAGCCGACAATCAGGCGGCGATCCGCCGTGATCCGATGGCGATGCTGCCGTTCTGCGGCTACAACATGGCCGACTACTGGGCCCACTGGCTGCGCATGGAGCAGCGCATCACTCACGTGCCGAAAATCTTCCGTGTGAACTGGTTCCGCAAGACCGCCGATGGCAAGTGGCTGTGGCCGGGCTTCGGCCAGAATATGCGCGTGCTGCAGTGGATCATCAACCGCGTGAATGGCAGCGTGCAGGGCCACGAGACCGTGTTCGGCACCGTTCCCCACTTCGATGACATCTCCTGGCAGGGGCTGGCGTACGACAAGTCCACCTTCGAGCAGTTGATGGGCATCGACGTCGACAACAGTCGGCGAGAATTCGAGGATCAGGTGAAGTTGTTCGCCGACTTCGGCGCCAAGCTGCCGCCCGAGCTGGAAGCGCAGCGTCAGGCCATGCTGGCGGATGTGCGCCGTTGATACGGCAACTGGCGGACAGCGGCGATGGCCGGGTCCGCCTACGGTTGCACGGTGAAGCTGAAGTCGTCGATCAGGATGTCGCCGCCGAGCGCGACCGCCTGATACAGCACCTGATAGGTTCCCGGTGCCAACGCCGGCAGTTCCAGCGTGATGGTTTGGCCGAAGGCGGTGGACTGGCCGATGCTGTTGCGCGGCAGGCGTATGTCGATGCGCTCACCGCGCCGCTCTTCGCTCATGATCTCCAGCCGTGCGTTGGTGATGGTCACCTCCGCCATGAAGTCGAACACCAGTCGGGTTGGCGCACGCTCCAGCACGGCATCGTGATCGGGGACGGTGGTCGCGAGGCCCACATGCGCGGCAGTAACTCCGGGCAACAGCAGCACGAGCAGCAGGGCCTGCAGTCGTTGCCGCAGCAAGCTGCCGCTCCGGCGGTCGCTCTGGCGGGACAGGGCAGGGGCGGTCATGGCAGATCGGTCGCCAGCATGGCGGCAGGACAGTGTCATCACAAAATACTAATCGGAACGTTCGGATGAGCAACAGCAGAAAAGTCGGATTCGTCTCGCTCGGCTGCCCCAAGGCGCTGGTCGATTCGGAGCGCATCCTCACCCAGCTCAAGCTGGAGGGGTACGACATCGTCGGCAGCTACGAGGGCGCCGATGTGGTGGTGGTGAACACCTGCGGTTTCATCGACAGTGCCAAGCAGGAATCACTGGAGGCCATCGGCGAGGCGCTGCGGGAGAACGGTCGCGTCATCGTCACCGGCTGCATGGGCAAGAACGCCGAAGACATCACCCGGGTGCACCCCGGTGTGCTGAGCGTGACCGGACCGCAGGCCTACGAGGCCG
>CANGUU010000132.1 GCA_947457195.1 Gammaproteobacteria bacterium
CAGTTCGCTGCGCAGGCGTTGCTCGCCTTCGCGGGTGATGTAGGGGGCCATGGGCGGAGACGGTGGTCGGTAACGGGACATACGCAATCGACGGGTATTGGGCGTTTCAGCAGGCATTGTCGACATTGCGCGTGCAAAGGCAATGCGGCCTGCTTCGGGCCACTTGGCTGGTACTGCTCAGCGCGACTTCTCTATACTGCGCCGCGACCCGCACCGAGGACGACGCGCATGAGCAAGCAGCAGCAGGGCACCGCCACGGCAGCGGTGGGCGAGGGTGCGACCGTCGCCGCGCTGTCGGCCTCCGCCTGGCGTCTCATCCTGCTGGCAAGTCTCGGCGGTGCGCTCGAGTTCTACGATTTCGTGGTCTACAGCCAGTTTGCGCAGTACATCGGCGCTGCGTTCTTTCCCAGCGAAGATCCGCTGGTTTCCCTGATCATTTCCTTCGGCGCCTTTGCGCTCGGGTATCTGGCCCGCCCGCTCGGCGGCGTATTTTTCAGCCACATCGGTGACCGCTTCGGACGCCGTAAGGTACTGGTGAGCACGGTGCTGCTGATGTCGGCGGCCACTGCGGGTATCGGGCTGCTACCAACCTACGCCGACTGGGGCTTGCTGGCCCCTGTCTGCCTGTTGCTGTTGCGTCTGTTGCAGGGGTTCTGTCTCGGCGGCGAGTTGCCGGGCGCCATCGCCTACGTGGTGGAGACTGCGCCGCGTCGCTTCGGCTTTTCTGTCGGCATCATCTTTTTCTGCGTCAATCTCGGCATCGCACTGGCGGCCTTTCTGAACTGGATCGTGCATGAGACCCTGGTGGCGGAGCAGATCGCCGACTGGGGCTGGCGCATCGGCTTCCTGGCAGGGGGTGCCTTCGGTATCGTCAGCTTCTTTCTGCGACTGTCCCTGGAGGAGAGTCGAGAGTTTGCGCGCATCCGTGCCATCGGCCGCGCCTCGGCGCTGCCGGTGGCTGAGCTCTTTCGCAGCTATCCCGCGGCCACGCTGGTGGGCGTTGGCGTCCTGGCGGTCACGGCCGGTTTCAACGGCCTGCTGTTTGCCATGCCGGCCTATCTGCCGCAGACCATGGGTTACCAACCGCTCGAGGCCATCCGCGCGCAGTTGCTCGGGCTTGGCGTGCTGTCCGTCTGCTTGCTGTGGGTGGCGTGGCTCAGTGATCGCTGGCCCCGGCGCACGCTGGTGCTGCTGGGCAGCAGCCTGATGCTGCTGCTGGCCTATCCGTTCTTCCTGGCGGCGGAAAGTCGCAGCATCAGCCTGCCGCTGCTGTTCGCGCTGGTGGGGCTGGTGGCAGGACTCTGTAACGGCACGGTGATTGGCGTGTGTGCCGACCTGTTTCCGACCCACATCCGCTTCACGGGTGTGGCGATGTCCTTCAATCTCAGCTTTTCCCTGCTGAGCGGGCTGGCGCCGGTGCTGTCCACCTGGCTGGCGCGCCAGACTGGTGAACCCACCTCTGCCGCTTTCTACATGATCGGCTGCGCCGCCCTGTCGCTGGCTGCCGGGCTGGTCATGCAGCGCTACGACGGGCGCATCCTGGCTGATCTCGCCGTCCCCGACGGACGCTGAGGGCACCGTCCTGTCAGGACAGCACGAACTTGAGGCCAATCAGGATCAGGATTAGCGCCAGGAACGGGCGCAGCCAGTGCTCGGGAATGCGGGCGCTGACGTGGCTGCCCAGCCAGATGCCCGGCAGGGAGCCCAGCAGCAAGGAACCCAGCAGCACGAAGTTGACGTTGCCGAGCATCCAGTGGCCGAAGCCGGCCACCGCCGTCAGCGGAATGGCGTGTGCCAAGTCGGTACCCACGATCTTCAGAGTGCTGGAGCGCGGGTAGAGAAACAGCAGGGCGACCGTGCCGAGCGCCCCCGCACCGACCGACGACAGCGTCACCAGAACACCCAAGACAGCACCGGTCAACAGGGTGGCCGGCACCTCCCAGCGGCTGAAGCGTGCGACTTGCTGCATGGGTGTTTCGTGGGCGAGGGCATCGTTGCGTCCTCGCAGCAACGCCGCCCTCAGCAGCAACGCCGTTGCTGTCAGCAGGAGCGCCACGCCAAGCGTGAAACTGATGGCGCCGGTGGTTTCCCTGCCCACCGACATGAAGTAGTTGATGGCGCACAGCGTAGCGACCGCCAGCGGCAGGCTCCCGGCCGACAGAAGCAGCACCACCCGCCAATCGACCGACTGATGCTTGCCGTGGTGCACGAACACGCCACCAGTCTTGGTCAGTGCTGCGTAGAGCAGGTCAGTGCCCACGGCCACCGCCGGCTGGAAACCGAACAGGAATACCAGCAGTGGCGTCATCAACGAACCCCCACCAACGCCGGTAATGCCGACCAGTACGCCGACTGCAAAGCCGGAAATCGAATACAGGATATCCATGAGCGCCCCCGAAAGGACGCGGACCATAGCAGCCGCTGCTAGTAACATTTAGTGATATATTCGCATTTAAGTATGCGATTTTAAGATATAGAAAATGAAGCTGCTGCAGCTGCAGTACCTCGGAGAGATAGCCCGGCAGGGCCTGAACATTTCCCAGGCCGCGCAGGTGCTGCATACCTCGCAGTCGGGCATCAGCCGGCAGATTGCCCTGCTGGAGCAGGAGCTCAAGCTGCGTATTTTCGAACGCAGCGGCAAACGGCTGACCGCGCTGACGCCGGCGGGTCAGCAGATCGTGGAGCGCGCCGCCCGGGTGCTGGAGGAAGTGGCCAACATCAAGAAGGCGGGCGAGGAATACAGTCAGCACGACCAGGGCAGTCTGGTCATCGCCACTACCCATACGCAGGCCCGCTATTTCCTGCCTGCCATCGTCAAGCGCTTCAGCGAAGAGTGGCCGAAGGTGAAGCTGACCATCCATCAGGGCAACCCCGGCCAGGTGGCGCAGCAGGTAGAGGAGGGGCATGCCGACGTCGGTATTGCGACGGAGGCTATCAGCGAATCGGCAGCACTGGTCAGTCTGCCCTGCTACCAGTGGAACCGCGGCGTGGTCCTGCCCAGCCGTCATCCCTTGCTGCGCAGCCGCCAGCTCAGTCTCCGCCAGCTGGCGGCCCATCCGCTCATTACCTATGACTTCGGTGTTGCCGGGGGCTCCGCGGTACTGGAGAGCTTCCAGCGCGCTGGACTCTCGCCCAACATCGTGCTGACCGCCATCGACGCGGACGTGATCAAGACCTATGTAAAGCTCGGGCTCGGTATCGGCCTGGTGGCGACCATGGCCTATGACCGCAAGCGCGACAGCAGCCTGCAGTTGCGCGACGCCAGCCACCTGTTCCCGCCCAGTACCACCTACGTCGGTCTGCGGCGGCAGGCGTTTCTGCGCAGCTACCTGCTGGCCTTCGTGGCGGCTCTGGTTCCGGGGCTGTCAGCGCAGGAGGTGCGGCAGCGACTGTCGCGCGACTGAGGAGAGGGTCGTCCGCGCAGCGGCGAGCGCGACCCCCTTCACGGCAAGCGGAGTGCGCGACGGTCGATGTCGGTGAGCCGCAGCGTGCCAGCCTGGCGCATCGCGATCTCCAGTTCCTGATCGAGGATCTGCAGAGCGCGGGCCACGCCCAGCCTGCCAAAGGCTCCGAGTCCCCACACGTAGGGTCTGCCGACCAGCACGGCACTGGCACCCAGTGCCAGCGCCTTGAGGACGTCCGTGCCACGGCGAATACCGCCATCGACCAGCACCGGCACGCGACCGCCCACGGCGCCGACCACTTCCGGCAGCGAGTCGATGGTGGCAAAGCCACTCTCGTCGGCCCTGCCACCGTGATTGGAGACGAGGACGCCGTCGGCGCCA
>CANGUU010000133.1 GCA_947457195.1 Gammaproteobacteria bacterium
GGCACGAAGGAAAGCACGGCAAACGGCAGCGCCATGCCAAAGCCGAGAGCAAGGAACACGGTGAGCGCCACCGGCATGCTCTGGGTGAAGGCAAAACCGAGGGCGGCACCCATGAATGGCGCCGTACAGGGACTGGCGACCACGGCCGCGAGGACGCCGGTGAAAAACGACCCTGCCAGCCCCTCTTTGTCCTGCAGGCCGCTGCCTACGCCCATCACCGAAGCACCCAACTCGACCACGCCCGACATGGCAAGGCCCATCACGAAGAACAGGAAGACCAGCGCCGCCACGAACCACGGCTGCTGCAGATGGAAACCCCAGCCCGCCGCGGCACCACTGGCCTGCAGAGCCAGCAGGACCCCCGCCAGCGCCAGGAAAGACAGCATGACCCCGGCCATATAGCTCAGGCCATGCAATTGCTTTTCGCGGGCGGGCACGCCGGTTTGTGACGCCAGATGCAGGACCTTGAGCGAAAGCACCGGGAACACGCAGGGCATGAGGTTCAAGATGAGTCCGCCAAGCATCGCAAACAGGAACGCGCTGCCGATCGATACGGCAGCGGTCGACGCCGGCGCGGGCGCCTCCGCGGCACTGCCGGCCAGGCCGGCGATCTGGGCCGCCAGCGGATCGGGCGCCGCGGTCACCCGGTAGGCCAGCTCGCGCCCGTCGGCGCCGGTCACCAGCAGCAGGCCGCCTACCCGCTCCGGCACCTGCCGTTCGACGCGACGGTGCTGCTTCTGGCTCAACTGCAGGGTGCTCTGCTGGCTGTCGATCCGCTGTGGCGCAATGTAGTCGACCACCCGATGCTCGTCCGGGATGAAGTGGATCGCGCTGGCGCCGGCAAAAATCGGCTCAGTGGCCTGCACGGTCAGCTTCAGGTCCCCGTCGAGGAAGGCAAAGGTGGCAGCGACGCTGATGTCCGCCCGCGGCAGCGACGCTCGCGTCTGCTCGAAACCGTAGAGCCACGGGTCGTTGGGTACGGCGCTTGCGCCGACCGGCAACACCGGCAGGTCGAGTGTGAGCGTGGCAGAACCGGGAATGCAGATGTCGTCGCATTCGAGCCAGTTGACCTCAGCCACGAGCGACAGGTCGCTGCCGGCCAACTCCGGCGCGATGGCGAGCGGTACGAGCTCGAACACCTCGCCGGTATAGCCGAAGTCGACCAGATCAGCCGGCAGTTCGAAGCGCTCTGGCGTCGGCCAGACCAGTGGGCCAGCGCTTACGCCGGGGGGCAACTGCCAGCTGATCTCGGTGGCTTTGCCGGCATCGCCGGGATTGATCCAGTAGGTATGCCAGCGTTCGGCATGTTCGAGCCGCAAGGCGACCCACAGGGTGGAGCCGGCCACGGCAGCGGTGGTCTCGGGGACCAGCCGGGTACTGACGTGCTCGCTCGCCTGCTCCGGACCGGCAATCCCGGCCGGCTGGGCGGCAACCAGCGCCGAGGCGCCGGCCAGCAACAGCCAGCGCACACGCTCAGTGACTGTCCTGAAAGGCTGGTTCATGCATCCACTCCAACAAGGCATCGTTGACGGCTTCCGGTTGTTCCATCGTGCACATGTGTCCGGCATTGGCGATCACCCGCAGCTCGGCACGGGGCAGCAGCTGCTGCATGTCGCGGTGCTGGCTCACCGGACTCCAGCCATCGGCGTCGCCGCACAGCAGCCACACTTTCTGCTTGATACGCGGCAGCAGGCCCTGTCGACCTTGACGCGCCAGCAGGGCTGCGACCTGACCGCGGAAATCGGCCACGCTGTTGCGCAGGATCATCGCCGTGATCTGCCCGATCAGCGCCAGATCGGACCGGCGCTCCGGGTGGAGCATGGGCAGGATCCAGCTGTCAGCCACCGCCTGCAGGCCCTTGCGCTCGGCGGCATCCAGCAGCAACTGGCGCTTGACCGGCTCGCCATCCTGTACTGGATGCACGCCGGTGTCCATGACAGCGAAACGCTCGATCGTCTTGCGCTGGGCACCGACGTTGCCGAGTGCCAGTACCATCAATTCGAAGGCGACGCGCCCCCCCATCGAATGTCCCACGACCGAGAAGCGCGCAGGAGCCTCTCGCCACACGGCCGCCGCCATTCCGGCCAGCGAGTCGTGGCCGCGGAAAACCGGCACCCGCACGTCGGCATACCGGGACAGCGCGCTGCGCTGCGCGCTCCACACCCCCTCGTCACACATCAAGCCCGGCAGCAGGTAGACGACGGGACGGTTCATGGGCCAGCCAGCACCTCGGGCTTGGTGTCCCGCAGAATGGCACCCAGCGTCGCCCGCTCGGCTGCACTCAGCCCGAGACCCGGCAGCAGGGTCTCGTCGCCCGCCAGCACGGCGCGGATGTCGGCGAACAGCAGCGCCTTGACCGGATCGGCCAGTGCATCCACGGCACGGCTGTAGATCTGGAAGCTGAGCCGGTACTTGAAGGTCCGGGTCGCGAGATCGAGCTCGCGCAAGGAACGCCCGTCCAGCGCGCGCGGGCCCTGCTGCTCGAACCACTGCTGATAGCCGGAATTACCGCTTACCCCAGCGGCCAGCGGCGCCTCGTCTGCCATGAACAGGGCCAGCAGCAGCGGCTTGAGCAGGGCCTGCAGGTCAGCTTCGGACAGTGCGGGGTCGGCCGCCAGCCGCTGGCGACTGTCGAAGTTGAGACGTATCAACCGGTTCTGGAAATCTACCTGATGCTGCAGCACCAGCAGGGCCACAATGTCGCTGGTGGCGCGCGGGTAGGCGGCAAGATCGGCGAAGGCGGTCAGCGTCTCCTGGTTAAGCACGCCCTGCCAGGGGCGCTGGGCCAGCTGGGCCGGGTCACGCACGATGAAATTGCCGAGGTGGCTCTGGTTGCCGCTGAGCCCGCTCACGTACCAACCGCCGAAGCGTCGTTCGAACGGGGTGGTCACATCGGTGATCTCGCTGAGTTCATGGGACACGATGGCGCCATCGGCACCGGCAATTTCCGAGCTGAGCAGGAAACGCGGCACGCCGCCGCCCGTCAGCGAGTAGCTGTCGTGGCAGCGCAGGCAGCGCGAGGTCTCCTGTTTGAAGGTCAGCGGCGTGGCCTGCGTGTTGTCCAGATCGAAGAACACCGACCCCTGCTGCGGGTCCATCGCCGCGATTTCCAGCGAGCGGCTGCCTGGCACGAAGCCGACATAGACGTCGTCGTTGAAGTAAAGGGCCCGGGGATTGGACGGCGTGATGAAGCGTTGCTTGAGGCTGCTCTTGGAAAACACCAGTACCTGCGACGACGCATCGATGCCGAGCGCCTGCAACAGGGCATCGAGGAAGCCGCGCGCCGTGCCGTCGTGTGCCAGCGATTCGCCCCTGGCCTCGAGCCCGGCCAGCAGGCGGCTGAAGCTGTCGTCGGGCGGCGTCTTGCCGTAGCCGATCGCGGGATATTCCGTGTCATAGCGCAACTGGGCCTGCGCGCCGGGCGCCCCCCCCCAGAGCAGCCCCGCCAGCACGCTGCTGAGCAGGCCTGCCAAAGGGCGCCGGAACCCGGCCGGCACGCCGGCGAGCCGCCGGACCGGCAACCCTGTCGACCACGATGAGTGAGGCATGAATAGTCCGCAAAACAAGGCTGAAACGCCGCCGATTATAGCCGAACCACCCGGTTTTCCCTGCCATCCTTTGGTGCTAGACTGCCGCGCCTTTCACGGGATGCGCCCGCTGCACCCGGGGGCCTGGTCAAGGCGCCCAGGCCCTGCCGGCTGGCGCCCAACAACAGAATCTTCGAGGAACTTGCCATGACGCATTTGTCGGACATTGAAATTGCCCAGGCCGCCA
>CANGUU010000134.1 GCA_947457195.1 Gammaproteobacteria bacterium
GCCCCATGAACAGTTCCGCATGGAAGGCAGCAACGGCCTCGACGGCACGGATCGGCCAGGGATTGGCCGCACCGATGTCCAGACCAGTGAACTGATTGAAATAGTGCGGGAAGTATTCGCCATCCCGGCCGAGCACGACATAAGTGGCATCGCTGGCTGTCGTGGCCTCGATGGTGAAGCCGAGTTCGTAGCCGGCGTACACCTCGGCCATCCGGGCAGTGAGGGCATCACCTTCCAGCGGGACGGCGCCGGGAGGCGGTGGCTCGGTGATGTACTTGGGTTCGAACCAGTCGTAGAAGCGGTACTTGAGCAGCAGGGCGCTGCCACTGACGCTGATGGCCAGAACGTAAAGACCGAGGCCGACACCGAGCCAGAGGTGGACCTGGAACAGGGCGCGCCGCAGCCCGAGCGTCTGTGGCGCCTGCCACCAACGTTGCCAGCCATTCATCAGATGGTTTCCCCGGGTCTGCCCTTACTGTTGTGCGGCCGCCAGTTGCTTGGCCAGCGCCTCTTCGAAACTGCGTGCGAACTCGTCGACATGGCGGCGGTAGCCCTCCGGATCGACGAAGGGATTCGCCTCGCCGGGCTGGCGGGCCAGCAGCCGCTGATACTTTTCGTCCAACCCGTAGAACACACCATGCGAACTCAGGAAGACGTCCACCGGGAATTCGCGTGCCTTGCGGTAGGTGTTGCGCATGTCGGCGACGATGTCCGGATATTCCGTGTTGTCGACATACTTGAGGAACTGGCCGTTGAGACTGCACTCGAAGAAACCACGGAAGGTCTGGCCGTTCTCGGTCATCGGCATGCTCCACGCAAGACAGCCTTTCGTATGGCCCGGCATGACGTGGGCGGTGAGGGTCACGCCGCCGAGCGTAACGGTCTCGCCGTCGTCGACGAGGCGATCGATGGGCTGCATCTTGCCCTTGGGGTGGCGAAACGCCTGCACGTCGGGCACCTCGAGTCGCCCGACCACCACTTCGGCACCGGTAAGCTCCTTCACCAACGCATCTCCCTCGATATGATCGGGATGGGCGTGCCCACTGATGAGGATGCGGATGTCGTCGAACTTGAAGCCGAGCTGCTGTACACCGGCCTGGATGACCGGCACAGAGGCCTCGTAGTTGCTGCTCATCAGGATGTGGCCCACCGGCGTGGTGATGAGGTAGGACGACAGCATGGTGGTACCGACGTAGTACACATTGTCCATCACCTTGTGCGGCGGAAACGCATCATTCCAGCCAGCGGGCTGGGCGGCAGCCACCGACGGCAGCAGCGTCAACCAGAACAGCATCTGTCTCGAGCGGGTCATGTCGTTTCTCCTCCCCTGCCTGGCGATGCCGGCCTGCGCTAGCGCGCCGGCGGCCGGCCCTCCTCCCGATTGCTGCTGCCAAGCTCCATGCTGCGACCATCGGGAAACTCGACACTGCGGGAATTGGCCCGCAGAGCACCGTCCTTGGCCTGGAAGCCCACCACCTTCACGCGAATGCCCGGCGGAATGGAATCTCGCGTCCAACCGAGGCGTAGCAGCACGGCGGGCGATCCACCCTCCACTTTCCAGACCTCCTTTTCGCCCTTGGCGTTGGTGACCTCCAGATGCAACCAGGAGTGCGGATTGACCCACTCCATCTTGACCACGGTGCCTTCGAGCGTCACCTGCTTGTTCTGGTCGAACTCGGCGTAGAAGGAATGATGGGCGTTGACCGGGGGGGCCATGGCACTCAGCAGCAACGCAAGGAGCAAGGCAGTTTGCGCATTCATCAAGGGTTCCTCCGGATGCAGTAGGACTCGTTCGGCAAGCTCAGGGAGCCACGGCGGGTGCCGGCGGCGTCAGACCCAGCAGATCGCTGTAGAGCAACTTGTCGGCGAACGGTACACATTTGTGTTCCAGCAACTGGGCGTTGTCGTCGACGAGACGGTAAAGGGTCAGGGCCAGTGTCCATGGGGCGCTGTAGGTGAGCGGATCTTCCAGCGTGGCCTCGTAGCGCAGGTGATCCCGATCCAGCAGGGAGAAGCGCTCGGTGACCTTCAACTGGTTGCTGTGGTGATTACCCGCGCGGTCCAGCCAGGTGAATTCGTTTTGACCCGTGGTGGTCACCACCAGCGTACTGCCGTCCCAGACCCCATCGGATTTGCCCATCCAGGAATCGATGGGGGGTGGCGTGAAATCGCTCATGTGGATGACGCGGTTGGTGGCGGCAAAGGGATACACCATGAGCAGGTCGCCGGCTTCGCCCTGGAAAATCTGGAACGGCATGTTGTGGTAGGTCACACGCGGGACGCCCAGCATGTAGCACTTGGCTTCGGGGTCCAGCGCAGGCCAGGCAGCACGGTTCTGGTCGCGTAGCGCGCGGGCAGCGGGCAGATAGGGAATGCTGCCGTCGCCGCTGGTGATGATGGTGTTGCCGGCCGGGATCGCCGCGATGGCACCCAGCGGCCACGCCTGATCGATGGCCTCGGCCGAGTGGGCTTCAACGTTCCAGTGTGCCGTACCCAAAGCCTGCCAGATACCGTTCAGGTCGGGATGACCGCCCAGCGCCGGCAGGCCTGCGCCTGCTTGCGCTGACTGCCCGGCTTGCTCGGGGGCCTGCCCACAGGCTGCGATCAAGAAGAGAGTGGCCAGCACAGCCGGCTTGCGGATTCGCATCGATGGAGTCCCCTGTACTGGTTTTTTTTGGCGTTGCGAAGGGCTTTGAGCTTAGCACGCAGCTTCCGACGCTGTCAGCGCAACGCCGGTTTGCAGCCCGCTTTCGCGCACGAGTACACTCCCGGCAAGAGCAGCCTTCGCAGCGAGGATCCGCCATGATCACCACCCACGCCCGTCTTTTCGCGGTCGGCGCCCTGGCACTGGCCTTGCTGCCCACGTGCAGCACCGCAGCAGAAACGACCTACGTGCCACCCCAGACACCGTGGGGCGAGCCGGACCTGCGGGGTACCTGGCCGCTCAACCACCTCATCGGCGTGCCGCTGCAGCGTGACCCCAAGTATGGCGATCGCACGGAGCTGACCGACGAGGAATACGCCGCTGCGCAGGCAAACGTGGCGGCACGCGACGAACGCTTCCAGTCCGGGCCGATTCCGGCGGCAGACGCAGCGGGCCGCGCCATGAAGCAGACCTCGCTGATCGTGGAGCCCGCCAATGGCCGCATTCCGCCGCTGACGCCGTTCGGCGAAGAACAGCGCAAGAAAATGCGCAGCTCCTACGATCCGGCCCAGACGGTGTTCGATGGCATCGGTGACTTCAGCGCCTGGGACCGCTGCATTACCCGCGGTATGCCGGTGTCGATGATGCAGCGCAACTACAACAACGGCATCCGTATCTTCCAGTCACCCGGTTACGTGGTGATCTCGCTGGAGATGGCCCATGAAGCCCGCATCATTCCAACGACCGCGCGGCCGCCGCTGCCGGGTCAGATAAGACAGTGGCTGGGAGAATCCCGTGGTCACTGGGAAGGCAACACGCTCGTGGTGGAGACCACGAACTTTGCCCACGGCCTCGATACCGGCCTGACCAGCGGCGGTGTACCGGGTGCAGGCGCGCCACAACCCACGTCGGACAACATGAAGATCACCGAACGCTTCACACGCACGGCCGACGACAGCATCGAGTTCGACATGCTGATCGAAGATCCGGACGTGCTGTCGAGCGGCTCGATGAAACTGCGCTACCCGATGTTTCTCGACAACGACTACAAGATGTACGAATACGCCTGTCACGAAGGCAACACGGCCGTGCGCTACTACATCGAGACCTCACGCTTCGAGCGCGCCCA
>CANGUU010000135.1 GCA_947457195.1 Gammaproteobacteria bacterium
CCGTTTCGTGGTGGGCTGCGATGGCGCGCGGTCCCGCGTACGCGAGCAGGCCGGCATCACCCAGACGCTGACCTCGCATGACCGCCTGATGGTACTGCTGGTGTTCCGCTCCACCGGCCTGCATGCCCTGCTGGAGCGCTACCCCGGCAAGTCCTACTACAACGTGCTGCAGCCGGCCCTGCAGGGTTACTGGAAATTTTTCGGCCGGGTCGATCTGGGCCACACCTGGTTTTTCCATGCGCCGGTGCCGGCGGGCACCACGGCCAACAATTTCGATTTCCGCGCCCTGCTGCAGGAAGCGGTTGGGGCCGAGTTCGACGTTGAGTTCCAGCATGTCGGCTTCTGGGACCTGCGTTTCGCGCTGGCGGACACTTACCGCAGTGGCCCCAGCTTCGTGGCCGGCGACGCCGCGCACAGTCACCCACCCTACGGCGGCTATGGCGTGAATGCGGGTCTGGAGGACGCGCGCAACCTCGGCTGGAAGCTGGCCGCGGTCGTGGAAGGCTGGGCCGGGGAGGACCTGCTGGATTCCTACGACGCCGAACGTAGGCCGGTGTTCCGCTCCACCATCGACGATTTCATCGTCCGGGCCATCGATAACGACCGGCATTTTCTCGATACCTTCGACCCGGCCCGCGACCCGGTGGGTTTTGCGCAGGCCCTGCAGCAGCGAGCCCGTGGGGCGGTCGGCGAAGTCCAGTCCTATGAGCCGCACTACACAGGCTCCCCGGTGATCGTGCCTGCGGGTCCCGGGCCAGGCACCACCAGCGCGCTGGGTTCGCATCGCTTCGAGGCGCGGCCCGGTCATCATCTGGCGCCAGCGCGTCTGGCCGACGGGCGCAATGTGTTCGAAGTTCTTGGCAGCGGCTTCAGTCTGCTGGCGCTCGGCGCTGCTGACGCAGACGTGGCGGCCTTTACCGCTGCGGCCGCGGCCCTGCGCCTGCCGCTCACCGTCATCCGTGCAGGGCGGGGCGGCGAAGCCGACCGCTACCAGGCCACGCTGGTGCTGGTGCGCCCCGACCACTTCGTGGCCTGGTGCTGCAGCAACGCCCGACCCGACGCACAGCCAGCAGAGCAGGTGCTGCGCCGCGTGCTCGCGCTTACTCCGGCGCCGCTACCGTCAGCGTGAAGCGGAACGGGCCCACCTCGCCCTGCCCAGCGTGCTGGTAATCGCGACTACCGGGGGCGAGGGTGAAGGGCAGGGCTACGTAATCGTGCCCGCCATTCTGCCGTGCCGCCTCCACGTGCAGGACATAGTCTCCCTGCGGCAATGAGTTGCCTGCCGCGTCCTTGCCATCCCACACCAGCTGGTAGTCGCCGGGGCCGCGCGTTGGGCGGGTCACGTTGTAACTGTCCTGGAAGCCGCGGCTGCCGTTGCGTCGCCACCAGACCGAGTTGCTGTTGGCCCAGCGCTGCTCCCCGCCGAGCAGCAGCAGGTTGCGCTGGGACTGGCCGCGGCTGTCGCTGATCCACACCACCAGGTAAGGCCGGTTGTACACGCGGTCACGCAGGCGCGGGATGTTGTAGTCGAGTGTCAGGCTGACCTCGGCGCGCAGCTGCCGACGCAGTTCGCCGTTCAGCAGGTCGGTCCAGCCACTGGAGGTCCACTGCTGACCCGTCTTGTCGACGACCAGTACCTGCAGGGAGGCGTCCAATGCCTGGCTCGCCCAGGCCGTGGCCTGGCCGAATACCTGGGCGGCCAGTACGGTGGCCAGGGCATCGGCGGTCACGGCGTCGTCCGCTGTCGCCACGGCATAGGAGCCGTCGGACACCGGCCAGCCACGTCTGGCATCGAGGATGTGGCTGTAGTCGAGGTTGCGCACGCGATAACCGCGGCTGCCATGCCCACTGGTGGCCACCGCCCGGTTGCGCAGTGAAAGTTCAACGAGGAACTCCCCGTTGTCGGCCACGGTCGCCGGACCCGCCACCTGCACTGGCCAGCCCTCGCTGCCGGGTGGTGAGCCCCAGTACAACGCATCGCCACCGATGTCGAGCTTGAGGGCCGTGGCGGAGGGTGCCTCTGCCCGCAGCAACGCCATGGCCCGGTCGATGATATAGCCCTTGGCGAGGCCGGAGGGCTCGAGCTCGATCCCGGCACCGAGCGTGATGGCGCCGCGCGCCGCGTCGATCTCGAGCGGGGCCTGGTTGATTTCGCGCGCCTGCTTCAGCAGATCCAGCACCACCGGCAGTTGCTGCGTTTCCTGCGCCTGCTGCCAGCGCCGCGTGAAGCTGCCCAGCCGGCAACTGAAGATGCCGGCGGAGCGCGTACGCCAGGTCTCGCAGAGGCTGACGACGTCGATCAGTTCCGGCGGCAGCCCGGTACCGCTGCGGTTACGGTTGAGCTTCATCAGTACGCTGTCCTCACGCCAGGTCGACAGCAGGGACTCCAGCCTCGCGATCTCCGCCAGGGCGGCGGCCACGGCCCGCTCCAGTTCGGCCTGCTCAGGGCCCCACAGGCTGACATCGAGAGACGTGCCCAGCACGCCGTCGTAGTGCTGCACCACGTGCTGCGGGGCAGGCTGGGCAAGGCTGGCTGTGGTACCCGGCAAAATGCACCATAATCCCGCCGTCGCAACGGCCAGTACCCGCACGGCTGCCGTCCTCCGTTCCCTCCACCACTGCCTGATGCCCATGTCTGTCAATCGCTCCCTGCTCTACTGGTCACGCACGATCCATATCTACTTGTCGATTGCGCTGCTGCTGTTGCTGGCTTTCTTCGCCATCACCGGCATCACCCTCAACCACGCCAGCGAGCTTGCCGCCGAGCCGGTGGTGACATCGCGTACGCTGGAGACGCTGCCGGAGTTGCCGCTCGACGAGGCCGGGATGATCGCCGACTCGCCGGAACTGGCGCAATTCCTGCGCCGGGAATTCGGGCTCCGGCGCGATCTTGCCACGCTCGAGACCAGCCCCGATGGCGTGCTGGTGGATTATCGGGCGCCAGGCCGCAGTGCCTTCGTGGAGATCGACGTATTCAACGGCCGCGCTGTCTTCGAGCTTACCGACTTCGGTGTCATTGCCCTGCTCAATGACCTGCACAAGGCGCGCGATACCGACGTGATCTGGAAGTGGCTGGTGGACGCGAGTGGCGTGCTGATCGTGGTGTTTTCGCTGGCTGGTTTCGTGCTGCTGCTGCCGAGCCAGTCGCGACTGAAACGCGTCACCCTGGCATCGCTGCTCGGTCTCGGCTTGCTGGCCGCGGCTTACTGGCTGGCGCTGCTCTAGCGGCGCAGCCGCTGCGCCGCCCGGCGGCGGAAGCGGCAGGGCGCTCGACCCTGCCGCTTGGCGTCACGGCGCCAGTTCGGCCGCCGCATCCATGAGTTCCTGGGTTTCCACGCCGGTGCAGATGAGGGGCAGCAACTGATCGTACGGGGCCTTGACCAGCTTGCGGGTCGGGACCACCCAAGGCTGCGACAGCACCCCTTCGTCGTAGACCGTGGCATCGATGACCAGGGTGTTGGCATCCGGTCGCTGGTAGCGCTCCACCACGCGCAGTTGATCGGTGTGGAA
>CANGUU010000136.1 GCA_947457195.1 Gammaproteobacteria bacterium
CCGACCAGGGTGGCCAGCAGCAGCATGAAAGGCACCTGGCAACGAAGAGCGTTCACGAGTCGCGGACGGGGGTGTCGTCAAGCTGGAAGCTGTTGAAACGTCGGAAGCAAAGCCAGGACAGCAGGATCGATGCCACCAGCCCGATCAGGACTGGCAGGGTGGCGACGATGAACAGGGTCTGCATCGGCAGGTTCATGCCAAGCAGCAACGCGCCGACGTTGGGTCCCAGAATCGCACCCAGGCGCCCCACCGACAACGCAATGCCGACGCCCTTGCCTCGAATCGAGGTCGGGTAGAGCAGGCCCGCAGCAGCGTTGTTGCCGAATTGCGCACCCAATACGGCGATGCCGGCGATACAAGACACGCCGGCCAGCACGGTAAATCCGAGACTCTGAATGCCGAGTAGCATCATCGCGGGCAGCGCCAGCGCGAACATGATGGCGACGATCGAGAAACCCATGCGGTCGAGCAGGGCACTCAGCAACAAGCCACCCACGATGCCACCGGCGTGGTACATGGTGGCGGTGATCGCGGCTTCCTGCGCATCGATGCCGTAGTTGTCGTAGATCAGGGGCAAGGTATTGTTGAGGAAGAAGTTGGCCATGAGCGCGATGGCGAAGCAGGTCCACAGCAGCGGCGTGATCCACAGCAGCCCCCCCTTGAAGAGCTCTGTCACGCGACCTTCACTCTCCGCCACGATGGCCGGGTTGACGAACTGGGCATCGTCGGCGATCGCGAGGTCGGGCCGCATGCGCCGGGCGGTAGCCAGCAATTCGGCGCGCTTCCCCGGCTGGATGGCGAGCAACTTCAGGGACTCGGGCAGGGTGAACACCAGGGCCAGTCCCACCACGAGCGGCAGCACTCCGCCCACCTGGAAGATGATCGGCCAGCCATGCTCGGCGAGGAAGCCGGTCGCTACCAGACCGACCGCTGTACTGCCGGTGGTGATTCCCATGAACATCAGCACGATCAGGGCCGACCGGTAACGCTTCGGCGTCAGCTCCGAGTTGAGCGATATGGTGTTGGGCATGATGCCGCCGATGCCAATGCCGGCCACGAAGCGCAGCAGCATCATTTGCTCCATGGTGGTGGAGTACGCCATCAACAGAGTCATGATGCCGTACAGCAGGGTACCGAAGATGATGAGCGGCCGGCGGCCATGACGATCACCGAGCCAGCCAAGCAGCGGTGCACCGAAAAAGATGCCGAGGAGATTGGCACTCAGCACCGGCCCCATGGCGCTTCGCTCCACGCCCCACATGCGGGTGAGTTCCGGCGCCGCGAATCCCAATGAATTGAGATCGAAGCCATCGGCGAACATCGTCAGGAAGCTCCAGATCAACAGCTTCACATTGAAGCCGGTGATGCGCTGTCCATCGACGAAATCGTTGACGTGGTAGGAAGTTGCCATGCTCTGCGGTGCCTCTGGGTGGCCAACGGCGGCCGGATGATAGGGACTGCACTCCTGCCGTACAAGCCGGGACCAGACTCGACTGCCGCAGGAGAAGCGCGCAAAAAAAAGGCACCCTGAGGTGCCTTTTTTGGAGAGCCTGCCGGCGCTGCCTTACTCGGTGACGGCAAAGCAGTAAAAGTAGCCGGCACCGCCGGAAGCGACCAGTTTCTCCTGGCTGCAGCCACGGCTGTCGTGTGCGGCATTCCAGGACTCAGCCATGGCGCCACCTCCGCGACGGTCCAGATGGCCCACGGTGGCCTTGGGCTGGTCTTCGTTGCTGTTGCTCGACCAGTCGTTGCAGCTCTTGCCGGAGAAGGACCCGTCCGGGTTGCTGCCGGTGAGGATGTCGTGTTGGTTGGGCTGATCGCCCACCCCGTTCACCACGGCTTTCTTCTCGGTGACCGAGTTTTCCTTCGTGAGCAGCACGTTGCTGAAGTGGAGGTGGTCGACGCTGCGCGCCACCAACACGCCATTGGCATTGAACCACGGGCCTTTGCCGATGCGATCGCGAGCGTTGACGCTGGCCGTGCTGAGGTAGGCGTGCCAAGTCTTGCCAGTAACGCCGGCGGCCTCGGCCAGCGCCTTGCAATGGGTATCAGCCCCGGCGAGGCCGCCAAGATTGGCGCCATCGCCCTTGCCGACGCTGGTGACGAAAAAGCTCATGCTGGTGTCTTGTGGCGGCTGTGCCGCAGCAGCGCCGGCCGGCGCCTGCGCGAACACGGCAGTGGAGCCGAGCAGCAGCAGGGCGGCTGGTATGCGAAGCAGTGTTTTCATGATGGGTTCCCCTCGGTGATTTGGATACCGTCGCGCTGACGGGACGGTGGCGGCAAACTGACACCGGGCCCAGTTGAAGTCAAGCCGCCGCGCCACGGGCGTATGGACCGCAGCTGAGCCGTCTCGTTACCATGCGTGGCACCTTTCCACTGCCACGGCCATTTGTCATGAAACAGTCCGCATTCTCCCGTCGAACCCTGCTCGCCGCGCTGCCAGGCAGTCTGCTCGGCTCCCGCCTGCTCGCGCAGTCTTCCCCTGCACTGCGTATCGAAAAGATCAATTGCTTCGAGATTGCGGTTGCCGACGTCCAGCGCACGGTGGACTTCTACCAGAAGTTGTTCGGTATGCCGGTGCAGTCCCGGCATGGCGGTCGGGTCTGCCTGCGGGTTGGAGCAGGGCCGGCCTTCATGGCCGTCCGTCGCGTGGAGAGCGGAGAGGCTCCTTCCATCGTGCACCTCGGCTACTCCGTGCAGAACTTTGATCTCGTGACCGTGCAGAGCGTGCTCCAACAGCAGGGCTTCAGTCGCATCGAAGCACCGCCGCTTGTGCAGCCCGGTATAGCCCATCCCCGCCGCTGCTGGGTGCGGATGCGAGACGGCACGCCCGAACTCTACCTGTCCGACGATCGCGGCCTCATCGTCCAACTCAGTGATGGCAGCTATTGCGGTGGCAGCGGCGAACTCGGCAGTGTCTGCCCGGCACCGGAGCAGGCCCCCGCCGGTCTGTTCCAGTTGCAGGAGATCAACCATTTCACCGCATTCGTCAACGACGGGGCGGGGGCCAATACCTTCTATCAACAGTTCTTCGGGCTGGAGGTGCAGGCCTATCAGGGCGCCAACTCGCCGGTGACCGGGATTGGCGACGGTAAGCAGTTCGTGATGTATGCCGGTGGTGTCCAAGCGGATCGGGCAGTGCCTGCCAGCCTCAACCATGGCTGCTTCAACATGCCGGGCTTCGATGTGGAAGCCATTCTTGCCACGTTGACCGCCAACGGCCTGAGTGCCCGTCCGGAAGGTCAGCGGACGGCAGGGCCCCTGATGCATTACGTCAGTCGGCGCCAGCCCGAACGGGGAGGCGCGGTGGGGGGAACGCCGGAGCTGTACTTCACGGACCCGGACGGGTTGCTGATGCAGTTGCAGGACCTCAGTTACTGCGGTGGTGGCGGCTATCTCGGCAACGAATGCCTTGCCAAGGCGGCTGGCGCCGCCTGAGCGGCACC
>CANGUU010000137.1 GCA_947457195.1 Gammaproteobacteria bacterium
ACTGGAGCGGGTGAAGGGAATCGAACCCTCGTATGCAGCTTGGGAAGCTGCCGTTCTGCCATTGAACTACACCCGCAAGGGCCCCGCATTGTGCCCGAGCAGCGGCGGGGCCGGCAAGGCGGTGCTGGCCGGCAAGCCCGAGCGGCAGTAGCATCTACAGCGTCCCGTCGCTTCGGAGGTGTGCCATGGTCTTGCCCGCTTGCCGTTCTCTGATACGCCCGCTGTCAGGCCGTGCGCTGCGAAGGCGTCCAGGCCTTGAGTGCCTCGCCGTTTCGCTGCTGCTGTTGCTCATCACCGGCAACCTGCTGGCGCAGGGCCGCGACCCGGCACAGTTTCCCGAGCTTTCCCGCACCATCAGTGCCCAGATGGAAGCCACCAACCTCGCCGATGGATTCAAGGGCATTACCAGCGATGGTGAAATCGTCGAAGGTCTGTACCCGCTACGCAGCACCGGTATCGATACCGGACCGCTGCAGGCTGCCGCTGCTGCCTTCATCGAGACCCTTACCCCGGCGCAGCGCCGAACGACACTGTTTCCCGTCGACGATCTTGAGTGGCGTCGCTGGGCCAACATGTCGATCTACAAGCGGCAGGGTCTGTCATTCGACGACATGAACGATGCGCAGAAAGCGGCGGCATGGTCCCTGCTGGATTCGGCGCTGAGTCTGAAAGGCGCCACGCTGGCTCGTGACATCATGCGGCTCAATGAAACTCTCGGCGAACTGAACAACAACAATTTCGTGGAATTCGGAGAAGGCAAGTACTGGTTGACCCTGATGGGTACACCGTCGACAACCGAGCCCTGGGGTTGGCAGCTGGATGGCCATCATCTGGTCATCAACTTTTTCGTGCTGGGCGACCAGGTGGTGATGACCCCGGCCTTCTGGGGCTCGGAGCCGGCCGTTGCCAACAGCGGCAAATACCGGGGCACCCGCATCATGGACGACGAACAGGCCAAGGGCCTCGCCCTCATTCGGGCCCTCGACGATCGCCAGCAGCGCGAGGCCATCATTTACACCAGCAAGACCGGCAACAACCTGCTGACCGAAGCCTGGAGCGACAACGTCGTGCTGGAATATGCCGGCACTGCGGTGGCGCGATTTTCCGCCGAGCAAAAGGCCCTGCTTATCGATCTGATCGGACTGTACATCGGCAACATGGAAGCGCCACTGGCGGAGGAGCGCATGCGGGAAATCACCGCCCGCCTCGACGACATGACCTTCGCATGGATCGGCGAAACCGACGACGACGCCGTGTTCTACTACCGCCTGCAGAGCCCGGTGCTGGTGATCGAATTCGACCATCAGGCACCGGTTGGTCTCGCCCATCTGTATCCGCGTGGTATGCCATACCGCGAACATGTGCACTCGACCGTGCGCACGCCCAATGGCAACGACTACGGCAAGGACCTGCTGCGCCAGCACTACGTCAGTCACCCGCACTGAAGACGGCAAGTGCGCTTCCCGCCGTCAGGGTCGCAGCCCCGGCCGTCCCGTAACTGAAGTCGCCGCGCTTGGTCATACGCACGCGGCGGCGTGGTGCCTGTCGCCGAAACGGCCTATCATCCTGCCCCGCCTCTCACGACCCGCGCAGCAGTTCGCGGGCCTTACCCTCAAGGAGCAGTCATGGCTACCATCGTCGGCGGTTTCGCCACTTCCCATACGCCCACCATCGGCTTCGCCGTGGACACCAACAAGCAGAACGATCCGGTGTGGGCGCCGATCTTCAAGGGCTATGAGCCGGTGCAGAAATGGCTCAAGCAACAGGCTCCGGACGTCATCTTCTACATTTTCAACGATCACATGACGTCCTTCTTCATGGACCACTACTCGCAATTTGCCCTGGGCGTGGGTGCCGAGTTTCCGGTTGCCGACGAAGGTGGCGGGGCGCGGCAGTTGCCGCCGCTGCAGGGGCATCCTGCACTTGCCGAGCACATTGCCAAGTGCCTCGTCGCCGATGAATTCGACCTGAGCTACTTCCAGAACAAGGGGCTCGACCATGGCTGTTTTTCGCCGATGTCGCTGCTGTTCCCCGAACACAAGCAAGGATGGCCTACCCGCATCATCCCCTTTCAGGTCGGCGTATTGATGGCGCCGTCACCCAACGCCTCGCGCTGTTACAAGCTCGGCAAGGCGCTGCGCCGTGCCCTGCAGAGTTATCCGGGTGATCTCAAGATCGCGATCGCTGGCACCGGCGGTCTTTCCCATCAGGTGCACGGTGAGCGCTGCGGGTTCAACAACACGCCTTGGGACATGGAATTCATGGACCGACTGGCTTCCGACCCCGAAGGGCTGACCCGTTACACCATCGCGCAGCTGGCGGAACTCGGTGGCATGGAGGGGGCCGAGGTCGTGATGTGGCTGATGATGCGCGGCGCCCTGTCGGAGAAGGTCGAAAAAACACATCAGACCTACTACCTGCCGTCAATGACGCCGATCGCCAGCCTAATTCTCGAGGAGCGCTCCAACGAGCAGCCGGCCGAAAGCACCGACGCGTTCCTGCGGCGCGTCAATCATGAACTCGAGGGCATAGAGAAACTGCAGGGCACCTATCCGTTCACCATCGGCCGCAGCGTGGCCGCCTTCCGCCTCAACCATTTCCTGCACGAACTCATCCACCCAACCCATCGCAAGGCGTTCCTGGAAGATCCGGAGTCCAGCTTCACCCAGGCCGGCCTCACCGAGCAGGAGAAGGATCTGGTGCGGCGTCGCGACTGGCGGGGCATGATCCATTACGGGGTGATTTTCTTCATGCTGGAAAAACTCGGTGCCGTGATCGGCACCACCAACCTCCACATCTACGCTGCCATGAAGGGCATGACGCTGGAGGATTTCCAGAAGACCCGCAACGCGCAGGTGCTGTACTCGGTGGCAGGCAAGGAGGCCGGCAAGACCGACTGGGACAAGCAGCAGAGCAAGTGATGCGCGTACCCGCCGTGCTGGTGGCAGCACTGCTGCCGCCGCTGGCGTCGGCCCACCACAGCTACGCCAGCTTCGATCTCGAGGAGCGCAGCCTGCTGAGCGGGCGCCTGCTGCACGTGCTGTGGGAAAACCCGCACATCGTGTTTACCGTGGAAGCCGAGGGCGAGCGCATCCGGGTGGAGTGGGTGACCTTGAGCGGTGCCGAGCGTACGGGAGTACAGGAAACACAGTTTTCCGCCGGCGATACCATCGAGATCATTGCCAGTCGCCATGAAAATCCCGACATCAAGGTGATGACGGTCGTGAAGGAAATTCGCCTGCCCGCCACAAACTGGCGCTGGGAAAGCCCCCGCAATCGCGGCGCCCGCCCCACAGGAACAGACAGCCCCTGAATGGGTGAACAGCGGTCGCGAACCGCAAAAATGGGCACTAGGCGGGGCAGCACGGACTGATTAC
>CANGUU010000138.1 GCA_947457195.1 Gammaproteobacteria bacterium
AAGTTCAGGACCGCCGTCCACAGTCTGTTTGTCCTGAATCCGGGTAGCACCGAGGCCGTGTTCGGGTCGGTGCGCGCGCTGCGTCTCGGCCTCGAGACGCTGAAGGATTTTCTCGGTGGCAACGACTCCTTCCTGAATCCCAGTGAAAGCCTGCGTTACTTTCTCGGTTTACTGCATCTGGAGTCGCAGCTTTCCGCCCGGCCCCGTGTTCAACAGCAGATCCGCAGCGAACTCGAGCGCCTGCTCCAGCAGCAGGATGCCGCCAGCTTTGCCGAGGAACCGCTGCGGTTGCGGGAACTGGCACGCCTGTATCGCAGCACGCTGAGTCTTCTGCCATTCCGCATCCACGTGCGTGGTGACATGAACCACCTGAAGAACGAACACGTTGCCGACAGGATTCGCATCCTGCTGTTTGCCGGCGTGCGTGCGGCCTTCCTGTGGAAACAGCTGGGTGGCAGCCGCTGGCACCTGCTGCTGCGTCGACGCCAGTGGCAGCGCTGTACCCGCGCCCTCCTTGCCATGCCGGACTACGACAGTCGAGGCCCCACGCCCGGGCCACCAGCAGGTTGAGCAGACAGGCCGGCAGAGCGACTGCCTCGTCGCCGGTTGGTACGGCGCTGGGCTAGAATGCCGGCCTTCGCACATCAGGACCGTCGCATGCCCGCCTTCCAGCCGCTGCCCTTCTCTTCGCTGACCGCTATCTCGCCCATCGACGGCCGCTACCAGGGCAAGTGCCGGGCGCTGGCTCCCTGTTTCAGCGAATTTGGTCTGATCCGCTTTCGGGTGGTGGTGGAGATTCGCTGGTTCGAGTGCCTCGCTGCCCATCCGGGAATCCCCGAGGTACCACCGCTGTCCGTCTCGGCGCGCGACTTCCTGCAGGGCATCATCGACAATTTCGGTCTTGCCGAGGCGTCAGATATCAAGGAGCGGGAGAAGGTCACCAACCATGATGTAAAAGCCGTCGAATATTTCCTGAAGGCGCGCTTTGCGACCCACCCCGAGCTTGCCCGCAGCCGCGAGTTCCTGCACTTCGCCTGCACCTCGGAGGACATCAACAACCTGGCCTACGCACTGATGCTGAAGTCGGCCCGCAGCGACGTGCTGCTGCCACTCATGCAGCAACTCATCGATGAGCTACGGCGTCAGGCGCTGGACTACGCCGACGCCGCCCTGCTGGCCCGCACGCACGGCCAGACCGCCACACCGACCACCATGGGCAAGGAATTCGCCAACACCGTCGCTCGCCTGCAGCGACAGTTCGACCAGGTGGCAAGCGTGGCACTGCTCGGCAAGATCAACGGTGCCGTCGGCAACTTCAATGCCCATCTGGTGAGCTACCCCGAAGTCGACTGGTCAGCACTGGCGCGTACCCTCGTCGAGTCGCTTGGTCTGCAGTGGAATCCCTTCACGACGCAGATCGAACCCCATGACTACATTGCCGAACTCTTTGCCGCCATGTGCAGGTTCAACACCATCCTGCTCGACTTCGATCGCGATGTCTGGGGCTATATTTCCCTGGGGTACTTCCGTCAGCGCGTTGCGGCTGGCGAGGTAGGCTCCTCCACCATGCCCCACAAGGTGAATCCGATCGATTTCGAGAACTCCGAGGGCAACCTCGGACTGGCGAATGCCCTCATGCAGCATCTCGCCGAGAAGCTACCAATCTCACGGTGGCAGCGCGATCTGACCGACTCGACGGTCCTGCGCAACATCGGTGTCGGTTTGGCGCACAGCATCATCGCCTGGGAGGCCACTCTCAAGGGCTTGGGCAAACTGCTCATTGACCGGGACCGCTTGCGGGCCGATCTCGACGCCAGCTGGGAAGTGCTGGCCGAGGCTATCCAGACGGTGATGCGTCGTTACGCTGTCCCTGAGCCCTACGAAAAACTCAAGGCGCTGACCCGCGGGCAGCGTATCGATGCCGAGCGTCTGGCACAGTTCATCGACACCCTGGATATCCCCCCCGCTGCCAAGGCGGCGCTGCAGGCCCTGCGGCCGGATACCTATCTCGGCAACGCCGTTGAACAGACCCGACGTCTGCCATGATCACGACCGCCTTCGGCACCGAGCGGTTTCTGCGCCATTACTGGCAGCGCCGGCCGGTCCTGCTGAAGCAGGCGCTGCCCGGCTTCGCGGATCCGATCAGCGCCGAAGAGTTGGCCGGGCTGGCGTGTGAGGAGGCGGTGGAGGCGCGCCTCGTGCACCATGCGCGCGGCCACTGGCGATTGCAGTCCGGACCCTTCAAGGAATCGGATTTCCCTGGCCTGCCGGATCACGATTGGACGCTGTTGGTGCAGGCTGTCGATCAGTGGGTGCCAGGCGTGAGAGCCCTGCTGCAGGAAGTACCGTTCCTGCCACGCTGGCGCGTCGACGATGTCATGATCTCCTACGCCACGCCCGGCGGCGGTGTAGGACCCCATTTCGACTACTACGATGTCTTTCTCGTGCAGGGTCAGGGCAGACGACGCTGGCAGACCGGCCAGGCCTGCAGCAGTGCCGACCTGCTCCGGACCGGGAGTGGTCTGAAGCTGTTGAAAGAGTTCCATGTCGAGCAGGACTGGATACTGGAAAGCGGCGATGTGCTGTATGTGCCCCCCGGGGTTGCGCACTTCGGCACATCGCTGGATTGCAGCCTCTGCTATTCGGTGGGTTTTCGCGCGCCTTCCGCCGCAGAGCTGCTGCTTGGCTACGCCGACCAGCGGGCGGAGACCTTGCCGCCGGACCTGCGCTTCCGGGATCCTCTCCGCGTACCGCCCTTGCAGACCGGCGAGATCACCGAGAGTGATCGGCGCCAGTTGCGCCGGCTGTTGCGCAGTGTGTTGCGGGACGAGTCGGCGCTCGATCTCTGGTTCGGACGCCATGTCACAGAAACCCGGGATGAGCAGCTCATCACGCCACCGCGACGTCGACCTGCCTGGCAACCCACGGGTCTCCTGCGCCTGCACAGCGCTGCGCGACTAGCTTGGCAGCAGAACGGCCGGCACTTGCACGTGTTCGTGAATGGCGACATGGAGCGCCTGCCCAACGGCGCCGGGTTGCGGCGCTGCCTGACGGCACTCAGCAGTGGTCAGGCGCTGCAGGCAGGTCAGCTTGGCGCGCGGCCCGCCGTGCTCGGCTGGTGCCAACGCCTGTGTGGGGCAGGAATC
>CANGUU010000139.1 GCA_947457195.1 Gammaproteobacteria bacterium
CCTGGTTCAAGTTGACCCATCGTGATTTGGGCCCTCGCAGCCGCTACCTGGGTTCGCTGGCGCCAACCGAAGACCTGGTGTGGCAGGATCCGGTACCTGCCGTCGACCATCCACTGATCGACGCCGCAGACATCCGCGCTCTGAAGGCCGACATTCTGGCCACCGGTGTGGCGCCTGCGGCCTTGGTAGAGACCGCATGGGCCGCCGCGGCCAGTTATCGCGGCACTGACATGCGGGGTGGCGCCAACGGCGCGCGCCTGCGTCTGGCGCCTCAGGCTGGCTGGGCCGTCAACGAGCCTGCCCAGCTCGCCGGGGTGCTCGACAGACTCACCGAGGTACAGGCAGCCTTCAATGACGCCCAGCGCGACGGAACGCGGGTATCCATGGCCGATCTGATCGTGCTCGGCGGGGCAGCCGGTCTCGAGCAGGCTGCCAAGGCCGCGGGCGTGACCCTTGAGGTGCCGTTCACTCCGGGTCGCACCGATGCCTCGCAGGAACAGACCGATGCCGCCTCCTTCGCCGTGCTGGAGCCGAAGGCCGATGGTTTCCGCAACTTCTACAGCGCGGGTGCCTTGCACGCACCAGTCGACGCGCTGATCGACAAGGCCGATCAGCTGACGCTCAGTGCGCCGGAAATGACGGTACTGCTCGGTGGGCTGCGCGCACTCGACGTGACGGTGGGCGACAGCAAGCACGGCGTGTTCACCACCCGCCCGGGCACCCTGAGCAACGACTTTTTCGTGAACCTGCTCGACTTGACGGTGCAGTGGCAGCCATCGGCCTCCGATCCCGCTCTGTACGAGGGTCGCGATACCAACGGCAACCTGAAGTGGACCGGTACCCCGGTGGATCTCATCTTCGGCTCCAACTCGGAGCTGCGGGCGGTTGCCGAGTACTACGCCACCAGCGCCGGCCAGCAGGCCTTCGTGCCTGATTTCGTGGCCGCCTGGAACAAGGTCATGGAGCTCGATCGCTTCGATCTGCGTTGACCGACCAGCGCCTGTGCAAGCCCAACGGCGGCCCGTGATGGCCGCCGTTTTTTTGCTGCCCAACTAGACGTGCACGTGCTTCCACCCACCGCGCGTGAACAACCACAGGGTGAAGAGGCCCACCGCGGTTTCCGACAGAAACACGCCCCAGAATACGCCCAGCTCGTTCCAGCCTTGGACCGTCGCCAGCCACCATGACAGCGGGATCTGCAGCAGCCAGAAGAACACCAGATTGATGAAGGTCGGCGTGCGGGTGTCGCCGGCGCCGTTGAACGCCTGCACCGCTACCATCCACCAGCCGTACACGAAGTACGAGTAACTGAGGATCTTTAGCCACGACGCGCCCACGGCAACCACGGCCGGGTCAGTCGTGAACAGTCGCAGCAGCGACTCGCTGCAGGTCCAGTAAACCAGCGAAACCAGCAGCAGGAAGCCCATGTTGTAGCGACCGACCTGCCACACGGCCGCTTCGGCCCGGTCGGGATTTCCGGCACCCAGACTCTGACCCACGAGCGTGGCCGCCGCGTTGGCGAGGCCCTGCGCCGGCAGCAGGGTGAACATCATCAGGCGCACCGTGATGGTGGCGCCCGCCACCGCTGCGCTGCCGATGTCCGCCAGTATCCGCATGAGGAAAATCCACGAGGTCATGGCAATGATCATCTGTCCGATACCGCCGAGCGAGGTACGGCAGATGGCCAGCAGGACATCCCGGTGCAGTTGCAGCTCGGCGCGCGTTACCCGCAGCGACTGCCTGCCGCGCCACAGGGCCTGCAGCAGCACCAGCACGCCGATGCCGCGACCGATGCTGGTGGCGATCGCCGAGCCGGCCACACCCAGGCCGGGCAGCGGACCAAGCCCGAAAATGAGCAGCGGATTGAGCAGGATGTTGACCCCGTTGGCGATCCATAGCACGCGCATGGCCATGGCAGCGGCACCTGCTCCCCGAAAGATGGCGTTGCCGATGAACAGCAGCAGGATCACGGCATTGGTGCCCAGCATCCACTGCGTGTAGCGGTAGCCGTGCTCCAGCGCCCAGGCATCGGCGCCCATCAGCGCCAGCAACTGCCGTGGAAACAGCAGGCCACCGGCAGCCAGTGGCAGCGAAACCAGTAGTCCGAGCAGCAGCGACTGTCCGGCGGCAATGCTGGCCTCGTGGTGGCGCTGCTCGCCAACGCGCCGCGCAACGATGGCGGTCACCGCCATGCCGAGCCCGATGCCGATGGCATACAGCAGGAAGAGGTAGGTCTCGGTAAGGCCGACCGTGGCGACGGCCGAAGCGCCCAACTGAGCCACGAAGTAGATGTCGACCAGCGCAAAAGTGGACTCCATCGCCAGTTCGAGGATCATCGGCACGGCCAGCAGGAAGATGGCACGTTGCAGCGGCACCGCGGTGTAGTCGATATCGCTGCCGGCGAGGGCCTGCCGCAATGCGGCCCACAGCCCTGCGGCAGCCGGCTGGGTGGGGTGAGCCATGGGGCGTCCTCGGGCAAAAAGGATGCGCATTATAGGCGGCCGCCGTCGGCGGAGGTCACCGCGCCCGCGCAGCGGTCGACTGCGGACGGCCGGGGGTGGAGACACGGCCACAGTTGCCGTGCGCCGGCATCTGGGTTGTCATCCCCGACTGGAGGAACTCCCCATGCTGGATCTTGCGCTGTCGCCCCATCCGCTGGTCTTTCCGGTCTTCGCCGAGGCGGCCGCGTGGCGTCCTGCTGCCGTAGCGTCCGCTCCGCCGCTGCGCCTGCGGACCAGTGCCAGGGCCTTGACCGGCATGCAGAAGGAGGCGGTGGTGGGGGGCAGCGAGGGACCGCTGTGGCGTCTGGTCTGCGACGAGGGGCCTTACCTGCTCGGCACGGATCTGGCGCCTTTTCCGCTGGCATTCTTCTGTGTCGGCATGGTCAGCAGTTACTTCATGGAACTGGCCGCGCTGGCAGAACGCCATGGCCTGCGGGGTGACTGGCGGCTCCAGCAGGACAACCGTTACACCATGGAAGGGTCGGCGACCGCCGGCACCATGCGGGGCAGTGCCTTGCCGGTCGATCTGCAACTGCTGTCGTCAGACAGCACGCTGAATGCTGCGCTGGCGCC